>NZ_JBEYTI010000063.1:0-20400 GCF_040642975.1 Micromonospora sp. NPDC047548
TACGACCCCGCCAACCACCGCGCACTCCAAAACATCCTCAACAAGGACAAAACCGACGACGCCCCGACGGCGGCTTGACACAGGGCAACTCACGCCGGCCGGGGTACGGGCGTGGATGGTGCACAGCGAGCCGCGGCTGGTGGTCATCGCCTGGAGCATCGGCACGATCTCCCGGGACCGGACCTCGCCGACGATGATCCGCAGCACGCCCATCCGCAGCGACACCGGGATCAGGTCGGCGATGCTCACCTCGCCCGCCGGCCGCCCGTCGAGGCCGCGCTCGCCGTGCCCCTCGCGGGACTCGAAGCTCATCACCGCCCGGTGCTTGGGACCACGGCGGGCCGGCAGCAGCTCCCGGCTCTCCTCCAGCAGCACGTACGGCTCGTCGGGCGGGATCTCGTCCATCAGCGCCCGGATGACCGTGGTCTTCCCCGCTCCCGCCAGCCCGGCGACCATGATGTTCAGCCCCGCCCGCATGGACGCCCGGAGGAAGTCGCGCAGCAGCGGGTCGATCATCTCGTCCAGGTCGGGGCGGGCACCGGCGATCTCCTCCAGGCTCACGTCCAGCGTGTTGTGCTTGCGGATCACCGCGTACGGGCGGTGGCTGACCAGGAACACCGCCGCGAGTCGGCTGCCGTCGGGCAGTTGCAGGTCGAGCGTCGGCTTGGACGTCGACAGGGACCGCTCGGTCGCCCCGGCCCGGCGGGCCGCCGCCTGGAGGATCTCCACCAGCTCGTCGTCGCTGTCGGCGATCGGCTCGACCCAGTCGACGCCCCCGCCGTGCCGGGTGACGCGTACCTGGTCGCAGCCGAGGATGTGCACCTCCTCGATGGTGTCGTCGACCAGCAGCGTCTGGAGCCGGCCCAGCCCGACCAGCTCGGCGGTGACCTGGTCGAGCAGGATCCGCTCCTCGTCGGCGGCCATCGGGGTGCCGGCCCGGCGCACCGAGTCGGCGTACCTGGAGACCACGGCGACCGCGAGCCGGGCCCGCTCGACCTCCTCGGCGTTCGCGTCGAACTCGCGGCCGCGCTGCCACTGGGTGAGCCGTTCGCTCAGCTCCCGGCGCAGCTCGCGCACCACCGCGAAGTCCACCCGCGGTCGCGACGGCGGGGCGGGCGCGGGCGGCGCGACCGGTGGTGCCGGCGGATGGTGCCGGCCGTTCCCCGAGGGCAGCGGTGGCATCGTCGAGGTGGCCCCCGGCTGCTGGCGCGGGTCGTGGGAGACCGGCTCAAACCGCATGACGCGCCTCCCCGGGCCGCTCACACCACATCTGGCACCTCCTGGGGCGTGGGCCAGGCCAGCCGGGCCCGGCGGTGGTCCAGCAGCGTCCGGACCGGCACCTCCAGGGCGCCGGCCGCGCGCATCAGCGGCCGCCCGGCGCGTACGGTGCCGCCGAGGCTGAGCACCTCTGCGGTACGCGGGTCCGTCGGCAACATGCCGATCACCGGCACCCGCAGCGCCTTGCCGATCTCGCCCTTGCCGTGACCGTCGCCGACCACCAGCAACCGCAGCGTGCCCGGGGGCACCCGGTGCTCGGTGAAGTCCCGCTCGATCGCCCGGATCGTCGACCGGGTGGCGGAGAGGTCGGGCAGCTGGGCCCGGGTGACCAGCAGCACCACCGCGGCGGCGCGCAGGATCGGCCACGGTGGACCGGGCACCTGGAGCCGCCCACAGTCGACGATCACGTCGTACGGGGGTCGGCCCTTCTCCGGGCTGCCGAAAAAGTCAGCGAAGCGCTGCCAGAGCGGGGTGACGCTGCCCGCCTGGGCCGGGTCGATCACGCCCGGCAACAGCAGGCGTTCCCGCCTCGGCGCGTCCAGGTCGACCAGCTGCGACCAGAAGGCCGCCTCCAGGTTGCCGTCGCGCAGCTCGCCGACGGCCAGTTCGCCGATGCCCCGGGGCCCGTCCAGCGCGCCGCCGAGGTAGCCGGCGAGGATCGTGCCGCCAGCCGGGTCGCACTCGGCGAGCACCAGCCGCCGGTGCCAGCTCAGCGCGCAGGCCAGCGCGGAGGTGGTGACGCCGGGCGAGCCCTTCGCCGAGACCAGCGCGATGATCGCCATGGTCAGGCCGCCTCGACCAGCACCAGGGCGATCCGCTCCTGGGCGGCCAGTACCACCACGGCCGGCACGTCCCGGGCGGACAGCGCCACGTAGACCACCACGTCGTCGTTCTCCGGGGTGGCCGTGTCGATCACGGTGCCGGTGAACCGGGTGCCCGGCGCCTGGCTGTCGTCGTTGCCGGCGGGGGTGCTGACCAGCAGCACCTTGTCGCCGGGATGGAGCTTACGGGCGGGCACCTGGCTCTGCTTCAAGCCGAGCGCGATCTGCTGCTGCCCCGCGCCGAGCAGCGGGGCGTCGGTGAGCTGCCCCATGGTCAGCAGCGTGCCGGGGGTGAGCCCCACCGCGGCCCGCTTCCCGACCACCTCGGCCAGCTTGCCGGCCGGCACCGGGGCCAGCCCGGCCCCGCCCGAGACCTGCACGCTGACCAGGTCGTCGGCGCTGAGCTGCCGACCGACCTCGACCGGGCGGGCGACGGCCAGGTAGCTGCCGGTGGCCCGGACGGAGGTGACCGCGAAGGCCGCGCCGAGGCCGCCCAACGCGATCAGCAGCACCGCCAGCCCCAGCAGGCCGGGACGGGTGCGGCGCTGCCGGAGCACCTTCGGCGGGGCGACCGGCGCGTCGACCGGGGTGCCGGCTCGGGTGACCAGGCTCATCGGGTTACCACCTGAAGTTCGTCGATCTCGATCGGAATCGTCCCGCTGGTCCGGGTCTGGGGGATCACGCCGCTCTCGCCGCCGCCGCGCCAGGTCACCGACCAGTACGTGGTGGCGCTGACCTGGTAGGTGCCGGCCTTCGGGTAGCCGGGGTCGTAGCCGCAGTCCGGCGACGTCTTCCCGGCGCGGCGCCCCTTCGGGTCGTACGGGGTGCCCTCATCGGCGCAGGTGATCTCGACGCCGTTGCCCATGGTCCACCCGATCCGGTCGACCCTGGCGGTGATCTCCACCCGGAGACCCCGGTCCTCGGCGTCGGCGCCGATCGGGCCGAAGTAGTTCGCCCCCGGGCTGGCCCACATCCAGACCGGCAGGCCGACCAGGCCGGGGCCGGTGTTGCGGCGGGGTGCCACGGCGATCCGGGGCGGCAGCAGCGAGATCGACGCCAGGGCGCGGCGGGCCAGCTCCTCCGGGTCGGGCGGGGTGCCGTACCCGGGCGGCGGCGCGTCGCGCAGTTCCTCGTGCTGGTCACCCAGGTCACCGCCGTTGCAGGTGACCAGATACCACTGCTTGCCCTCGGGGGTGTCCGCCGGCTGCGGTTCCTCGAGCTTGTAGTAGCAGCCGTCGGCGTTGTTGAACCAGCCGAGGAACTCGTTGTAGCAGGGCAGGGGCCTGCCTTTCCACTGGCACTTCGGGCTGGCGCCGCCACCCGGGTCGCCGCCGGTGTCCCCGCCGCCGCCCGGACCGCCGGGGGTGCCCGGGTCGTCGTCCCAGATGCTGCAGTCGTTCTGCCCGGGCGGGCACTCCGTCCCCGGCCCCCCGGCGGCCGCCGGGAGCGGCGCGGCGAGCGCGACCAGCAGGGCCAGCAGCGTCCCGGCGAGCAGCCGGCGGGGTGTCCCGGCCCGGGGTCCGCGGGCCGGGACGCGCCCTCCTCCCCAGGTCAGCACGGCTGGTCCTGGTGGGCGGCGCCGGAGTTGATCAGCCAGCGCCCGTCCGGGTACCGGGTGGCGGTGGCGGTGGCCAGGTGGCGGCTGCCGCCGGAGCCGGGCACCACCCGCCGGTCCTTGGCGTACACCAGCCGGTAGCCGGTGGCGTCGAGGCAGTCCTGGATCTCCACGGTCTGCGGGATGGTGCCCAGGCTGACCGAGGTCACCGTGGGGTCGGAGCGCAACGTGCCGATGCGGACCGCGCCGTGCGTCCGGGCCTGACCGATCGCCACCCGGACCCGGGTGAGCAGCGGGTCGGCCAGGAAACGGGTGAGCGCCGGATGGCGCGGGTCGCTGCTGCGGCTCGCCTCCCGGGACGCGGTGAGATATCCGGAATAGGCGGTGAGCGCCGCTTTCTCCGCAGCCCGTTCCTCATCGGTCGAACGCCGGGGCTCGGCGGCGGGCTTGCGGGCGGCGGGCCCGGCGGCCGGCTGCGACGCGCCGCCGCAGCCAGCGGTCGACCCGACCACCGTGGCGATGACCAGGCAGGTTGTCCATCGGCGGGGATGCCGTGTACGCAATGCCGTGCCCTCCTCGGTGCCACCCGGCGGCTCGTTTCCGGCGGCCTCCGGGCATGCGGCAGCACGCCCGGATCATGCCGTCCGGACCTCGATCTCCCGCTGCTGCATTTACCTGTGCGGATCTTCTACGAACCGGTGGAACCCGATGTCTCGCGTGGCCTCCGACGCTGTTGACGGGGGTTGCGCCGTACCCAAGGGGCGAGCATAGGCTCACGTCCGACGATGCAACAGAGGCAATTCAATCAAACACTCTCAGTGATGAGTGGAGGTGATCAGGGGTGGCCGACGGCGAGCCCGGCACGCCGGGGCGGGTTGCCGCGCCCGGTCGGGGTGGCGACACCGCCGATCGGCCGGTCCCGGTCGCCGACCCGGCGACGCGGCCGGAGGATATCGCACCTGTCGATGCGCCTCGCCCGATCCGTCCCCCCGCCGGGAAACCCACGCCGGGGGATTCCCTGGAATGCGGGGGCCCGGTGGGCGCAACCGATCCGCACCCACCGTCGGCGCGGGATCGTCACCCGAGCCGGGTCCGGGAGTCACTCTCCGTACGCGTCCTCGTCGCCCTGGCCGTGACCCCGGTGCTCCGGCTCGTCGTCGCCCGGCACGGCGTACCCGCGGGGGCGCCGACCCGGGCGGGCTGTGACGGCTGCGGCCTACCCATCCGGCTCGGCCGCCCGGGGCTCGGCCCGGCGGCCCGGTGCCCGGCCTGCGGGGCGCGGGTCGGCGCGCCGCCGGGCAGCGTCGAGCTGGCCGTTCTCGCGGCCCTGGCGGTGCTGGCGCTGGCCGACGCGACGCTCGCCGAGCGGGCCGCGCTCGCCTGGTGGCTCGGCTGGGCGGTGCCGCTGGCGCTGGTGGACCTGGCCGTGCACCGGCTGCCCGACCGGTTCACCTGGCCGGCCGCGGCGGGCACGGCCGCGCTGCTCGGGGTGGCCGCGCTGACCGGCCCGGGGCCCACCCCTTGGCTGCGCGCCATGACGGCCGGGGCCGGGCTCGGGCTGGCGTTCGCCGCCACCACGCTGCTGCTCGGCCGGCGCGGCTTCGGCCTCGGCGACGCGAAACTGGCGCTGAGCGTGGGCGTGCTGCTCGGCTGGTACGGCTGGCCGGTGCTGGTGGCCGGGTTGCTGCTCACCTTCGCCCTCTCGGCGGTGGTGAGCCTCGGGCTGCTGCTGGCCCGCCGGGTCAGCTGGTCGAGCCACCTCCCCTTCGGCCCCTTCCTGATCCTCGGCACCTGCACCGCCCACCTCCTCCCCACCTGACCCACCCCACCCCCACCCACCCGCCCGTCCCCGCCGACGCATCCAGCCCCCCCCGGGCGCCGCGCCGTGACCGGGGCCGCCGGCCGGGCCGTGGCCGGGTGGGGTGGGTCAGGGGCGGTCGGCGGTGGCCGGGAGGGGGCCTGGGTGGGCGGTGCGGCGGGCCAGCAGGCCAGCGGCGGGGCGGGCGCCCAGTGGCGTACCGACCAGCGTCACCAGGGTGCCGAGGAGCAGGCCCGCGGCCACGTCGTGCGGGTAGTGCACGCCGACGAAGACCCGGGAGAGCGCGGCGAACAGCGCCAGCGGCACGGCGACCAGCCCGAGCCGGCGGGAGAGCAGCAGGGTGGCCGCGGCGAGCGCCCCGGCGATGGTGGCGTGGTTACTCGGGAAGGACCAGTCACCGACCGGCGGGCAGTGTCCGGCCACGACGGTCGCCGCCCTCCGGCAGGGTCGTTCCTCGTCGAAGAGGCCCTTCAACGCCTCGCTGCTTCCGTACGCGAGCACCACGGTGACCGGCGCGACCAGCGCGACCGCCCGCTCCCACGGGCCGCCGCGCAGCAGCTGGGGTGCGGCGGCGAGCAGGAACAACACGCCGAGCAGCAGGATCGCTCCCTCGGTGAAGTGCACCGCGAACCACTGCACCGGTGCCGGGGAGGAGCCCGCGACGTCGGCGATGTCGCGGTACCACTCCACGCTGATGTCGGGAATGTCCGTCGTGCCGGTCTGCATCATGACTCACCCCACCAAACGTTCATACCCCGTTTACCTTCGCCAGACGGTACGAATCACCGAGACGGCCGGCACCGTGCGATGGTGAGGGTTTGGCCCTGACCTTCGTCCGAGTGAGTGCACAGCCGCCGGGGGCGGCCGCTCAGAGCCGGCTAGGGTGGCCGGGTGCCAGACCTGCAGCGGCTGACGGCCCACCACGCTCCCGCGCTGCTCCGGTTCGAGCGGGAGAACCGGGCGTACTTCGCCCGCAGTGTGCCGGACCGCGGCGACGACTACTTCGCGCAGTTCGACGCCCGGCACGCGGCACTGCTGGCCGAGCAGGCCGCCGGCCAGCTCCACTTCCACGTCCTGGTCGACGACGACGGCGAGGTGCTGGGCCGGTTCAACCTGGTCGATGTCGCCGACGGCGGCGCCGACCTGGGCTACCGGGTCGCCCAACGGGCCGCCGGGCGAGGCATGGCCACCGCCGGCGTACGACAGGTCTGTGACCTGGCCCGCGACGCGTACGGCCTGACCCGGCTGACCGCCGCGGCCACGCTGGACAATCCCGGCTCGCTGGCGGTGCTGCGCCGGGCCGGTTTCACGCCGGCCGGCGAGGTGCTGCTCGACGGCCGCCCCGGGTTGCGCCACGTCAGGGAGTTGGCCGGCTGAGCCCGCCCGCCGTTCGCCGCTGCCCCCGTCGTACGGCGGTCACCGGCGGAGGTAGCCGGATCGCCGACACGACGGGTCAGCGTAACGTCGCTGCGGGTGCTAGACATGCAGGCGCGACGTCCGTCGAGGAGGGGAGTGGCCGGTGACCGCGCCGATCGATGTCGACCGCGGGCCCAACGTGGCCCGGATGTACGACTACTTCCTGGGCGGGTGCCACAACTTCGCCGCCGACCGGGCCGCCGCCGAGCAGATCCTGTCGATCTTCCCGGACACCGGCGTCGCCACCCAGGCCAACCGCCACTTCCTGCGCCGGGCCGTCCGGCACGCCGCCGAGCAGGGGGTACGCCAGTTCCTCGACGTCGGCGCCGGGCTGCCCACCCAGGGCAACGTGCACGAGATCGTCCGCCAGGTCGCGCCGGAGTCCAGGGTGGTTCCGCCGGGGCGGAAACCTTCCCCTTTTCGACACCTGTCGGCGGGCCGCCCGGCCTGGTGTGATTCCTGGCGGGCGCCGCCGGCCACGTCCTCCGGCCCGGCCGCCCGGCGCATTGAGCAGACGTGCGCCAGCGACGTCGTCGGGTCCTCGCGGACGTGACGCGCTTGGAGGAAACAGGGGGGTGTGTCCTCCGGGCCGCGTGGCGCGTGGCCCGGAGGGCACGCGTACGTCAGCCGCCGGGCAGGCCGGCCGCCCCGCGGCGCACCGCCTCCCCGGCCAGCCGGGCCCGGCGCCGCTCGTCGTTGGAGACCAGCCCGAACTTGTCGTACAGGTTGGCCAGGTGTTTCTTCACGGCGCTCTCGCTGACCCCGAGCGCGGTGGCCAGCGCCCGCACGGTGGGTGGTTCCGGGAAGGCGGTGCCGCCCTCGACATACGGGCGGCAGAGCACCTCGACCAGCTCCTGCTCCCGCCGGGTCAGCGCCGGCGGCGCCGGCGGCGGCTCGACGCCCAGCGTCTGGGTGTCGGTGAGTTCTGACGGCGCGCGGAACATCAGCCGGGCCGGGCCGATCTCCACCCGGTCGCCGTCGCGCAGCAGCCGGGCCGCCCGCACCGGCCCGCCGTTGACCGTGGTGCCGTTGGTGCTGCCCAGGTCGCGGATCGTCCAGCCGGACGGGAAGCGTTCCACCAGGGCGTGCAGCCGGGAGACCAGCCTGCTGTCGATGGGCAGCTCGTTGCCGGGCGCCCGGCCGATGGTCAGCGCGTCGGTGGTCAGCGGCACCAGCCGGAGCGCGCCCACCCCGTGGACCTCGAAGTAGCCGTCCGTCACCGGCCGCACCAGGTCTCGGTGGTCGCGGTGGTGGCCGCCTTCGACCGGTCGGCGGTCACCGTCGCCGTGGCCGCCGTGCACCACCCCGCCGACGGGTACGGCTCCGTCCACAGCTCGTACGGCTGCCCGACCGCACGCTGCCGGGCCTTCGTGGGCCGGTCGGCGCGTACCGCCAGGTCGACGGTCCAGGTGCCGCCGCTGGTGGCCTCGTTGTCCCGGTACTGCTTCCACACCCAGACGTACGCCATCGTGGCGTGGCAGCTCGGCGACCAGTACTGCTTGACGGAGATCGCCCGCAGGCCGCCGGCGTGCCCGTAGGCGGACGCGCCGACCTGGTAGGCGTCGGCGTAGCAGGGGCCGGGTGGCGCGTCGTCCCGGCTCGCCGGCCGGGGCCGGCCGGTGCCGACGACCGGGGTGGAGAGCAGCAGGCCGGCCGCGGTCACCTCCAGCGACGCCCGGATCGGCCCGGCGGCGCGCGGGACGGCGACGAGGCGCACCGCGCACCGGCCGCCCGTCGCGAGGGGTTGCGCCGTGCACCCGTCCGTGACGATCCGCAGGTCTCCCCGGGACGGCCCGGTCAGTGCCAGCCCGGTCAACCGCACCGGCCGGTCGTCGCGGTTGCGGACGGCCACCACCTGCTTGGGCGACTCGGCGTTGAGTTCCAGTTCGCCGAAGGCCACCTGGGCCGGCAGCTCCACCGGAGCGGGGGTGGGCAGCGCCCGCGAGGAGCCGGTGGCCAGCACCGAGGCCAGCGTGCCGAGCAGCCCGAGCGAGCGGACCAGCGCGTGCCGGCGTACCCGGAACGGCTGGCGCGCGACGGTGGCCGACAGCGCCAGGGCGGCCCGGCGGCGGTCGGTCAACGACATGGGTGTGGCCTCGCCGGCGGCCCGCTGCGGCGACGGTCCGGCGGGGTCGCCGCCGACGCCGCCGAGGACGAACGGGGTCACCGGCAGGCCCGCCGCCGCCTGCGCCGCGCGCAGCTCCTCGGCGAACGCGGCGGCCGTCGCGGGCCGCCGCGCCGGGTGCTTGGCCAGCGCGCGCTCCAACGCCGCGCACACCCCGTCGGGTACGCCGAGCGGGCGCAGGTCCGGCACCTGGTCGACGGTGATCCGGCGCAGCAGCGAGTCCAGCGCCTCCCCGTCGGCGGGGGCGAAGGCCGGGGCGCCGCGGATCCAGTGCAGCACGGTCGAGGCGAGCGCGTAGACGTCGGCGGCCACCGACGGCGGTCCGCCGCGCAGCACCTCCGGCGCGGCGTGCAGCACGCTCGCCGTCACCTTCCCGTCCACGCTGGTCGGGCGGGCCGAGCGGGGCCGGGCCTGCCCGAAGTCGGCCAGCTTCGGCTCGCCGTACCCGGAGATCAGGATGTTCTCGGGTTTGACGTCGCGGTGCAGCATGCCCGCGCGATGCGCGGTCTCCAGCGCGCCGGCCACCGCGATGCCCCCGGCGACCGCCGCACGCCAGTCGCCGGCCGCGCCGCCGCGCAGCCGGTCGCCCAGCGAGCCGCCCTCCTCGTACGCCATCAGCAGGTACGGGTTGCCGGCGGCGGTGCGGCCGGCCTGGTGCAGCGTGACGATGTGCGGGTGGTCGGAGAGCCGGTCCAGCATCCGTAGCTCCCGCTCGAAGCGGGCGCGGGACGGACCGTGCCAGTCGGCGGCGAGCACCTTGACCGCGACCCACCGGGAGAAGTCGGGCTGCCAGGCCCGGTAGACGACGCCGAAGCCGCCCCGCCCCACCTCGACGGCGTCGGTGCAGCCGTCGACCCCGAGGGCGGTGCCCGGGCCGTGCGTCACCAACTGTTCGCTGTGGACCATCGCCGTTGAATGCTACCGATGGGTCGCCAGCGTCGTGTCGGCCGTTCATACTCCGGACACTTCGCCGTCGCGGGGTGCCCCGGGCAGCCGGGGCGCCCCGTCCGTGGTCAGTTGTCGTTGTAGGGATGTAACGCCCCGGCCCGGCGTGTCGCCGTACCTTCGGAAGCATCGGCGATCTTGGCTGTCTTCGGGCCCCTGCCCAGGTGTCCGCGCCCGGGTCACCGTCCCCTTCGGACAGGGAGTTGCATGAATTTCCTCCAACGACGTTCCGGCGCGGCGTTCGCGCTGGTCGCCCTCGCCACCACCGTCGGATCGGTGGCCGCCGCGAGCCCCGCGTCGGCCGCGGCGGACCGCGCCGACCTCACGGTCGGGCTCACCGTCGACCGCGCGCGGATCCCCGTGCAGGGCGAGACCTTCATGACGGACATCACAGTCGCGAACGCGGGGGTCGCGACCGCGAACGGCATTACCGTGACCGTCCAGCTGCCCGCGACCGCGTACGTCGCGGGCGAGGGCCCGGCGTCGGACGCGTGGCAGTGCGTGCTCAGCCCCACGATGATCTGCACCCACCCGGCGCTCGCGCCGGGACAGAACGCCGCTCCGATGACCTTCGGTGTCCAGTTCCGGCCCGGCACGGACGGCCAGGCGGGCGACATCGTCGCCACCGTCACGTCCACCGACAGGGAATCGAACACCCGGAACAACTCGGCCAGGCAGACGGTCACCTACGACGCGAGCGTGACCTACCCCGACCTGTACGTGTCGAGTGTCATTCCCATCCCCGGCTACGAGGTGATCGAGGGGGACTGGGTCAAGTACCCGATGCGGTTCAGCAACAGCGGCAGCCGGACCGCCGAGGACGTCCGCGTCCGGGTGGCCGCCCCCACCGGCCCCTTGGGGGGCGTCGGAAACCAGTCCGACCCGTCCTGGCAGTGCACCACCATCGTCACCGACCAGGAGTGGGAGTGCGTGAACGGGCCGTTGGCGCCGGGCGAGGAGACCCCGGTGCTCTCGTTCAGCGGCCCGGTGCCGGCGGGCGGTCAGCCGGGTGACCGGTTGCCCGTGACCGTCACGGTCTCCACCAGCACGCCCGGGGAGAACCCGCGCGGCAACACCTACGAGGGTGGCTTCGTCTACGGCACGCCGGCGTACCTCAGCGGGCGGGTCTGGCTGGACGCGGACGCCGACGGCCAGCGCGACCCGGAGGAGACCGGGCTGTCGACCGGTGAGCTGGCCCTGTCGGTGCAGCCGTCCGGCGGAACCATGCGTGCCGTCACGGTGAACTCCGACGGCACGTACCGGCTGGCGCTGCACGACGGGCAGCACGAGCTGCTGGCGAGCCTGGTCTCGACCACCCACCGGTTCACCACCGCGGACGTGGGCGACGACGCCACCGACTCCGACGTGTTCGTCACCTACGACAGCCCGGAGCAGCAGGCGGCCCAGGCCCACCCGGTGCAGCTCGTGCAGGGTGCGGAGACGGTGCTCGACATCGGACTGGTCAGCGTCGGCTGATCCGCGTCCACACCCGGGGCCCTGGCCGGCGCCCTCCGTGCCCGGTCAGGGCCCCGCTCTCATTGACGGCCGCGCCGACACTCGGGGACATGGACGACCGCTACCGGCAGTTGCCGCCCCGGATCGAGCCGCGCTACCAGACCCAGCCGGTGTCGGCGCCGCCGCCGCTGCCGGAGGTGGAGGAGACGGTCGGGCTGACGGCGGCGGGCCAGGTCGAGGACTTCTCGCGGTTCGCCGACGGGATGACCCGCTCCGGACCCATGCGGGGCCGTGACCTGCTGCTGGCGATCCTGATCCTGCTGGTCCTGCTGGCCGTGGTCGTCATCGGTTCCGCTCTGTGGCAGCTCGGCTGAACCCGCCCGAGCTCGTCCGCTACCGGCCTGGCCTCGTCCAGCACGATGCCATGCGGCTAAAAAAGCCGCGTCGATGTCACGAGTCGCCAGTCGTGCGCCGTAGGCCAGAGCGATGGCAGCGCCGCCGAAGATGTAGAGGTCCGCGACCACACCTCGCCGGGCCAACCGGTCCCCGAGACGGCGGAAGGCGTCTTCGATCGCGGCGCGGTCCAACAGTGGATCATCAAGGCTCACGCGACGTTCAACTCCTGCGCCGGTGGTATCGGTCGGGTTCGGGTGGCACGGTTGCTGTACGTCGCTGCGGTACTGCTGGCTTCGATCGCTCGACCCGTCTGGTCCAGCCGGGGAAGCGGTGGTGCAACACGCCGGCCGGCGTCCAGGGCATGTCTTCGGCGGCCTGGACGAGGTAGAGGGCCAACGACACCGGAGCATCCGCATGCCAGCACGGGTACGGAGTCAGCCGCGACCACCAGGCACGACAGCCGGCGCACATGCCGTCGAGCCCTGGGACGTGCACCGCGAGGATCGCCTGCTCCTGTCCGTCGTTCACTGCGCACTCTCCTGCGGCCAGTGGTCACGATTGATCGGAATCCGATGCCGGGCGCGACATGGCAGCTCGGCTCCGCACCGGAAAAACTCACCGCCAGCGCTGCCAGGACCAGACCGGCCGGTGCCGCCGCGCGAGGGTCATCGCCACGGCGGGCAGGTACTCCTCGTACGAGACACGCCGCACCGGATCTCCCCGGTGCGTCGCTGCCCAGCGAGCTGCGACTGGCTCAGGAGTATGGGCTGAGCCGGACCAGCGTCCGGCAGGCCATCTCCCTGCTCCGGTCGGAAGGGCTCGTGATCGTCCAACCCCCGCGCGGCACCTTCGTCCGCAGCATGGAACCGACCGAGACGGTGACCCTGCTCAAGGGCGACACCGCCTCAGCCCGGATGCCCACTCCTGGCGAACGCAAGGAGTTGGACATCGGCGAAGGCGTCCCGGTCCTGGTGGTCTTCCGCGCCGACGGCTCCCGCGAGCTGTACCCCGCCGACCGCATCCGGGTCGGCCGCTAGTGGCTAGCCCGCAGCCGGTGAGCCCGCGCTTGTAAGTTCTGGGCGCCTCGTCCAGCAGCATCCATCCGCGTACGCGACCTCGGGCGACGATCCGCGCTCGGCCGCTGGCGGCTGTCCTCGTCCGGGCTGGTGGCTGTCGGCGTTGCTGTCGACAGCCACCTCTCGCCGCGACCCGAGCGCGCCGCTCCATTCGCCACCCAACGAGCCCGTAGGCCAGGAGAGGAAATGCGATTAGGAGGAAGCCGCCGCCCGCAGCGAGCAGCCACGGCAAGGTCCGGTCCCACTCTGCCCGGTCGGCGACCGGGTCACCCCACGGTGGTCGGGGCTCCAGGACCGCGGGAGCACAGCACCCGACCACGGAAGCTGAGACAAGCATCAGGGTGCCGACGATGAGGGCGAGACGCGGCCGAGACATCATCGGCATCCGCCGTGATCAGAGGCGGCGAATGACCAGCCCCGGCTTGGCGTCCGAGGCGGCCGACAGTTGCGCGATGTCTTCCGGATCGCTGGTGAAGACGATCGCGCCACAGGCCAGAGCGACGGTGACCACGCTGGCGTCGACGATGTCGCGCGTGCCGGCCTTGCCGCACAACACGCCAGCCGCCTTCGCCAGCTCAAGGCCGACCGGGACAACCTCACAACTGTGCAGGAACCGGCCGAGCTGGACCTGACGGCGAGCGTCGCGCCACGCCTGTCCCACGACGACGGAGGGGATGAGCAGGCGTCGCCCCTCTTCGACGGCCAGGTGGTGGATCGCCCACATTCGCCGATCATTGCCATCGATCGCAAGCAGCACCCCGGCGTCGTAGACGTACGGAATGCTCACGCTGCCGCCTGACCGGGCCCGCTGAGTGCCTGGGCGTCGGCAGCGGCCATCTCCGCCCGCGCTGCGGCGATCTCTTCCAGGGTGAACGCACCGTGCTCGGCCTGCCAGTCCGCGACCAGGCGCCGCCCGACCCGCCGCCGGAGCTCGCTCTCTGCCGCACTGGCTACCAGCCGAGACAGCGGGACGCCGTCTTCACGGGCCGCCGCACCAAGCGCCGCCACCAACTCCTCGGGGAGGGTAACCGTCACCTTCTTAACCGCCATACAGACACCATACGGTGATATGGCGGTTCGGGTACACGGTCCGACCCCGGGGGTTGCCAAAGTGGTGCCACATTCTGTCACCAGACGCGTGCGGCACCATGACGGCAAGCCGTTAGCTGTGTGTCTGAAGCCTACCCAGCTCGTCTTCAAGATGGGCGAGGACGGCTGCTGGGTCTGGTGCGCGGGTCAACGGGCGACCGATGACGATGTGCGTCGCGCCCGCGCGGATCGCGGCCGCCGGATGCGCCGGCCGGGTGTGGTCGGCGGTGGTCACGGCGGCCAGCTCAGGCCGCAGCATCACGCCTGGCGTGACGATCAGCATGTCCGGGCCGAGTTCCGCGCGCAGCAACGCTGCGTCCTGCGGTGAGGCGACCACTCCGTGACAGCCGGCGTGTTTGGCCAGTCGGGCCAGCCGGAGGACCTGCTCGTCGATCGTGGCGCTCAGCCCGATGGCGGCAAGGTCGGTGTCGGTGAGACTGGTGACGACGGTCAGCGCGATGACGCGCAGCTGCGGGAAGTCGGAGGCTGCGCGTACCGCTGCTTCCATGATTGTGGAGCCGCCCATGGCGTGCACGGTGACCATCGTCGCGCCGAGCCGACCGGCTGCGACGGCGCCAGCGACCGATGTCGGGATCTCGAACAGCTTGAGATCCAGGAAGACATCCTTGCCCTCCCCGACCAGCCTGGCCGCCAGCGCCGGACCCGCCACGGTCAGCAGTTCCAGGCCCACCTTGTACGACTGACCAGCGTCACCCAGCCGGTCGACGATCGCCTCGGCGTCATGAACGTTGTCGAAGTCGAGCGCGACGATGATGCGGCGTGCCGTATCCACCCGCTGATCATGCGGGTTCCGCAGCGCAGCTGTCACACCGACGAGAGGGACTCCAGATCGCGACGGCTGAGCGCGGCGCGTAACCGCAGCGCCTCGGCCGCCAGATTCTCCCGCCCACCCTGCTCGCGATCGATGGCGCAGAGCACCGAATCAATCCAGGCGCCACTGGCTCGCAGTTGTCGGCACGACGCCAACAGCGCCCCGCCGGTCGTGACCACGTCCTCGACCACCACGACGCGCCGACCCTCCACGGGGCCGCCTTCGGCCGCCTTGCCGGTCCCGTACTCCTTGGCCTGCTTGCGAACGAAGACCGTCGGCAGCCCGGTCAGCTGCGACATCACGGTAGCGATCGGTATGCCGCCCATCTCCATCCCCGCCAGCACGTCGCACTCCGGCAGCAAGGCGACCATCGCCTCGGCTACCTCGCGCAACAGACCGGGCTGCGCCTCGAACAGATACTTGTCGAAGTACTCCGCACTCACCTGCCCGGAACGCAGGCGGAACGACCCGGTCAAGTGGCAGGCTTCGTAGACACGACGCGCGAGCGAGGAGGTCACGTCTCCAGCGTCGCATCCCGACTAACGCATGAACGAGCCGACCCGGGCCGCAGCGCGGTTCGCGTACCGCCACCTATTGGGCGGGCCTCCGGTTACCCGAACCACAAAAGCACCGGTCAGTAGCGAGATCACGACTTGGAGTGGGCCTGACGATGCAGAATGCGAAAACGATCATTGCGGTAGCCGGCGACCCGCTGCCGACCCGTTGGCCAGGTCACGGGCTTGAGTTGGCGACCCAGGCAGGCTGCTCTTTCTCTGTGTTGACGGCTGGCCGCGGCCCGGTGGGCTCACAGGCCGTTGCGGGTTAGTTCGGCGATGAAGTTCCGTTTGCGGCGGTTGGCCCCGCGGAGCTGGGCGACGTAGCCAGCGAAGTCCTCGCCGGTGCGGGCGAACAGGGGGCGCATGGTCAGCAGCAGTTGGGCGGCTCGTTCGTACCCGGCGTTGGTGGTCTGTTGGATCGCGGCGGCGACCACCGGCCGGTAGACGGCGATGGCGTCGGCCGGATGGGTCTCGGCGCGGCGGGCGGTGACCGCCAGCCGTACCGGCTCCGTGCAGCGGTGATCCTGAGCCACCTGCCATGCCTCGGCGACCTCGTCCTCGTCGAGCAGCACCCGAGCCAGGGTGTCCGCGGCATACCAGTCCGCCTGGCCTCGCGCCTGGCGGCGCAGCAGATCCAGTGCCCGGGCCCGCATTACCGGCCACTCGGTCGTGTGCTCGGCAGCGGTACGCAGCGCCCGGTAGGTGCTCCCGTCCGCCGCAGCGGTGAAGTGCCGCTCCCGCAGCCCGATCACCTCGCCATCCCGGCCGGTCTGCGTGTACACCTCGATCAGCAGGTCGACCAGGGTCGTCAGGCGGTGATCGTGTGGTCCGCGGCCGGTGGCGAAGCCTCGTTCCAGCCAGTCGATCGCCTCATCGTTACGCCCGTCGCGGCGCAGCAGTTGGGCGATCCGGACGAACTGCTGCGGGCCGGAGAGGTCCTCGGCCAGAAATTTGATCAAGGCGTCGGTATCTCCGCTCACCGAGACCAGTTCCTCCTGGAGATGCCGCAGCCGCCACCGGCCGGGGCTATCTCCAGGTACCGCCGCCAGGCGTTCACGATAGCGGTCTAGGCCGGCGTCACCGAGCAGTTTCACCACCTCGGTCAGGGAGAGGTCTGGCCAGTCCGGGCCGGTGAGTTGGAAGCCGACAAGCCAGTCGGCAAACTCGACCGGGTCCGGGGGTGCCGTCTCGCAGGCCCGAAGGTAGAGCTCCCAAGCCTGCCCGGCTGCCGCAGTGATCGGATAGGAGTCGCCCTCGGCCACGTTCGCCGCCTCGCCGAGGAGCCGCATCGCGCGGCGCAGCAGCGGCTGCACCGCGCTGGCGTATGCCGGCAGGAGTCGCTCCACCGCCTGGAGCAGATCATCGGCACCACCGGCGTAATCGTCCGCCGCGTCGTAGTCGAGCCAGTCGACCGCGAGCAGCTCCACCTGCCGGTCCAGCGCCGTCAGGTCAGGGGTATGCGCCGCAGTCAGAGCCATCAGCCGCAGCTTGCGGTACAGGCCGGGGTCGTGCTGCGCCTGCTGGGCCAGCAGATCGACCAGGTCCTCATGCGCCATCGTGCTGAGAAAGCTTCGGACATCGAACTTCGCGCCGCCGCGCGTCCGGCCGACCGGAACGTCACCCAGCTGCTCGGGAGCCGGATCGGCTGTCCGTAGCAGGTAAAGCCCAACGGCAACGCAGTGCTTGCAGAAGTTTCCCTCCTGGCCGTACGGACAGGTGCAGTCGCCGTCGAGCTCTCTGGCGAGTTCGCCGGTCAACCGGACCCGGTACCGGCCGCCCATTCCGGGCACCGTCGCTGTCACCCCGTCCGGCAACTCACCGAGCCCGGTGACCGCATCGACATAACCGAGACCCCGTGCGTACGAACGGCTTCCCGCCATCCCGCCGAGATCCGCGTCTGTGAACCACACCACGGCGCACAAACATACCGAGCCGCGCTCAGCCACACAAAGCACCCAACCCCACGACCCCACGGGACCACGCCATGCCGCACCAGCAGGATCGCACGCCGCGTCGTCGACACACCCCATGCCCAAACGCAACTCCAACGACCGGCCGGCGGCTGAGGTTCTCGGTGAAGAGCATGGCGTTGAGGCCGTACGGCGTGTCGTTGGCAGGAAGACGCCCTCGGCCTCGGTGTCGAACGGATGCACGGTGACGACCGGTCCGAAGATCTCCTCGCGGCACACCCGCGCCGTGGCGGGGGCGTCGACGACGGTGGGGCGGACCACCCAGCCGTCGCCCAACTCGCCGGTCCAGATCTTCCCCCGCAGCGGCCCTGATCGAGAACGATTCGGGTACCGCCACATCCGATTCTGCGTTTGCCCAGCCATTCCCGGGCCGGTCGAGGGACTGAGGCTGACCACTGCCCAACCCGACGACCTGGCCGAACTGCTCGTACTCCAGCGGTGCTGCTGGGTGCAGGAGGCCCTCGCGAACGACACCCTCGACCTGCAGCCGCTACGGGAGACACTCGACGACCTGCGCGCATCGATGTCAACCTGGCACCTGTGGTGCGTACGTCGGCACGGACGCCTCGTCGCGGCAGTCCGAGCCCGGGCACATGAGCGGGCGTGGCTGATCGGTCGCCTCATGGTGGCTCCCGA
This sequence comes from Micromonospora sp. NPDC047548, assembly GCF_040642975.1. Lineage (NCBI taxonomy): Bacteria > Bacillati > Actinomycetota > Actinomycetes > Micromonosporales > Micromonosporaceae > Micromonospora > Micromonospora sp. NPDC047548. Next base: position 17,971 of record NZ_JBEYTI010000063.1, read on the forward strand.
CCAGGCCGGGAACGGCATCGGTTCCTGGCTGCTCTCATGCGTCGAACAACAGGCCCCCGAGGAGACCACGCACTGCGAACTGTTCACCGGCCACCGCAGCACGCGCAACATCAAACTGTACGAACGCGCTGGCTATGCCCTCACCGCCGCCGGCACCTCCGACGGCAGCGTCTACCTCACCAAACAGCGGCAGCTGACCGCCTGAATCCCCATGGTCAACGGGAAACCACACGCGCGAGCCGAACCTCTCCGATCCCTTTTACAGTCCCGGGCTCGACGGTACCCGCGTCGACTCCTTGGCAGGTGCACCCCGTAGGTTCCTGAAGAATGCCCGTACGTCGTCGATGAACAGGTCGGGCACCTCCATCGCGGCGAAGTGGCCGCCACGGTCGAACTCGCTCCAGTGGGTGATCGTGTACGCCCGTTCGGCGAGGGGGCGTACGGACAGGGTGATGTCGTGCGCGAACACGGCGACGCCCACGGGAGGCGGGCAGGGCAAGGGTCGTCCGCCGAACGCGCTCTCACGGATGAGCCGCGCCGCTGACGCCGTGGTGGCGGTGAGCCAGTAGAGCGCGACGTTGGTGAGGATGCGGTCGGTGGTGATCGTGGATCGTGGGTCGGTCCATTCCGTGAACTTCTCGGCGATCCACGCCAACTGACCAACAGGTGAGTCGATCAGCGCGTAGGACACCGTCTGCGGACGGGTGGAGTAGAGGACCTGGTGGGGGTGCCGCTGAGCCATGAGCTGCTTGATCCGCGCCAGCCGAGCCCGGTCCTGCTCAGACAGATCGGCTTCCCCCGCCCAGCCGGGCGGCGGGGGCGTGGGTAGGTAGTTGAGGTGTACGCCCACGACGTTCTCCGGGGCAACCCCGCCCAACGTCCTGGAGATTCCTGAGCCAAAGTCGCCGCCCTGGGCGCCGTACCGTTGGTAGCCGAGCCGCCGCATCAGCTCGGCCCAGGCGCGGGCGACGCGGGTGACGTCCCAGCCGCGTTCCCGGGTCGGGCCGGAGAAGCCGAATCCCGGGATCGACGGGATGACCAGGTGGAACTGCTCGGACAGCGGACCGATCACGTCGAGGAACTCCACGACCGAGCCGGGCCAACCGTGGGTGAGGATCAGCGGCAGCGCGTCCGGATCGGCGGACCGCACGTGCAGGAAGTGGATGTTCTGCCCGTCGATCTCGGTGGTGAACTGCGGGTACTGGTTGAGCTCGGCCTCGTGCTTGCGCCAGTCGTACGCGGTACGCCAGTGCTCGGCCAGCTCCCGCACGCGGGCCAGTGGGATGCCGTAGTCCCATCCGGCGTCGGGCAGCTCATCGGGCCAGCGGGTCCGGGCCAGGCGATCGGCCAGATCATCGAGGTCGGCTTGGGGGATGTCGATACGGAACGGCTTGATCATGGTCATCTCCGGAAGCTTCCCTCTCGTTAGATGCCCTAACGTTTGTGCCGATAACGTTAGCAGGACCAACGGGCCGAGTTTGTTAGTCGCACCAACGAGACTTGTTAGGCTGGCCACATGGAACCTCCGGCCCAAGATGCGGCACCTGCCGGCCTGACCAGCCTGCCGAGCTGGCTGATCACCCAGACCGCCATGCACGCCGGGCGGCTGGTGAGCGACGGGCTCGCGGCAGTCGACGCCCGGGGCTACCACTACCGCCTGCTCGCGACCCTGGACGAGTTCGGGCCCGCCAGCCAGGCGACGCTCGGCCGCCGCAGCGGAATCCACTTCAGCGACATCGTCGCGGCGATCAACGAACTCGCCGACCGGGAACTCGTCAACCGCGCCCCCGACCCGGCCGACCGGCGGCGCAACATCATCACCATCACCCCAGCCGGGCGACGGCAACTTCGACGGCTGGAAAAGCAGCTAGCCAAGGTGCAAGACGAGCTACTCGCACCGCTCTCGACCGACGAGCGCGACCTACTGACCCACCTGTTGACCCGGGTACTGGGCCATCACACCCGCCAACCAGCATGATCGGCATTCAGTAGCTGCCGGTGGCGTCGCGCGATGCGGATTGTCGACAAGTTGTGCGGGTCACCGACCTTCCGAAAAGCCAAGCGAGCGCCTCCCAGCCATCGAGGTGCGATGATCGATGGATGGCTCGTCGATTCGCCGCTCGGCTCGGCATGGCGGTAGGGCTACTCGCCGGCTGTTCTGAGCCGGATTACGTGTTGCCCGATCGCGGCACCGCTGCTGTCCAGGTTGAGGAGCAACGGCTCGCCTCACTCTTGCCTGGCAAATTGCTTAGCGGTCCAGGTACATGCAAGGTCCGACTGCTTGGACGGGACGCTTCCTCGTCGTTTGCCTGGGCGCTGTGTGAAAGTACACGGGTGTCAACGGCGGCTCAAAATTGGCTCTGGCACAAGTTTCGTGATCTGGCTTGGTGCGGCTGGTCATGGTTGGGCGAGGATTCGTTTGCGGAGTAG
>NZ_JBEYTI010000064.1:0-20282 GCF_040642975.1 Micromonospora sp. NPDC047548
CGGACTCCGAGCGAAGCCCGCGACGAGTATCTGAGTCGACAGTCAGCAGCCTAAATGGCAATTAACTGACTGTCCGGAAAACGCGCGGCAGACCATCAGGTGATGCCAAGTAAAGCGAGTGGGCGGGTGCTGTCGCGGGCGTGGTGGCGGTTGGCGGCGGCGATGTTGGTGATGCCTGCGGCGCGTAGTGCGCCGATGGCGGCGTTGCGGAGAGCGGCCATGACTTGGGGTCCGGTGCCGGTGCGGATCTGGGAGCGGTCTTCGTCGTAGGTGACGTCCCGCACCCAGTGGACCTTGTTCTCGATCGACCAGTGGCCACGGATCCAGCTGGCGAGTTGCGCCGGTTTGGCCTGATGGACGTGGAGGTCGGTGATCGCGTAGACGGTCTCGGTGGTGAAGCGTTTCGGCTGGTCGAGGCGGCGTCTGCGGCGGCGGATCTGCAGGGCCTGGGCGGCGTGGGGGAAGTCGATCCCGGTGGAGAGGGTCAGGATCTTGCACGTGCGGATCTCGCGACGGCCGTGTCCGCGGTCGGTGGCGCGGGTGGCGTCGGGGACGGCCCGCCAGGGCAGGCCGGCGAGTTGGGCGTGCAGGCTGGGCTGATTGGCCTTGACGGTCAGGATCCAGTGAGCGCCGCGTTCGGTCAGGCATGTGACGTGGTCGCGCTGGCAGTGCAACGCGTCGGCGGTGATCACGGTGCCGTGCAGGTCGCCGATCTGGTCGAGCAGCGGGCCGAACCGGGTGATCTCGTTCGTCTTGCCGTCCACGGTGGTGCTGGCTAGGACCACGCCGGTGGCCTGGTCGCAGGCTGCGAGGACATGTTGGGCGGCGGTGTCGGTAGTGCGGGAGCCGCGTAGCGTCTTGCCGTCCACGGCGATCGCCCCGCCTGCCCGCCAGTGGTGTGGCTGTGGACCGGCTGGCGAGCCAGCCGCTGATGGCCGCGGCGAGCAGATCCGGGTCCAAGGCCTGCAACAACCGGCGGATCATCGCTTCCGACGGGCGCCGGTCCGGGGCGATGCCCAGCGCGAGCGCGGTCGCGGCCGGGACATCGGCGACCCACCGGCGATCGCGGTGTACGAGCGGTAGCCGGCCACCACGGCACAGACTGCCGCGGTCACCACGACCGTCAGCTGGTGGCGGACACCGCGGCGAGCGCGGGGATCCGGTAGACCCGCCAGCGCTGCGGGCAGTCCAGCAGCGGTTTCGGGCACGGTGACAGCCGGTGCGCTGGACACAGACGAGATCAGCGATGATGGCAGGGCGGGCATGGCTCACTTCGGACGATCAACAAGGCGTAGAAAACTTCGGTGATCATCTGAGCTGTCATGCCCGCCCTGCTACCACCAGCAAGGGCGCGTCTACACCAACCACATCAAGCCGGGCGCTCCACGACTTGGCCGGAGCCCTGGGCGGCAGGCCACGAAGCTCAGCCAAAGCAGGTCGTCCTCGAGTGGCTCTCGACGGCGGCGTCGAAGTCGGATGTGACCTGTTCGTCGAGGTCCCGGCCGAGTTCGGCGGGCGTGCGCTGCTGGGTTGGTCGGCGGCGGAGCGCATCGACGGCCCGGCGCTTGCTGACGGCGACCAGCCACGCCCCCGGGTTGGCCGGTACGCCGTCGCGGACGATCCACGCGATGCCGGCAACGACCTGCCCGGCTTCCATCCGCCACGCCGTCTCGACGGTGCGCCGCACCTCGGTCTCTCCCATGGCCCTCATGACCGCAGGCAGGTCCGACCTTCGCCAGGAGGCGGGCTGCTGCGGGTCGCCCTCAGTCGTGAGGGCTGAGGAAGTCGGTGATGAGGGTAGCGAGCTCCTGTGGGCGTTCGTCGACCATCGCGTGGCTGGCGCCGGCGAGATGCCACACGCGCAGAGACGAGTTGTCCACAGTGGCAAGTCGTTCGGCGGTGACCTTGCGGTACGCCTCGTACAGGCTGTGGAACGGCTGTTGTTCGGGGAGGTCCTCGGTGGCGAGAACGAGCAGCAGCGAGCAGCGGACGTCGCGGTAGGCGGGCATCAGGTCGAGGGAGTCCATGGCGTCCCGGAGCTGCCGGGTGAGGTCCGGGCCGGGCCGCAGCCGGCTGCGGCCGTCGTCGCCGGGCACGAGGTTGCGTTCGAAGGCCGCCACCCAATCGTCGGGTGCGGCGCCGTAGCGCTGGGCCATGGCCCGTTGCCCCGCCAGCATGGCTACCACCTGTTCGGCGGTTAGCGGTTCGGCCACCATCGCGGCCATCCCGTCGAAGACGGCCCGCAGCTTGGCCAGCTCGGTCTCGGCCTGCTCCGGATCCATCCCGGCGAGCTGGTCCGGACGGTTCAACGGCGGATTGCCGTCCAAGCTGACGGCACCGGGGCACTCCGGGTGACGCTGCGCCCAGAGGGTGGCGAGCATGCCGCCGAGGGAGACGCCGACCACCGCTGGGGAGGTGAGGCCGAGGTGGTCGGTGACGGCGGCCAGGTCGGCCAGTACGTCGTCCCAGCGCCACGGGCCGTCTCCGGACCGGCCGTGACCGCGCAGGTCGACGGTGACCACCCGGTGGGTCGGGCGCAGGTGCTCGGCGAGGGTGGTCATCTGGGCGAGGTTGCCGCCGGCGCCGTGAAGGAGCAGCAGCGGTTGTCCGGGTCCGCCGAAGTCGCGGATCGCGATGGGCACGGTCCCGGAGTCGATTATGGTCTCAGACACGTCGGGTTCCTTCCTTGAGCAGTCGGTCGCGTACGGAGGCGGAGCGCACGCCGCCTTCGGGGTGGCGGGCGAGCTTGTCGCGGGAGACCAGGTCGTGGACGCCCTGGCGGGTGATGCCGAGCATGGCGCCGGCCACCGCGTACGACACGGATTCGGCGGTCGGGTGGCCGACCCGTCGCGCGATGGCCTGGCCGAAAGGGCTGCGCCACCAGTCGAGGGGTGGGTCGAACGGTCCGTCCCCCGGGTAGAGGGTGGAGATCGCGCGCATGACCACGCTGACGGCGGCCCGGTCGTCGCCGCTGACGATCGTGGTGGCCCAGGATCGGGCCCGCTCCAGGATGACGGCGCGCAGCGGGTCGATGGCGTCGTGGCCGTCGACCAGGATTTCGAGGGGGTCGAGCAGGCGGATGTCGATCAACCGGATGAGCTGCTCGGTCAGTTCCTCGTGGGTTGGCGACATGCTGCCTCCTCCGCTACTTGACACCCATCGTCAAGCACTTGACGTCGAGTGTCAAGCACGATGGCGCGAGCACGGTTGGCGGTACGGTCGGCCGGTGCCCGGGCAACGACGGCGTTACCGCTACGTGGGACCGCCGGAAATTGCGGCGGTGGCGCTGCGCGGCGGCGCGGGCCGGCTGATCCGATCGGCGGACGAGTTCCACGCCTGGATCGGCTCGGTGGAGACGCGGGAACTGGCGGAAGCGTTCAGCGCGGGCATGCCTCACTTCGGACAGATCAACAAGGCGTAGGAACCCCGATGACCTTCTGAACCGGTCATGCCCGACCTGCTACCACCAAGAAGGGCGCGTCTGCACCAACCACCTCAAGCCGAGCACCTCACGACTTTGCCGGAGCCCTGGCACGCCCCCTGATCACAATCCTCCGGCTGGAGCACTACCCGTGATCGGTGTTCCGTTTCTTGTCGGTGCTTCGGCTGCCGAGTACGCGGACGGTGGTACTCAGCTTGATCGGCAGGTCCTCATCACCCTTGAGGAATGGCTCGATGTCGACCGGTCGACGGAGGCTTCGGCCGGGGCCGTATGGCTGCTGGCGTTCATGGCCGGAGACCCAAAATCGGTGATCGGGGTTGGCCCGCGTGCGAAGGCCAGCGGACGAGCTCCGTTCCAGCGGGGTGTTGCTGCGCGGTTTGATCCGCACGATCCTGACCTCGGGGGCGGGGCGCCGGCTGCGCTGGTACGCCTTGATCGTGCCCTTGGGAAGCTTCGCCGGTACGGTCTCGGCCATCTGCTGTTTGATCAGCAGCCAGGCCGTGATGAGGGGACCGAGCGGGTGGCGTCCATCGAGTTTGGTGCGCCGGGCGATGTACTCGGCGTGGATCGGTACGAGCCAGCCGATCTCGTGTCGCAGCGCGGGCATCAGATCGTCGTCCAGGGCGCTGCCGACGCTGCGGTAGCCGGTGACGTGCCAGCCGTCTGCGTGGGGCGTCCAGGAGACGGCGGCGAGATGCCGGGCGCTGCCAACCGGTTCGGGCCAGGCGATCAGCCCGGCCGGTGACGATGCGATGTCATCCGTGACCGTCGCCGGGGGCTGGTCGCCGGTGACCTCGTTGACGAGATCGGTGAACTCTTGGTTGATCCAGTACATGGGCACAAGGTCGAGCTGATTGGCCAGCGTCGTGCGCTCGCCGCGGTCGTTGATGGACGCTGGCAGGTTCGCGGGGCCGCGGAGGAGCCTGGTGAACCGGTCGCGGATCTTCGGCAGCATCTCGGCGGTGATCCGGGCTGGTGGCCAGTCGGTGGTGGTGAGCAGCGTTCTGCCTTCGCGGCCGAGGACGATGCCGCGGTGTAGCGTGCGCAGGATCGTGTACTCGTCGCTGGTGGGGGGCCAGTGCATCAGGGCGGCGCAGTGGGCGGTGAGGGCGTCGGAGTCGTCGGCCTCGATGAGCTGGGCGCACCGGTAGCAGACGTGCCACTGGTTGTTGTAGGTCTGGGCCGTGCCGCCTGCGAGGGCCACGATCTGGATGAGGGCGGTTCGGTAGTTCCAGACCGGCGGTGCGCCGGTGCAGGTGTGGCAGCGGTTGAAGACGTGCCGTAACTGGCCGGCGTCAACGGGGACGACTTCGTGTCGGTCATCAGTGACGGGATGCCGGTAGCCGGTGCTGTCCCCCTCCGTGCCGTCGGTGAGGGCCAGGTGGCAGGTCGCGCAGGCCATGAGGGTCGCGAGGTTCATTCGGCGCTCCCCCGCTGGTCACGGCGCAGGTCGCGCAGGCGCGGCCCTCGACGCGGTGTGCGGTCGGGCATGGTCATGCCGGGCACGTAGAGGATGTGTCGGTCGCCGCCCTGGTGCTTGGCGTGGTACATGGCGGTGTCCGCGAGGTGCAGGGCGACGTCCTGCACCGGGTCGGTGCTGGCCACGGTGGCGATGCCGAGGCTGGCCGTGACGGTGACCGTGACCGGACCGCTGTCGGCGTGAACCTCGACCGGCGCGGCGACGACCGTGTTGAACAGGTCGGCGAGGGCGGTGATCCCGTGGTGGCGGACGGGCAGGATGGCGGCGAACTCGTCGCCGGACAGCCGCGCGATGCTTCCGCCGTGCGCGTCGGCAAGTTGTCCGAGCCGGTCGGCGACCTCCATGAGGAGGTCGTCACCGGCGTCGTGGCCGTGGGTGTCGTTGACCTCTTTGAACTGGTCGAGGTCGATGAGCATGACGATGATCGGTTGTGGCTCGCCGGATGCGGCGATGGCGGTGTGGACGGTCCGCAGGCCGGTGCGGTTGAGCAGGCCGGTGAGCGGGTCATGGGTCAGCTGCCAGGCGGCGTCAGCCAGTTCGGCGCGCAGCCGGTTGGTGGTCGACCGGGCGGCCAGGTAGGCGAGCCTGTAGCCGACACCGGCCCCGAGTGTGGCCGCCACGATGGTGGCGATCACGAGGAGTGTGGTGAACACTGGGTTCCTCCATCTCGTTGCAGAATCCGGGACGCATACGTTGTCGAGGCGAGGCGTCCCGGGTTCGGTGGATACGACGACGGCCCGCCATCGGCGGGCCGTGCTTTCTGTTTGCGCCGCCGTACGGCGCGTCCCCGAGGAGGCGGTTTGAGGGGTCAGGGGGTCGCGGCTGGCGGGACCGAGCCGTCGATGCTCCAGGTCGCTCCGACTCGGGCCGGGTTGCGCCCTGCGCTGACCGGGCCGCCCCGATGCGGCGACGGGTAGGGGGCGTCGGTCGATGAGCCGCTCAGGGTCGCAGGGGACGCCCTTGAGTCGGTACTCGTACCGCTCGGACCGCAGGCTGACCCCGTCGACGTGGGAGGAGTACGGCACGTAGGCGCCGCGCAGGATCGTGCCGCCGAGCCGGTCGCAGCAGGCCACCGAGACTGGGTACCAGCCGGTCAGGGCCACGGTGACGAGGTGACCGCAGGACAGGGCCAGCTCGAACACGCACAGCCGATGCGGTTCCTGGTCTTCCGGCGGGGTGGAGCTGGCCGGGTCCGGGCCAATGCCGCTGCTGGTGCCGGATTGTGCGCAGGGGCCGCAGATGGGGCCGAGGTCGGGCTGGTATCCGCTGTCGCATGCCTCGCAGACGTTGCGCAGGCACGACCGGCATGCGTCGGAGGCGGTGGTCCGCAGGCTGGTGCCGCAGAATCCACACGGGCCGTCGAGGCAGGTGTCGGTGTGGTGGCCTGGGCGGTGCTGCTGGCAGGGGTGGTCATGCATGGCGGCCTCGCCGGTAGATGTGGATCTGGTAGAGCGTCATGGCGGGTGCTCCGTTCGGCCGTGGGATGGGGTTCGGGGGCTATCTCTCTGGGGTGGCCGTCGCGTAGGTGAGCCGGCTGGCGGCAGTCCACGGCTACGGCCGGAACGCCGCGGCCGGGTGCTGGTGGCCGGGTTGGTAGATCAGGTCGAGCCCGTAGCTGTGGGTGACGGCGAGGATCACGGGTTCGGTTCCGGCATGTCGGTGAATCCGGCTGCTGTGGGATCGGCGGCCGGCGGCTGTCGAACGGGCCCTGCGGCAAGCCGTGCGCGAGGATCCTTGCGGCTCATTCCGGGCTGGCCTTCGTTTCCGGGTTGGGGCTGGAGGTGCTGGGGATCGGCCGTACGCGCAGGATCTGTTCCGGCAGCAGCAGCGCGGCGAGTTGTTGGGTGAGCGGGTTGTTGAAGGGCCGGTAGCCGGTGGCCCAGAGCAGCTGCCACGGCTCGGCGGGCGCGCCTGCCCGCAGGCTGGCGGGATCGCCTTGGGACAGGACGCCGAGGTCGGCCAGCTGTGCGGCGAGGGATGTGGCGCGGTAGTGGTCCATTCGCCCGGCGAGCATGGGGCACGCGGTTGCGGAGTACGCGGCACACACGGCCAGCAAGAACCTCGTTGACGAACCCGCCGCCCGCGCCGCCGTCAGCGAGGTCGTTGACTAGTGTTGCGTTAGGCAACGTTTGCGACGTTCGTCGTTGACCCTGAGCCGGCGGTAGGGCGGCGTGACACCGTGCATCGAAGTCGAGCGTTATGGGCGCCGTCTGGTTGCGAACCTGAACGCCCCGAGCGCCGAATCGGTCGCGCGCTCGGTCTGCGGTCTGGTTCGCATCACGACGGTGTTGAGTAGGTGCGATCGGGGCGCCGATGAGAAATGGCGCCGGCAGTCGTCTAAATATGGACTGGTGAACGCGGGGCGCGCATCAAGGGAGAGCAACGAGATGAGACCACTTCGATACTCGATCAACGTCACGCTCGATGGCTGCTGCCATCACGAGGCAGGGCTCCCGCCGGACGAGGAGTCGATGCGCCACTGGACCGCTGAGATGGAACGAGCCGATGCCCTGCTGTTCGGCCGGGTGACCTACGAGATGATGGAGTCGGCGTGGCGGAAGCCGGCCACGGGCACGTGGCCTGACTGGATGAATGAGTGGCAGATCCCGTTCGCCGAGACCATCGACCGGGCGAAGAAGTACGTCGTGTCGAGCACGCTGAGCGGGGTCGATTGGAATGCCGAGCTGGTGCGAGGCGACTTGGGGCAAGCGGTTCAGCGGCTCAAGCAGGAGCCAGGCGAGGGCCTGTGGGTGGGCGGCGTGACGCTCCCCCTGGCGTTGGCAGATCTGGGACTGATCGACGAGCACGAGTTCCTTGTGCAGCCGGTCCTTGCCGGACACGGGCCGACGTTGCTCGCCGGTCTGCGCGAGCGCATCCAGCTCGAGCTCGTGGACCGCCATGCGTTCCGGTCGGGGGCGATCGCCCTGCGATACCGACCCACGCGAGCTCCGGCTTGACGTGATTTGTCCTGGCACGTTGGCCGCTGCCTTGCGACGGAACGACGGCTCGGGGTCGCGTTGCCCCGCGCTGGCCGTGCCCCCGAACGCGCGGACATATCGACAGGGGACATCGCCCCGAGGTGCCGGTAGCGGACAGGGCAAACGTTGCCTGACGTGGCACTAGAAACCCGGCACCTTGCCCACGAACGGCGACACCGCACCAACGAACGCCCCGCCAGAACACCACCGGCGGGGCGTTCCTGCCTCACCACGTCGGCATCCACAACGCCGCGTTCATCGGCATTCTGAATGCCGGACAACAGCCGGGTTCGGCGCTGATCAGTAGCCGCAGGTCGCTGTCGCGCATCGCGAATACGGTCCGCGTGCCGAGGTTGGCGCCGCAGGTTTGGCAGAGCCGGTCGGTCAGTGCCCGGTTCTGCCGGTCGAGGTCGACCGCGCCGAACCGGTAACGGCCGTCGGGGGTGCGGCCGGTGATCCATGGCACGACGAGCCCGCCGATCGTGGGCCGACCGGCCAGCTGTAGCGGGATGTTGGGGAGGTTCGGGGTGGTCATGCGGGCACCGCCGTGGCGGTATCGGCCGCCGCGTTGACGGCGGCGTGCATGCATCGGATCGCCCGCCACTGCCGGCCGCCGCGTCGGGCGCGGAGCCGAAGGGTGAGGGTCTGCGGGCCGGCTTGGAGGTGCCGGGAGCCGGCGGGCGGGTTTGGGGCGGGACGGTTGCTGCTGGTGGGCACGGATTCCCCCTGTCGATGGGTGGGTGGAATCCGGGCACGGCGCATCGGCCGTGCCCGGATGGCGCGCGGGGTTCGCGCGAGAGGGCCGGGCGACGGCCGGTGAATCAGAAGGCGCTGTCGGGAAGTGCGAAGTGGACCCGGTGTAGATGCGACGCCGGGCGTCGGGTGTTCGTGTCAGCGGCGCACCGGATGTGTGGCCTGGTCGGTGCGGAGTGCGGCGGGCAGGTCATCCGGGATGTCGGCGTAGGGTGCGACGGCTAGGAGCACCTCGGTCGGGTCGAGAATCGTCTCGACCAGGCCGATCCGGAGGCTGTCGGGCTCGTTGTCGGGGTCGGTGACCGGGTCCCAGGCGAAGTCGACGACGGTCGCGAAGTAGCCGCGGTGCGGGTTCCAGCCGACCTGGATGGTGTAGCGCTCGCAGCCGGGTTTCGGTGGGAGGGTGTAGAGGCTCATCGGTTCCTCTCGCGGGGTGTGCGGCCGAGGCCCGTCGGGCAGGAGCTGCGCCACGACGTGTTGGACCGCGACGGACGGCAGGTGAGGGCCGATCGGGTCGCCGTAGCGAGTGGGTGTCATGCCTGGGGGTGGTGGGCGCGTTCCTCGGCCAGCTCGACGATCGTGTCGCGTCGGGCGGCGGGCAGGCTGGCGAGCAGCTCGACGTATTGCTGTTCCTGCGCGTTGATGGGTTCGGCGAATGCCGCCTTGTAGGCCAGTCGCGTTGCTTCGTGTGCGTCTTCGATGGCGCCGCTGTGGTCGTGTGCGGGGGCGAGCTGTCGGAGCTGTTCGGCTGCGGTGATCGGGTCTCGGGACAGGGTGGTGTCGTAGATGCGGAAGTTCGCCGGAAGGTCCGCCGCGGTGATCGCGACGATCAGGCACAGGTTGGCCTCGATGTGGTGGGCGTATGCCTCGCTACGAGCGGGCGTTTCGCCGCGAGCGCGGATGGCGGCGCGTTCGGCGTGCCAGCGCAGCCGGGCTTCTTCGGCGTGCCGGGCGAGGGCGAGCAGCATGCTGCGGGTGGGATCCATGGTGGTTCTCCTGTTGTGAGGGGTTGGCGGCTACTGGGTCGAGGGGTCGGTGCGCGCGCTGGTGGTTGCCTGGTCGAAGGTGGATGGCGGGAGTCCGGCGTGCAGCGCCTGCAGCAGCAGGTCGGCGAGCTGGTATGCGGGATCGACCTGGAGGGCGCGTTCGGCTGCCAGGGCGGCCAGGGCGCCGTCACCGCAGCGCCACGCGGTGATGGCGAGGAGGGTGGCCGGGGCTGGCACGAGCGGTTCGTGGGCGCGGCGGGTGACGTCGGCCCAGAACGTGACGTGTTGGTCGTGCGGCTGGGTGAGGTCGACGGCAAGGTCCCGCACCGACGTTCGCGTCAGGAGCAGGGTGAGCCAGGCGACCTCGTCGTCGGTGAGACGCGTGTCGTGGTGCCGTAGCGCGTGACGGACCGCTTGCGCGCCGGCCTCGTCCACCGCTGCGCCGCCGGCGGCGTTCACCGTCTTCAGCCGGGTGGCCGCACCATCGATGGCGCGTCGCATGTCGTCGCGAGCGGCACCGGTGACGGGGGCGAAGCGGGCGGCGACGGCTGCCCGGTCCGGGAGCGCGACCAGCCCGGCGGCGGTTGCCTGCACGGCGATGAGCGAGGCGGTCGGGTCGAACGGGATTCCCTGCGGGGGGCAGCAGGTGGGGTTGTCGCAGGTGAGGTTGACGACCCGGGTGCCGGTGACCCGCAGCAGCTCGCGGACGGTCATGCCGCCGGCGGTGAACGCCTCGGCAACGGCACGCAGTGCCGGATCCACGTGGTCGGCGTCCCCGTATCCGGTGATCATGAGGTCGGTGATCGGTTGCTGCCGCCGCACGATCGGGACCAGGTGGGCGGCGAGGTCGAGGAGTTGGCGGGCGGGGGCGCCGGGGGCGGGCAGGTCGCCCCGGGCTGCGAAGACGATCCGGTGGTCCCTGCTGGCGATCACGACGATGCTGCCGTTGCCGGGTCGGAATCCGAGAAGGTACGGCACGGCGGCCACCAGGTCGGCCGGGGATCGCACGGTCAGTTTGTTGTCGGGAAACGGCATGATGATCTCCAATGCGGATGTCGGGTCGGCAGAGTGCGGGAAGTCGGTGAGCGGGTACGAGCCGTTCGTGACCGCTGCGGCTGTGTCTGTGTGGGAGGCGCGTGCCGGTCACCGGGTCGGCGCGCGCGTGGCGGTTCAGTCGCGGTCGGGGTCCAGGTACAGGTCGATACCGGCGGTCTCGACGGTGGCGGTCACCGTGATCAGGCGGTGGTCGATGCCGGGCAGCGCGCGGGCCAGGTCCGCGCGGACGAGGGCTTCGGCCGTGGCGGTGGCGTCGGCGGAGGTGGCGTGGCCGCGTCGCCACATCTCGTATTCGTGCCGCCACGGAATCCGCCAGCAGTCCTGGTCGACGGTGGCGTACTCGGGGATGGTCCAGCCGTACGCGGTCCACGGCCGTGTCTCGTCGGGGCCACTGCTGGTGGCCGCCCGCATCATGTTCCGTGCCGCGTCGCAGGCGTCCCGGGCGGTGCCGGCGCCGACCGGCAGCGTCAGCTCGGCGACCACCGTGACGTGGTGTGCCCGGGGCAGCCGGTCGAGCCCGAGATCGACCAGGAACCGGTCGACCCGCTCAGCGGTGCGCTGATAGCTGCCACCGATCTCGTCGTCAACGAGGGCGCGGATCGCGCGGGCGCGGATGCTACGCCGTAGGCCGGCAAGGGACTTGATCGCCGCGTCCCGTGCCACCGTCGCGGCGGCAAGGTCGTCAGCGTCGGACAGCTGCATCACGCCGGCCACCGGTGGCATGGCGGTGTCGACGTCGTCCACCGGGACGTCATCGGAGCTGTCGGCGGCCTGCCACGTCAGCCCGGTCAGGGTGATGCCGGCGGCAGCCAGCGCCGGCAGATGGCCCTCCACCATGGTGCGCGCGGCGTCGTACGCGTCGGCCTCACGGGTGGCCGTGACCCACGTATGGAGCGTGACCTGCACGGTGATGCGGCACTGCTGCGGGCCAGGCCGGTCGGTCCCATTCGGCGCGGGTGTCACGTCGATGACGCGTCGCGGATAGACCGCCATCGGCGGCTGCAACTGGCGCAGCTCGTCCGGTACGCCGAAGCGCGCCTGCGCGCGGGCCTCCTCGTGGTCGGTGTGCGAGCGCGTGAACGACAGCTGGGCTTCGGCGGAGATGGTCCACTGCTGCGGCAACGGTTCCAGGCCCCACGTGGCGAGGGCGTCCTCGCAGCCGGGCCGGCAGATCAGCCGGTCGTGCAGCGCGGCGATGAGAGCGGACCGGGCCTCGACGGCCAGGGTCTGCCGCTGCTCAACAGCGGCGATCGTTTCGGTGTGCAGGGTATGGATCTCCTCCACCAGACTCGCGTCAGTCATCGCTGCGCCGCCCGATCGCGGGCAGCACCCAGGTGGGTGCCCGTGGCGAACTCGGTGCACGAGGCCAACCGAACGGTGGCCATGTCGGGGGCTCGGCCGGGTCCGCTGTGCTCGCCGGCGAGTGCGGCGACGCCGCTGCGGAGGTCGGGCGGGGCAGGGTTGTGGTGGTCGGTGAGGAGATCGCCGTCTGTCAGGTACCAGGTGGGACGAAGCATGTGTCCTCCGTGGGACATGAAGAAAGGGGCGGCCACCGGGTGGTGACCGCCTGAAGGGATGGGGGGTGCCGCGCCCCGGTCGCAGGTGAGGCGAAGGGGCTGGTGAGTGCTGAGGGTCTGAGGCTGACGGACGGCGGCCGACCGGGAAGGTGGGCGCGATGCCGTCGCGGACGCGTCAGATCAGCACAAAGGAAAGAAAGGAAAGAGTCCTCACGCTAACCGTGTCGCTGCTGGTGTGGCGGGGGCTGTCAGGTCCCGCCGTCTGGCAGGAACTGACAGCCCCCGCGCATCTGGTGTCAGCCCTTGACGGGCGTGACGCCGGGGTTTGGCCGCGCCTCTGCTGTGCCTCGCCTCAGGACCAGCACGTCCTCGTGGGCGACGAGGTGCACGGGCAGGCCCTCGGCCCTGGACTTGCGGACGGACATGAGCCCGAACATCGAGGCGCGGTGCACGATCTGGCCGTCACGGACGGCAGCGAGCATTGCCGCGCACCGCTGCACTGGTATCAGCCCGACCGACTGCGCCACGGCCAAGAGCTCACCGGGCAGGTCGATGAAGTCGTCCGGGCGGCGGCGTACCGGTCGGCAGGTGATGACCACCGTGCCGCCGGGGCGCAGCAACTGGTAGCTGGCGGACAGAATCGCGGCGAACCCGTCGAGCAGACCTGACCATCCGGCGTAGGCGAGGTTCCCGCGCTCGCGGTCGCCGTACAGATGGGCCCTTTTCCTCACCCCTGCACCGGTCGTCTGGACAAGCCCGTGTGTGAACCGCCCGTACGGCGGGGAGGTGAGCACGAGGCCGACCTCGCCGACTGCGGACGCGGGGGCGAGATCAAGCAGGCCGGTCGCGTCGCCGGTGATCACTGTCGCACTGCCTGCGGCGCCCTGAGACGCGGCGAGGGCGACGTTGGCCACTGCCAGGGCAGTGAACCGCGGTTCGATGTCCACGCCGAACGCGCACCGTCCGAGGTGCATCGCCTCGACCAGGGTGGTGCCCGACCCGCACATCGGGTCGAGCACCAGGTCCCCCGGCGCCGTGTAAGCGGCGACGGCATGCGCGGCGAGGTGAGGCAGCATCTTGCCCGGATGCGTGGACGACTCCGACACGTACCGGCCACGTCGCTGGTCACGGGCGGGTTGCTGGCAGGTCAACCACACCGAGGTGACCGGCAGGGCCTCAGCCATCGGCACCCCCGGTCTCCGTTGCGCTGCAGGTCAGGATCAGCACGTCGGTATGGATGTCCAGCTGCGCCTGCTGGCCACGCCGAGGTGGCCGGTCGGCCGCCACGATGTGCTGCAGGTACGCCAGCATGGCCCGCTTGGCGGCGATGACGACGTCAACCGGCAAGACGACGTCGCCGTGCGGCAGCAGCACCGCCACGCAGCCGCCCGGCATAAGACTGGCGCGGCAGCGGACGAAGAACTCGACCGGCGAGGCGTCGTCGACCGGCCAGCCGGTGACAATCAGCGTCGCCGGCTCGCGGCCCCAACCGACCGCGCGGGCCGTTTGCAGGTGACTGCGGCGGTGCGCAGCGATGACCGCGCGGGCCAGCTGCGGCCCCTCGGTCAGGTCGATGACCAGATCGGACGGGTGGGTGAGGTTGTAGACGAGCCGCACGCCCATCGCGTTGGACATGGTCTCGCCCCCATGTGGGGCGGGAACCGGCCAGACGGTGATCGGCACGGGCGGGTCGCCAGGCACCACATCCCCCACGGGGACCGGTGCGCGGTGATGGTTTCTGTCGGTCATGGGCACGGTGGCCCCCGGACCGGCGGGGCGTACTGACGATCCCCAGTGCGCCGCTGACAGGCCGATCGAACCCGCCCCCGACCTGACAGAACCGGTCACCCCGACTGTCTCGTCTCAATGAAGTTGCGCGTGTCGCAATAAAGTTGCTCCGACCCGGCCGTTTGTCTCACTAGAGTTGCCCCGGCCTGTCGTGGGGAGGGGTTGGTGGGCGGTGGCGTTGCGGTTGCCGGCTGGGACGAGATCGGCGTCGAACTTGAGTTCGCGGCTGCTGACGGCGGCGTACGGCGCAGGCCGCTGGCACAGTGCTTGAACGTGCGGTTCGAGGAGGTGGCACCGGCGAGGTCGTTCCCGTCGTACCGGGGACAGCGCAACTTCCCGGGCTGGTGGTGGTCGTCCACGATGGGCCGCCACGTTGGGTACGAGTCGTGGCTGGAACGCGACCATGTGATGTTGCTGGACTTCGACGTGCAGGTGACAGCGTTCGCGTCACAGCCGTTCTGGCTGCACTGGCCCGCCGCTGGCCGGGCTCGTCGCCATCTGCCGGACTACTTCGCCCGTCAGGTCGACGGCGTCGGGGTGGTGATCGACGTGCGGGCTGAAGACCGAATCGAACCGGCCGACGCAGAGGCGTTCGCCGCGACGGCCGCCGCGTGCGAGGCGGCAGGGTGGCAGTTCCGCCGGGTGGGGACGCTCGATGGGGTGTTCGCCGCGAACGTGCGCTGGCTGTCGCGGTATCGCCATCCGCGGTGCGGGCGCAGGGAGGATCTGATCGTGCGGTTGTTGGAGGTGTTCGCGCAGCCGACACCGCTGTTCGCCGGCGCGGAGCGGGTCGGTGACCGGCTGCTGGTGTTGCCGGTGCTCTATCACCTGCTGTGGCGTCAGGTGCTGATTGTTGATCTGCGCTCGGCGCTGCTGGGTCCGTCGACGCTGGTCCGGCAGGGACAACGGAGGGGGTCGTGATGCTGGCACGGCGACCGGGGGTGCTGCGGCCGGGCGATCGGGTGCGCTTCGACAGGAACGTGCACACGGTGGTGGGGGTGTCCGGGACGTTGCTGCTGGTGGCGGATGAGCAGGCCGAGGTGACGGCGATCCGGCTGGCTGATCTGCAGGCCCGAGCGGATTTCGAGGTGCTCGGTGACCGGTCACGCGCTCCGGCGCTGTCGGCGACGGCGGTCGTGCATCAGTTGCCGCAACAGGTGGTTGACGAGGCGTTGTGGTGGGAGCGGCACCTGCAGGAGGTGATCCACGGGCTGGCACCGGACGCGCCGGCGGGGTCGCGTCCGCGGACTGGTTACGACCCGGCGGTCACGACGTTGACGCAGCGGGAACGGGCCAAGGCGGCCGAGTTGGTCGCGGCCGGCCATGCCGTGAATGCCAGCAAGGTCAAGCGGCAGCGGCAGCGTTACGAGGCCGGCGGCCTGGCGGCACTGGTGGATCAGCGGCCTCTGCGGCAGCCGTCGCGGTTCGGCCGGGCCGATGCGCGGGTGGTGGAGGCGATGCAGACGGCGATCGCCGAGGCCACGGACGCCTCCACGCGCACGGCCAGCTTCCTGGTCTGGCGCACCGGCCAGATCCTGGCCCAGCGGCCCGACGCCGACCAAGTCGTGGTGCCGTCGCGGGCGACGCTCTACCGGCTGCTGGGCAAGCTGACCGCCGGGCTGCACACCACGGGTTCGGCACGCACCCGCCGGTCGCAGGACAGCCGCCCGGACGGGCCGTTTCGCACGGTGAGCGCTGCCGCGCCGGGCGAGCTGGTGCAGATCGATTCCACCCCCCTGGACGTGCTGGTGCTGCTGGATGACGGCACACCGGGACGGGTGGAGCTGACCGGGATGATCGACGTGGCCACCCGAACGGTGCCCGCGGCGGTGCTGCGCCCGACGACCAAGTCGGTGGACGCCAGCGTGTTGCTGGCCCGCGCGTTGACCCCGGAGCCGATGCGTCCGGGCTGGGCGGACGCGTTGACGATGTCGCGGTCGGTGCTGCCGCACCGGAGGCTGCTGGCCATCGACGAACGTCTGGAACACGCCGCGGCGCGACCGGTGATCGTGCCGGCGACGATCGTGGTCGACCAGGGCAAGGTGTTCATCTCCCGCAACTTCCGGGCCTCCTGCGCGGCGCTGGGCATCAACTTCCAGCCCACCCATCCCGGCTCACCCGCTGAAAAGCCGCACATCGAGAAGATGATGTCGGCGGTCGGGACGCTGTTCGCCCAGTTCGTGTCCGGCTACACCGGCTCGAACACCGAACGGCGGGGCCGCAAGGTCGAAGCCCAGCCGCTGTGGTCGATGCTGGAGCTGCAGGAACTGCTGGACGAGTGGCTCGTCGCGGCTTGGCAGAACCGGCCGCACGACGGGCTGCGCGACCCGGCCGCCCCGGGGCGGATGTTCACCCCGAACGAGAAGTACGCCGCGCTGGTCGAATCGGCCGGCTACGTGCCGGTCGCTCTGTCCGCCGACGACTACATCGAGCTGCTACCGGCCTGCTGGAAAGCGATCAACGCCTACGGCGTCAAGCTCAAGCACCGCACCTACGACGCCGAGGCGCTCAACCCGCTGCGCCGCCAGCCCTCCGGGATTACGGCCCGCAAGAACCTGTGGGAGGTCCACTACGACCCCTACGACGTGTCGAGGGTCTGGCTGCGCAACCACGGGGATCCGCAAGCGGGCTGGATCACCCTGTTCTGGAAGCACCTGCGCCGTGACGGCGTCCCGTTCGGCGAGCTGGCATGGGATCACGTCCGCGCGCAGATGCCCAAGGCGACCGAAGACGAGATCGCCGCCGCGGTGCAGGACCTGCTACGCCGCGCCAGCCAAGGCCCGCAACCCGCCACCGGTTCACGAGCCTCCAAACGCGACCGCAGGGTCGCCGCCCGCACCCGGGCCACCACACCACGGCCCGCACCCGTCTCCGATGCCGCACCAGCCCCGGCGCCCGCCGATGAACCCGACCAGGACCAAAGCGATAGCCAGGTCGCGAAGGTGATTCCGCTGGGGGTCTTCGACCCGTACCAGGAAGCGAACAAACGATGGTGACCGCGACGACCGCCGCCACCACAGGCTCGTATGCCGGTCTGCCCGACGACGACCAGCACCGGCAGTTGACCACGCTGGAGGGCTGGCGCCGCTACGTCGACAGCGTGCCCGTGGTCCCGGATCTGCTCGATCGGCAGGCATGGAAGCGGCTGGACGGCGACCAGCAGTTCGCCTACGACGAGGCGAGGCTGGCCCACCACGCCCGGCTGCTGGTCGTGGCCACCTCCACCATTCGCAAGGTGATCACCGAAGGGCGGCGGCTGTCCTACCTGAACCGGTATGCCGTCTCCGGGCGATGCGGCCTGATCGTGTCCGGCGTTGCCCGCACCGGAAAGACCACCAGCCTCGCCCAGCTGGGCAAGACGATGGAGGTCATCCACCGGCGGCGCCGCCCCGAGTCACCGCAGGACATCCCGGTCATCTACATCACCACCCCACCGGCCGCCACGCCACGGATGATGGCCGTCGAACTGGCCCGGTTCCTCGGACTGCCCGTCACGACCCGCGCCAACATCACCGATGTCATCGAGGCTGTCTGCGGCGTCTGCCTGGACGCCCGCACCGGGCTGATCTGCGTCGACGAAATACACAACATCAGCCTGACCACTCGCCACGGCGCGGAAACCTCCGACACCCTCAAGTACTTCTCCGAACGCATTCCCGCGACCTTCGTCTACGCCGGCCTCAACGTCGAACGGGAGGGCCTGCTGTCCGGCACCCGCGGGCAGCAGATCGCCGGCCGGTTCAGCATGATCCGCACCGGGGCATTCCCCAGAGGCGACGAATGGACGGCCCTGATCGCCACCCTGGAGAACAGCCTGCGGTTGCACGCCCACACCCCGGGCACCCTGACCGGCCTCGACGTCTACCTGCACCAAGGCACCAACGGGATGATCGGCAGCCTGCTCCGGCTCATCCGCAGCGCCGCCATCCAGGCCGTCATCGAGGGCAGCGAACGCATCACCCGCGCCAGCCTCGACGACATCGAGATCGACGTGGCCGCCGAAAGCGCCCGGACGGGAAACCGCCCCGGCTGATGAAAAGCAGAGGCATCAGCATCGACCAGCCACGCCGGCTGCCCATCCAGGTCTGCCTACGCCCCGGCGAGATGCCGGACTCGTTCGTCCGACGGCTGGCCATCGCGAACCACCTACGCCCCAGCTACCTGCGCTCCTACCTCGCTGACCCACCCGGGCCGCTCGCGTCCATCCAGAACTGGCGCCTGGCCGCCGTCACCGGCCGACCCGAAGAAGAACTCATCCGCGTCATGCCCGCACTCCAACCCACCCCAGTCACCGAGCCATCACGGAGGCGCGTGAAGAAGCAGTTCGATCTATTCGCCGCCATCCGCAAGGCCGCCGAACAGGACGTGGACGTCCAGCGACTGAGCACACACTTCGGGCTGCGACGCCCCACCATCATCAAGGCCCTGCCCGGCCAAGACCCCACGACCGCCCGGTTCGCGAACCGGCGGCCGCACCACCACCCCATCCTCGAAGACGTCGCCGACTACCTGGATCAACTCATCGCAGACAACCCCGGCGCCACCATCTGGTCAATCTGGAAGAAGCTCATCCAAAAACGGCAAACCACGGCTGGTTACGGAACCGTCCGCGACTACGTCAACCGCGTCCGCGCCCACCCAGGCGACACCAAGTCCGTCCGACACCTCGTCAGCAGGGCAGATCTCTTCACCAAGATCCGCGACGAAGCCGTCGGGGGCTTGACCAGCAGGCTCGCCGCGCAGTTCTCCACCGACCACGCCACGGTCACACGAGCCCTCACCGGCGAAGACACACCCCGCAAACGCCCACAGTCGAAACAGAACCCAGTCCTGAAAGATCTCCGCCACCACATCGACAAGATGATCGACTCCGACCCCGACGTCACCGTCGCAACCATCTGGGAACGACTCGTCGACCAGCACCACGCCGAGGTCTCCTACGCCACCGTCCGGGACTACGTCGCCCGAGAACGCCGTCAGCCCCGCCCCCGGGCCAAACCAAGCACCATCACGATCCCCGACCAGAGCAAACCGCGATCCGGGGCACCTTCAGTGAGACACCCCGGGGCAAACGCAATTCCGGGGCAAGCCCGATGAGACAGATCTCAGCCACCTGTCTCACTCAACCTGCTCCGACGCAGATCAGCGCCGACTCAGCGGGGCAGCTTCACTGAGACAGGACACCGACCGCCTGACAGCCCGGTCATCCGGGCGCGCGGACCGTCCTCACGGCGGCGAACCTGACATGACCGGGCACGGCCTGTCCCGGTCTGACAAACGCTTCTGGTGTCAGGTCGGGCTGTCCCAATCGGGGGTCTCGAAGCCTTCGCACAGGGCGGAGCGCTCCCGTCGAGGGGACATCACCATGGCAACCACCACCCGCACAAGGACGGCCGACACGGCGCTGACCACCGCCGAGACGGCGTTCGAGCTGCTGACCTGCGAACCCGCGCCGCTGGTGTTCGACGCCCGCCCGGTACCGGGCCTACCGGACACGACGATGCCGCTGGACGAGCTGCGCAAGCTGCTGGTGCACGATCGCTACGACAGCGACACCACCGACGAGCTGTGGCGGCAGCTGGCCCACCACGCCCGCCAATGGGGGCCGGCCTGGGTCGTCGGCGCGATCGGCGTGGCGCTGCCCGCGCTGACGCACCTCGCGGCGAAGATCAGCCGCGGCTACGCCCGGCACGCCGACGATGTGGACTCCGAAGTCCTGGCCGGGTTCCTCCAAGCACTGCGCACGGCGGATCTCGCCCCGCCCCGGCTGTGGCTGCGGCTGTGCTGGGCGGCCTGGCGCGCAGGCGTCGCGATCGTCAAGGCCGACGACGGCGAGGAACTGCCGCTCGACCTGTCCACCGGCTCACGGTCGCCGAGGATGCCCTACGGGCACCCGGACCTGCTGCTCGGCCGGGCAGCCGCCGCCGGCCTGATCACCGCCGAAACCGCCGAGCTGATCAGCGCGACCCGCTTCGGCGACGCGCTGATCGAGCAGCTGGCCGCCGAGATGGGCGTGACCGCATCGGTCCTGCGGATGCGCAGAAGGCGAGCCGAACGTGTCGTGGCCGCCGCCGTCACGCGAGGCGACCTGTCCGGCGCGATGCGCTCGTCCGGCCGCCGCGAAGCGGCCATAGCTGCCTGACAACACCGCCCTGTCGGCGTACACCGATGGATACGCGCGTTCTCGGCGGCATGAGTAGCCCTGTGTCAAGCGGCGGACGCGAGGACGGCCTGCAAGGCTCGGTGGCGGGTGGGGTCGTAGGCGACGCGGTCTTGCCAGCA
>NZ_JBEYTI010000065.1:0-19898 GCF_040642975.1 Micromonospora sp. NPDC047548
AGCCCACGCCGAATCAGCGACATCGTCGCGGCCGCACTGCACCTGACCCATTTCGAGTACAAATACCTGCTGCAAAGTAGCTGAGATTACTTCAGCGCACCGTCAAGGACGAGTTGATGTTTTTCGACTGCCCTCCGTACCTCAACGGGGCTAACGAAGCGCAGGTCAACGAGGTCGAGGTCCAACTTCTCCAGAAAGGCGTCCGATGCCGGTCAATGTACGATCGCCGAGCCCTGGAGTTCGGCGACGGAATGCGGATAAGGGCGATAGAGAAGCTGGTCGCGGCCGGGGAGGAGGCGCGGTCCCTGCCCGAGCTTCCTATGAAACTCGCGATCGCCGACCGCAAGCTCGCCCTCGTCCCGCTCGCCGCAACCACGTCCCCGGTAGAAATGGCGGTCCTCGTCCACCCATGCGCTCTGCTCGACGCCCTCATCATGCTTTTCGAGACCCTGTGGGCCCGGGCGGTGCCGATCCGGCCGGGGCTCGCGACATCCGGCCCCCGCGCCCGCGACGCGCTCGTCCCCGACCAGGAGCGGCTGCTGACACTGCTCGGGGCCGGCATGTCCGACACGGCGGTGGCCCGCGAACTGGGCGTTAGCCTTCGCACCGTCACCCGGCGCATCCAGACGTTGAGCAGCACCGCGGGCGCCGCCACCCGCTTCCAGCTCGGCTGGCAGGCCGGCAAGCGCGGCTGGCTGTGACCCGGCGACGGCCTTACAGCGGGAGTCGCCTGGCCAGGCCGCCCTGGAGGGGCTGAAAATGGTGGGCAGGGCGGCCCGGTGACGTCGTGGGACTGTGGTGCTTCGAGCCCGTTGTACCACGGGATGTCGCCGACCAGGCAGCCCGTCAGGTCGGCGAGCCGATCACCGCCCTCACTGTGACCATCCCCCCAAGGCTGGGGGCCACGCCGTCGCGGACATCTCACCGACACAGCGGCCCGAGCCGGCCTTCCCGCCCGCGATGGTCACCGCACCGGCCATGGTGCTCCGTGCGGGCCGGGCCGAAGCCCGGCCCGCACGGAGCCTCGGATCAGGTGCAGGTGTGGTCGGGCTTGAGAGAGAAGTCGGCCGCGACCGCCTCGCGCGGTTCAATCTCGACCGATGCGGTCTGTGGCGCCCAGCCGTCCTTGGACACGGTCACCTTGAGCGGGTTGTTTCTGACGTCGAGCCAGAGCACGTACTGACCGTTCTTGTCGGTCTTCAGGGTGTAGTTCGTGTTCTTCGAGGTGATCCGCACGGTCGCTCCGATCAGTGGCGCCGACGTGCCGGTGCAGCCGACCCCGGTGACCGTCCCGGTGATCTTGCCCCAGGTCCTGGGCGGGTTCACCACGAGCGTCACCGGCACCGGCGCGATCCGGTACGGCGTCTTCGCGCCGATCGACAGCTGAGCGGTGAACGTCCCCGGCTGCGTGATCTCGGCGATGTTCGCGTTGAAGCTGACGTTGACGTTGGCGCTCTCGCCCGGCTGAAGCGTCACCTCGGTCTTGCTCGCCGACAGCCAGGGGGCATCGGCTGCGGTGCACTGGTCATAGCCGGGCAGCAACTCAACAGTATTGAACGCGTAGAAGCTTCCGGTAGTACCGCCGATCTTGTAGAAGCCGCAGGCAGAGCCGCCGCGGTAGAGAGTCCGGTTGGAGTTGGGCAGCACGGTCCAGGTATCGGAACCCGGGTCGTAGCTGAAGCCCCGGTTGGTGAGCACGCTGCTGTTGCCGTACACGCCGCCCGACACGAGGAACTTGCCGGCTGACACCGAATAGCCCATCGCCCACAGGTCGATCGGCAGGTCGGCGACGGGAGTCCAACTGCCGGAGGCCGGGTCGTAGCCGTAGGCGTGCTTGGTGCTGCCACTGCCCGAAAAACCGCCCGCGCAGTACAGCTTGGTCCCGATGCCGCCGCAGCCGAGCCAGGCGGTCGGCTCCGGATACGCCGTGCCCGAACTCCAGGAGTCCGAGGCCGGGTCGTACACCTGCACGTCCGTCTTGCCACAGCTGTCAGACGCGCAGCCGCCGACGATGTAGATCTTGCCGTGGAGTACGGTCACGGCGGCGCCGGCGGACGGCTTCGGGTTGTCGGCGCCGGTGGACCAGACGCCGGTCATGGTGTCGTAGATCTCGGTCTTGGCCACCGGGGCATCGTTCCAGCCCCAGCCGCCGAAGACGTAAAGCTTGCCACCGTAGGCGGCTGCCTGCGGCGCCTCCCGGGCGACGCTCAGGTTCGGCAGGGCGTTCCACGCCTGGACGCCCGGGTCGTAGACGTAGGCCGTGCTGAGCATGTGCTTGCCGTCGACTCCGGCGACCGAATAGACCTTGCCGTCGATGGTCGCCACGCCGTTGTCCATGATCGGTACGGGGTAGTCGGCCACTGTGGTCCACGGCGCCTCGTACGGCGTCGCTGCGGGCTTGGCAGCCGTCTGTGTGGTCTTGCCGGGCCGGAATCGCAGGGGGCTGTAGTTTCCCTTCACTTCCTGCAGCGGAGCACCCGGCTGCGCCGCAGCGGGCTGTTGGCCGCCCGGCCACTCACCGATCGTGGCAGTCACCGGGGCGGTTCCGGTGTTCTTCACGGTCATGGTGGAGCTGGCCTGGCCCTGCCAGTCGACGGTCTTGCTGAGCTGGGCCGGGCTGACCTCGATGCGGGGTGCGGCGAGGGCGAACGTGCCGTCGGTTGCCTGGTCCGGGGCGACGTCGACGGTGAGGTCCTGTGCGCTGTAGTAGTTCGCCGCCGTGGCGGTGAACCTGTGCTGCCCGGTGGCGAAGGAGAACATCCAGTAGAAGCCGTCGCCCAGGTTCGGGTCGTTCGGCGTCGCCGCCGAGGTCGTCTTCTCCGCGGGCTTGTCGGTGGACGTCACCGTGGCGCCGCTGATCCCGGTCCCGGTGTTCTTGTCGGTCACCTGGCCGACGACCAGGCCGCCCGGCGCCGGGTCGCACGTGCGGTCGCCGAGGAAGACATCGTCGACCTGCCACCAGTAGCCCCACTTGGCGGTGAAGTGGAACCGTACCTGGACATTGGCCTGGCCGGCGGCCGGGGACAGGTCCACCACCTCGGTCCGCGGCCCCCGGGCGCTGTCCTTGGTGTGGTGCCAGACGTTGGTCCACGTCTGGCCGCCGTCGACGCTGAGATCGACGTCCGCGCTCTGCCCGATCGGGTAGGCGGAGTAGTCGGTACGGAAGATCAGGGATGGTTGGGTCCGCTGGCTGAAGTCCATGACCGGGCTGATCAGCGAGGTGTCCTGGGTCTTTCCGTACCCGTAGTATTGACTGTCGACGATGGCGAAGCCGCCGGACCCGCCGGTCTTGTTGCCTTTCCTGCCGGGATCGGTGAACGCCCAGGTCTGGCCGTTGCCGATCTTGTCATCCACGGTCCAGCCCGACGGCGTGGTGAAGCCGGAGAACGACTCGGTGATGCCGGCGTAGTGGTAGCCGTACCCGGCCGCGCTGCAGGTCATCTCGTCGACCGAGGCGTTGACGTCATGCGTCACATCCGCCGAACCCACCCGCACGTCCTGCGAGTCCCGCTGGTAGCCGGCATACACCGGGTCGACCTGCAGAGTGTAGGTGTCCCCGGCGGGCACGCTCAGGCTGTATCGCCCGGTCTTCGGGTCGGTGTAGGCGACCGCCGTCGGCTCGTCCTTGACCCGCACCGTCGCATACAGCGGCCAGCCGTGACCGGAACCGTCATGCACCACACCGGTGACGTTGACCAGCGACCTCGCGCTCAGGGTGAAGCTCTCGGTCACCGTCTGACCGTCGCCGACGGTGACACCCGCAACGGTCTTGCCGGCGTACCCGAACTTGCTCGCGCTGACGTCATACGTTCCCGGTGGCACGGTCAGGGTGTAGCGCCCCTGCCCGTCCGTCATCGCCGTGACGCCACCCACGGTGATCCTGGCCGCCGCCAGCGGAGCGGTACCGTCGGTCACCGTACCCGCGACAGTGCCCTGCGGCCCGGAACGGAACGCCGCGAGCCCGTTCGGGGTGCCGAGCCCGGTCGGCCCGTCATAACCCGACCCCGCATTGCACAGGTACCAGGCAGGCCAGCAGCTGCCGTTGCTTCCGGAGGTCACATCGTTCAGCGCGGACGGCTGGGCGTAAGGGTAGGAGTTCGGCGCCGAACCCGTCGCAGGCGTCCCGGCCAGCGCGTAGACCGCAGCGATGATCGGGGCGGACGCGCTGGTGCCGCCAAAGACCTGCCAGCCACCGTGGTAGACCGCGACACCGGTGTTCGGGTCCGCGACCGCGGACACATCCGCAACCGAGCGGCGCGCGCAGCCGGTGTCCTTCTGGAACGACGGCTTGGGCACGTACCCGGAGCAGCCACTGCCCGCACCCCGCCATGCGCCTTCGGTCCAGCCGCGGCCGTTGGAGGTGTCCCTGACCAGCGAGGTGCCGCCGACCGCGGTCACGTACTGCGACGTGGACGGGTAGGAGAGGCCGTAACCGAAGTCGCCGGTGCTGGCCGTGATCGCGACACCGGGGTGGTTGAAGTAGGCGTCGTCGGCCTGGGTCACCTCGGTGCCTTCACGACCGCCGTAGCTGTTGGAGACGTACTTGGCGCCCTGGGCGACCGCCTGGTTCACGGCCGTGCCGAGGCTGTCCAGGTAGGCGTCGTCGGCCTCGACCAGCAGGATCTTGCAGGTCGGGCAGACCGCGCTGACCATGTCGACGTCGAGTGCGGCCTCGGCGGCCCACCCGGCGTCCGGTGACGGATAGTTCGTGCCGCCGCGCTGGTCGATTTTCCTGAAGCAGCCGTTGGCCGTGGTGCACGGCGGCAACCCGTACTGCTGGCGGTAGACGGCCAGGTCCGCCTCGGCGCTCGGGCTGTCGTACGCGACCACGACCGCCACCGTCTCAGTAGAGCCAGCAGTGGGCAGGTTGTACGCGCTCCGCAGGTCAACCGGACCGAACCCGATGGGAGCGGCAGTGCGCTGCACACCCTTCGCAGCGACAACATCGGTGCGGACCATCGACAGGCAGGACATCTCCCGGGCCCTCGACGGCTTGGCGCACACCTGATTGGTGGGGTGCTGACCAGGCGAGGTCGGGCCGGCGGCCTTCGTGGCCGGGACAGGATCCTTGGCGGAGGCGGAGGCGGAGGCGGTAGCGGCGAAGGCCGCAGTCGGCACAGCGATCACCGTGACTGTGGCGACAGCCAACGCCACCATCAGCGCCCAGACGCGTCTGGCCGTCGTGGTCGACGCGACCGGACGCAACCTGCGGCGCGATGGTCGCGCGGACGGGGGATGAGACATGTACAGCTCTCCTATGGGGTGAGTGCGAGCCGAATCGTAAATTCTTAGATCAGGCAGATCTCGGTACTAGTCGAGCTGGATTCGCTCACCGGTGACCGGGGTGACCTGGTGGGAGTCGACGAGTTCGGGGGCCTGCCGGGCCGGGGCCGGTTCGGAGGGGCTCGCGGTCACGGGGGCCGGCGAATGAGCCAGTCAGGACGCCGACGGCACCGCCGTTAGGCGCCGGGGTCAGTGCGGTTCGGGAGATGCGGGAGTGGTTCGCGTGGGGCGGCTACCTTCTCGAGGAGGGGGCGATCGGAACTCAAACGGCTTCGTAGCCGTCGTCGTCCGGGGGGGCGCTGCCCACGCCGGCCGTGGGCTGCTGCGGCGCCGTGGGCGGCGCAGTCGGACGGGACTGCTCAGGCTGCTGGTCCGGCTCGTTCGACGGCGGGACTGGCGGTGTTTCCATGACGGTCGATTGTTGTCCCCGCCCCGGTTACCGGACGACTGGGCAGATGACCCAATTTTGCCGCCGCGCACCCGCCTAGCGGTCGTCGCCAGCCGGGTCGTCGGTAACGACGCTGGCTTCCACGACCCGCACGGCCAGCGCCGTCCGGGACGACACATCGAGCTTGCGCATGGCTGCTTCCACGTGCCGCGCGACCGTCTTCGGTGACAGGAAAAGAGCGGCGGCGATTTCCCGGTTGGTTCGGCCCTCGACGAGCAGCCGGACCACGTCGAGCTCCCGGGGAGACAGCTGATCGCCGTAGCTGCGCCGCCCACCCCGCCACGACGGACGCTTCACCTCCACGCCGTGTGCACGCAGGGTGTGCATGACGCGCACGGCGTCACCACGAGCACCGCGGACGGACAGCCCTTGGAAGGCCTCCTCAAGGACGGGGAGCGCGGCGTCCAACCGGTCCGCACGCAGCAGGCAGCCGGCCTGCCGCTCACGGCTGAGCAGGGCGTCGTAAGGCCGTGGAAGCCTCTGCCACGCCTCGGCCGCATGAGCGAACAAGTCGGCGGCGCTGAGGGGATCGCCTCGGTGTTGGGCCAGAACCGCCCGGCAGATCGCCAGGGCGGCATGCGGGCCGGGTGCGCGGCGATCACATACTCCCGCCGCGAAAGCGTCGGCCAGGTCGCCGGCCTCGCCGACCCGGCCGGCCATCAGCAGTGCCTCGACCCGGACCGGGGCGATCTCGGTGGCCCAGATCCAGGTACCCTTGCCCTCGATGAACCGGATCGGCTCGTCGGTTACCTGCAGCACGTCGTCGATCCGCCCGGCGCCCAGCCGGAGCCTGGCCAGGGCACCGGCTGGCTCGACGGAGTATTCCGCCCCGCCCTGCCGATCCGCCTGCTCCAGGACGGTCCGCAGGCACGCGTCCGCTCTGTCATGGTCCCCGCGGGCGGCATGCAGTAAGCCGGTGACCATGGCCGGCGCCAGGCGGCTCACCGGTTGCAGAAGCTCCTCGTCACCAGCAAGCGATCCGGCCCGCTCGGCCAGCCCGTCCCAGGCTCCGGTGAGCCAGTCCAGCTGGGTCAACGTCACCTGCCCCACCCCACGGAGCTTCCGGTACTGATACTTCTCGGCCAGGCCGATGGCCAGCGTGAGTGCCCGCCTCGCCTCCGCGTAGCGACCCCAGATCAGCGCCATGTGCCCGACATTGAGATGGCCGGCCGTGACGCGCACCCTCTCCGCTGTGGTGGTCGCGTCGTCGCCGATCAACGCCGCCTCCGCCCACCCCTCCTCCTCACCAAGCAGCAGGAGTCCGCTCGCCCGTCCGGCCCGGATGCTCAACCGGTCCGCCGGCGCCATCGAAGCCGGCACCTGCGCCACACGCCGCAGCCACCTGAGGTGTTCGGCCGCCGGCGTCGTCGTCCCGTAGGGCAGGCCGAGGAACATCATTGCGCGGGCTGCCTTCGCCGGGTCGTGCCCGAGGTCGGGCAGCGCTCGTTCCATCTCGATCCGGGCCGGCTCGAACGCCTCCATCTGCAGCAGCAGCCGCGCGACCAGGAAGCGGGCCTCCGCCGCCTCGCTCGGCGTCGGCTCACCGGTGTCCAGCACGAGGCGGAGGGCGTCCATCAGTTCGCGGTAGCGTTCGCGCCCGGTGAGTAGGCCGAACGGAACCTTGCCGGTGAGCCGGACCACGTCGGCGGGCAGCAGGTCGGCCTTGGTGAGCAGATCGTGCAGCAGGACGACGGCCGTCGCATCGTCGCCCGAGGCGATGGCGAGGTCGGCGGACTGTTCCGCGTACCGGCACCACGCCGTGATGTCGCCGGCCTCTCGGAAATGGCGCGCCAGCTGGGCGACCGGCGGCGGGGTGACGCCTTCGAGGACGCATGCGGCGCGTAGGTGCATCGCCCGCCGCTCCCGCATCGGGATCGCCTCGTACACCGCGCGGCACGTCAGCATGTGCCGAAACGAGACCAGCCCACCCGGGTCCTCCCTCAACAGCCCGGAACCCACCGCCTCCGCCAGGCCGGCCAGCCTGCTCGCTGGGTCTCCGGCCGGCGCCATCACCTCGACGACGGTGTCCTCGGCGGCGGGGTCGGTGAGGACGGCGGCCGCGCGCAGTGCCGCCTGCGCCGCCGGGCCGAGTCGTGCGCTCCGTTCCAGTACGGCGTCGCGGACCGTCGGCGGCACATCGATCTCGCCTAGCCGATGCCGCACCCAGGAATTACCCCGCCGGACCAGGTCAGCGCGGTTCCACATCAGCCGCACGGACTCCTCGATGGCCAGCGGAAGCCCATCGGTCCGGTCATGCAGGAAGGCCGCGAATTCATCAGAGACGCGCTCCCCGCCGAGCATCGAGGACACCATCTTGGCAGTCGCGGCGACGTCCAGGGGCTCCAGGAACAGCCGCAGCCGCGCCGTCCCCGCCGGTTGCCGGGACGACAACCGCAGCAGCAGAGAGTCCGGCGCGATCTCGTCCGGACGGTAGCTCACGAGCAAGCTGACCCGTTGCCGCGGGCGCGATGCCAGGAACAGCAGAAACTCCAGAGTGGCCTCGTCTGCCCAATGCACGTCCTCGATCGCGAGCAAACCGATGTCGATCAGTTCGAGGATCTCCTCGAGGGCCCGGAACAACCGGTGTCGTGCCGCTGCTGCGTCTTCGGCCGGCTCGGGCGCCGGCGGCAGCGCCGACGCCCACTCGGGGAACAGCGCCCGGAGCGCCCCCGCCAACCCGCTCAGGCCGAGCCCGCCGACATCCTCAGTCGCCGTTCGGATCGCGTCCACCACCGGGCCAAGCGTGAAGGGCTGCCGGAACGCCGGACAGGTCGCCAGCAGCACCTCTCGACGGGCCGGGGTACGTGTCGCGAGCAACTCCTGAATCAACCGGCTCTTACCGATCCCGCCTTCGCCCTCGACCAGCACAATCACCGGCGGATCCGACAGCGCCGCGCTCAGGGCGGCAAACTCGCGCTCGCGTCCGATCAAGCCGGGCGACGCGATCGCCGACAGGTCACCTGTGTCAAAACCGCTGGTAGACATTCGCGCTATCGCTGAACAGAGGCGACGGCGTCCCCGAGCTTTCGAGCGGGGTCGAGTGGCCGGGGGAACACCATCAGCAGAGGTTACAAGGCGGGATCGCGCGTTTGGGGCGCCCTACGATCCCTGTTGCCGAATTCGTGACACGCCGTCGGGATCGTTCCACGGCCGTTCCAAGATCATGACGTGAGTCCGAGAATGGTGAAGGGCCTGCTCATATGACGGCTGACCCATCGGGTGGCTTCAGTGATGTCGGGGCGGCCGGCCAGGCGCAGGGCGCTGATGGCGAGGTTGCGCAGCGAGGGCTGGTCACATGCGCCTCGTCGCCGCCGATGTGCAGATACGGCCCGGGGGTCATCTTCGCGATCTCGGCGAGCACGTGCGTGACGAACTCGTACGTCACCGCGCTGTTGGCATCCAGCGACGAGTAGCCGACGGCGGGGGTGCCGTTATGCGGCACGGTCGGCTGCCCGGGCTGCGGTTTCGGGAAGGCCCCGGGGGTGTTGAGCTGCGGGATCGCGTGCAGCGCGGCGTTGGTGTGGCCGGGCAGGTCGATCTCGGGAATCACGGTCATGCCGCGCTCACCCGCGTAACGGATGATCTCCGCGTAGTCGGCCTTCGTGTAGTAGCCGGTGACGCCGAGCTCGGTGCCCATCAACTGCCCGTTGCTGTTGTACGTCCTACATCGGCCGCAACGAGGTCGTCACCGGCACGCCAGAGGTGGTCAGGAAGATGGTCGCGCTGCTGCGGGAGGCCAACGACGCGCGGGTGGCCGACCTCGACAAGGCCGTCGAGCTCACCGCGGCCTTCATCAAGGCCCCGGCCGACCAGCTGCGCTCCGCGGCCGCCGAGCCATCGAACCCGGGCGCGGTCTTCGTCGACTGCTCGCGATCCGGATCGGCCGGCTCCGGTTCACGGCTCGACCTGTTCAGTGCGCTGGCGCAGGTCAACGCCCTGACCCTCGCCCCGGGGACGAGCGTGCAGCTCAAGCGGGGCAGCACGGGCACCGGCACGCTGGCACCACGCGGCTCCGGCACATCGCAGCAGCCGATCACCATCGCGTCGTACGGCGAACCCGCGGCACCCAAGGCGCGGATCTCCGACGACCTGCCGATCCGGCTCAGCCTGACGTGACCTCGGCCAGGCTCCGGCGCAGCCGCACCTCCGGCTCGCCGTACGCCTCCTCGACCCGGGTGCCGCCGTCGGGCGTCCAGCCCTGCGCCGCGTAAAAGGCCCGAGCGGCATCGTTTGCCGCGAACACCCACAATGTCGCCGTGGCATGCCCGGCCGCGCGCAGCTTCCCGGCCGCGTCGTGCAGCAGCGTCCGACCCAACCCGAGGCCCTGCGCCTCCGAGTGCACGTACAGGCTGAACACGTGTCCGCGGCGCGGCTCGTCCGGGTCCGCGCCGAACCGCACCACACCACGGACCCCGTGCCCGGCCACGTCGGCGACGAGCACGCCGTCGGGGGCGGCCGCAAGGACCCGCCGCCACAACGCCACCGCGCCCGCCTCGTCGTAGCGGGCCCGCACCGCCGCCGGCAGCAGGTTCGCGTACGACCGGTGCCAGCAGGCCAGGAAGACGGCGCCGACGGTGACGGCGTCGGCCGGCACCGCCGGACGCACCCGCACCGGCGCGGTCACGAGCCGGACGGGGCGAGCTGCGACCGGTCGCTCACCCGCTCGGCCGCCACATGGCAGGCCACCTGGTGGCGGGAGCCCAGTGGGAACGGCAGCAACGCCGGATCGAGCTGCCGGCAGTCGTCCTGGGCAAGGGGGCAGCGCGGGTGGAACGGGCAGCCGGACGGCGGGGCGGCCGGGTTGGGCACCTCACCGGAGACGGTGGCCTCGATCGGCTGGGCGAGGTCCGGGTCGGGGGCCGGCACCGCGGCGCACAGCGCGGCGGTGTAGGGATGCCGGGGGTTGTCCAGCACCGACTTCCAGTCGCCGATCTCGACGACGCGACCGAGGTACATCACCGCGACCCGGTCGCTGAGGTGCCGCACCATGGCCACGTCGTGGCTGATGAACACGTAGCTGAGGTTCAGCTCGCGGCGCAGGTTGACCAGCAGGTTCATGATCTCGGCGCGCACCGAGACGTCGAGCGCCGACACCGGCTCGTCAAGCAGCAGCACCTTCGGCTCCACTGCGAGGGCCCGGGCGATGCCGACGCGCTGCCGCTGGCCGCCGGAGAGCTCGTGCGGGTACCGGTCGGCGAACGCCGCACCCAGCCCGACCATCTCCAGCAGCTCGCCTACCCGCCGCTGGCGCTGCCGGCCGTCGGCGAGCCGGTGCACGGCCAGTACCTCGGCCAGCATCTGGCCGACACGCAGCCGCGGGTTGAGCGAGGAGTACGGGTCCTGGAACAGCAGCTGGATGTGCCGGCGCTGCTGGCGCAGCGCCGGGCCGCGCAACCCGGTCAGGTCCACCCCGTCCAGCTCCACCCGGCCGGAGGTCGGATCCTCGAGCCGTACCAGCAGCTTGGCCAGGGTCGACTTGCCACAGCCGGACTCGCCGACGATACCGAGGGTCTCGCCGTCCCCGACGGTCAGTGAGACGCCGGCGAGGGCGTGCACGACGCCGTCGCCGCCTCGCACCGGATACTGCTTGACCAGGTCGGTCGCGGTGAGCATCAGTTCCTCCACTCGTGCGGGGGGACCCAGCAGGCGACCCGGCCCTGCCCGCGCGGCTGCAGGGGAGGGCGGGTCGCGCACGCGTCGACGGCCTGCGCGCACCGCGGCCGGAACGAGCAGCCCAGCACCGGGTCGGTGGCGGCCGGCGGCCGTCCGGGGATCTGGGCCAGCGGCGGCCGGGAGTCGTCGCCCGGGTCGGGCAGGGCTGCCAGCAGCGCCTTCGTGTACGGGTGCTGCGGAGCGCGGAACAGCTGCCGCACCGGCGCGTCCTCGACCACATGGCCCGCGTACATCACCACCACCCGGTCGACCAGGCGGGCCACCACCCCGAGGTCGTGGGTGACCCAGATGGTGGTCATGCCGAGTTCCCGGCGCAGCTCGTCGATCAGCGCCAGGATCTGCTGCTGGATGGTCACATCCAGGGCGGTGGTGGGCTCGTCGGCGATGAGCAGCCGGGGGCGCATCGCCAGCGCGCAGGCGATCATCACCCGCTGGCGCATCCCGCCGGAGAACTCGTGCGGGTAGGCCCGCGCGGTGCGCTCCGGGTCGGGGATGCCGACGCGGGCCAGCTGGTCGAGCATTCGCCGGCGCGCCTCGGCCTTCGGTACGCCGTGCGCGGTCATCGCCTCGACGACCTGGTCGCCGACCCGCATCAGCGGGTTCAGCGAGGTCATCGGGTCCTGGTAGATCATCGCCACGTCGTTGCCGCGGATCGCACGGAGCTTCCGCTCGGAGAGCGCGGTGAGGTCGCGGGCGCCGAGTCGCACCGTCCCGCCAGAGACGCGCAGCGGCCTGGCGAGCAGGCCCATCACGGCCAGCATGGTCAGCGACTTGCCCGACCCGCTCTCGCCGACGACGGCGACGGTCTCCCCGGCCTCGACGGTCAGGTCGACCCCGTGCACGATCTCCCGGTCGGCGCCGCCGGACCGGGCCGCCACGCGCAGGTCCGCGAGTTCCAGCAGGGCGCTCATCAGACGGCTCCGGTCAGGCGCAGCCCGGTGGGGGCGGTGGCCAGGGGCGCCGGCAGGCGCAGCGGGGCGGCGCCGGGCACGATGGCGCCGAGCACCCGGGCCCCGGTGGCGCCGGTGCACGACGGCACGGTGGCGGGCAGACCGTACGCGGTGTGCCAGCCGATCAACGCGAAGGCGATCGCCTCCTTGGTGTCGGACGGCGCGCCGAACTCGTCGGTGGTGGTCACCCGCACCCCGGTCAACCGCTCCCGCAGCATCCCCATCAGCGTCGGATTGGCGCAGCCCCCGCCGGAGGCGACGAGCGTGTCGATCCGGTGCCGGAGTACCTGGTCGGCCACCGTCTGCGCGGTGAGCGCGGTCAAGGTGGCGGCGACGTCCTCGTCCGAGAGCTCGGGGTGCGTCCGCAGCGCCCCCTCAAGGTATTCGGCGTGGAACAGCTCCTTGCCGGTGGTCTTCGGCGGGTCGAGCCGGTAGTACGGGTCGGCGAGCAGCTCGGTGAGCAGGGCCTCGTCCACCCGGCCGCCAGCGGCGAGCCGGCCGTCCTCGTCGTACCGCAGCCGGCCCCGGCTGGCCCGCACGACGGCGGCGTCGACCAGCGCGTTCGCCGGTCCGGTGTCGTAGGCCACCGGGCCGCCCGCGTCGAGCGGCCGCAGCACGGTCATGTTGGCGATGCCGCCCAGGTTGAGCGCGGCCGGCCGGCCCGGCAGGCCGGACAGCAGCAGGACGTCCATCATCGACACCAACGGCGCGCCCTGGCCGCCGGCGACCACGTCCCGCACCCGTACGTCGGCGACGACCGGGACGCCGGCGCGCTCGGCGATCCAGGCCGGCTGCCCGATCTGCAGGGTGCCAAGCACCTGGCGCTCCTGCACCCAGTGGTAGACGGTCTGGCCGTGCGAGCAGATCAGGTCAACCCCACCGGCCCGCCCGGCCGCGTCGACCGCCACCTCGGCGAACGCCTGACCGATCAGCGTGTCCAGCTCGCACGCCTCGGCGAAGGTCAACGCCGACGGGGGCAGGGCCCGCATCAGCCGGGCGCGCAGCTCCTCCGGGTAGGGCGAACTGCCGGCATACTCGACGGCGCCGTGCAGCACGCCGTCGCGCACGGTGAAGTCGACGGCCGCGACGTCGATGCCGTCGTGGGACGTACCGGAGATCATGCCCAGGACCTTCACGCGATCGCCTCCAATGCTTCCC
The DNA here is from genome assembly GCF_040642975.1 of Micromonospora sp. NPDC047548. NCBI lineage: Bacteria > Bacillati > Actinomycetota > Actinomycetes > Micromonosporales > Micromonosporaceae > Micromonospora > Micromonospora sp. NPDC047548. Next base: position 13,513 of record NZ_JBEYTI010000065.1, read on the forward strand.
GCAGCCGCCCGCCGCTGGCGGCCAGCCGCTGGCGGGGATCCGCCACGTCGGCCGGGCGGTCCAGCATGAGGATCGCGGTCTTGACGTCCAGTTCGGCGCGGTCGAGCGCCGCCTCCGCCTCGGAGCGGGGGACCCCGGTGACCCGCCGGATGATGCGCACCGCCCGGTCGCGCAGCTTGGCGTTCGTCACCCGCAGGTCGACCATGAGGTTGTCGTACGTCTTGCCCAGCCGGATCATCGAGATCGTCGAGATCATGTTGAGCACCAGTTTCTGCGCGGTGCCCGCCTTCAGTCGGGTCGAGCCGGCCAGCACCTCGGGGCCGACGAGCACCTCGATCGGGTGATCGGCGGCGGCGCCCAGCGACGTGTCGGCGTTGCACGACAGTCCGACCGTCAGCGCTCCCCGCTCCCTGGCGGCCCGCACCGCCGCCAGGACGTACGGGGTCCGGCCGCTCGCCGAGATCCCGACGACCGCGTCGACGGCGGTGATCGCACAGTCGGCGATCACCGCCGTGCCGGCTGCCTCGTCGTCCTCGACGCCCTCCTGCGCCGCGAACAGCGCCGCGGTGCCGCCCGCGATGACGGCGCGAACCAGGTCCGGTGGGGTGCTGAACGTCGGCGGGCATTCCGACGCGTCGAGCACCCCCAGCCGGCCGGCGGTGCCCGCCCCGACGTAGAGCAGCCGCCCGCCGGCCGCCAGCCGGTCGGCGATCCCTTCGATGGCCGGCACGATCTGCGGCAGCGCGGCCCGCACGGCGGCGGGCACGGTCACATCCGCGTCGTTCATGACCACCGCCAACTGTGCGACCGAGGCGGTGTCGAGGCCGGCGTACCGGTGGTCGACCTGTTCGGTCAGCAGGTCACCGAGACGATCCGTCATGCGTTGCGTCCATTTCTGGGGTCGAGGGCGTCGCGCAGCCCGTCGCCGAGCAGATTGAGCCCGACCACGAAGACGACGATGACAGCGCCCGGCGCGGCCAGGTTCCACCAGGCCGTGCCGGCAAGGATCTTGGCGTCGAAGACCATCGAACCCAGCGACGGCGCGGGCGGCGGGCTGCCCAGCCCGAGGAAGCTCAGTGCGGCCTCGGTGAGCACCGCCCAGGACAGCGACAGGGTCACCTGCACGATCACGATGGCGGCGAGGTTCGGCAGCAGGTGACGCAGCAGGATCCGCCAGGTCGGGATGCCGAGCACCCGGGCGGCCTTGATGAAGTCGGTCTCGCGCAGCGACAGCACCGGCCCGCGGCTGACCCGGACGAAGATCGGCACGTAGACGATGGCGATCGCGATGGCGATGGTCAGCCAGTTGCGGGTGAAGGTGGCCGCGAGGGTCAGCGCGAGCAGCAGCGGCGGGAAGGCGAAGAGCACGTTCGTCACGGCCAGCACCGGGCCGCGTACCTTGCCGCCGTAGAAACCGGCGCAGACGCCCGCCGTGGTGCCGACGAGGGCGGAGAGGAAGACCGCGACGACGGCGACCCGCAGCGAGTTGGCCACGCCGGCCAGGCAGCGGGAGAACACGTCGCGGCCGAACTGGTCGGTGCCGAACCAGTAGTCGGCCGACGGCTGCTGCAGGCGGGCCTGCGGGTGCTGGGCGATGGGGTCGTACGGGGTCAGCCCGAGCAGGGCGGCGCCCGCGGCGGCGACGACGAGCGCCACCAGCACCGCGCCGCCCAGGCCGGCGGGGCTGCGCAGCAGCCGCCGCCAGGCAGCGGTACGGGCCGGCGGTGCGGCGACCGGCACCTGCTGCCCGGCGACCGCGGCCGTCATGCCAGCACTCCGCCGGTGCCGTTCTCACTGCGCCGGCTCACGCGGCACGCACCCGGGGGTCGATGACGCGGTAGAGCAGGTCGGTGAGGAGGTTGACCACGACGAACGTGGTGGCGATCACCAGCACGGTGCTCTGGACCACGGCGTACTCCTTCTGTTGGATTCCGGCGAGGACCTGCCGCCCGATGCCCGGCACGGAGAAGATCTGCTCGACCACGACGGCGCCGCCCAGCAGATAGCCGAACTGGATGCCGGCCATGGTGACGATCGGGTTCAGCGCGTTGTGCAGGACGTGGCGCACCCGCAGTCGCCACGGCGCGACGCCCTTGCCCCGGGCGGTGCGGACGAAGTCCTGGGTCTGCACCTCCAGCAGCGCCGATCGCGCGGTACGCATGATCGGGGCCGCCAGGCCGAAGCCGAGGACCAGCGCCGGAAAGAGCATCTGCTGCAGGTTCAGCAGCGGGTCCTGGGTGAGGTGGGCGAAACCCTGGGCGTTGGGGTTGTAGTGCGCGTACTTGGAGATCAGGGTGAGCAGCGCGGCGCCGAGCAGGAAGTTGGGCACGGACAGGGCGGCCAGGCCGACCAGCTGGCCGAACCCGTCGCGGATGCCGTTGGGACGCGACGCGGACAGCATGGCCAACGGCACGCCGATCAGCAGGCCGACGATGGTGGCCAGGACCGCCAGTTCCAGCGTGACCGGCAGGGCGCTCGCGGTCATCTCCACGACGGAGGCACCGGCCCGCCGGGAGAAGCCGAGGTTGCCGGTGAGCACGTTGCCCAGCCAGGAGAAGAACTGCAGCACCAGGGGCTGGTCGAGGCCGTAGTAGGCGCGCAGGGACTCCTGCTGCTCCGGGCTGAGCCCGGCGGCCTCGGTGCCGAGAGTGGCGGTGATCTCGTCGCCGGGGATCGCCCGCAGGGTGGTGAAGACCAGCACCGCGACGCCGAAGAGGGTGAGCGCCGTCTCCACGAGCCGGCGGAACAACGGGTGACGTGCGATGGACCGCACCGGCACCTCCTTGGGTGAGGGTCCTGCCGGGCGGTGCGCGCACCGCCCGGCAGGTCGTGCGGTCACTGCAGCGAGATCTCGCGCAGGCTCTGCAGGGAGCCGTTCGCCAGCGGGGTGAAGCCGGAGACGCCCTGGGTGGTCGCGGTGTAGCCGTAGCTGGAGAACAGCCACACCCAGACCGCGTTGTCCTCCAGGTGCCGGGACGCCTGGGCGTAGATCTCCTTGCGCTGGGCGGGGTCGGTGGTCGCCTTGCCCTCGGCGAAGAGCTTGTCGAGCTCCGGCGAGGAGTAGCCAGCGACCTTGTTGAGGTTGCCGGTGCTGGGGAAGTAGCGACCGTACATGCCGTCGGGGTCCGGCCGGCCGCCGTTGAGCGCCACCGCCGCGCTGAAGTCGGCGGCGACCCACTTGTCCACGTACGCGCCGGACTCCAGCGTCTGGAGATCGAGGTTGATGCCGGCTTCCTTGAGCTGGGCCTGCAGGTTCTGCGCCTCGTTGACGGAGGTGGCGTACTCGCCCTGGGAGACGATCACGGGGATGGTCACGCCGTTGGCGAAGCCGGCGCCGGCCAGCAGTTGCTTGGCCTTGGCCACGTCGCGGGTCGGGCAGGGACGCGCGTTCGGGTCGGACTTGTACGCGGGAGAGGTGATCGGGCCGGTCACCTCGCCCGCACCGAGGGCGGCGGTGTCCAGGACCTGCTTCCGGTCGATCGCGCAGGAGATGGCCAGCCGGACGTCCCGCTTGTCCAGCGGCGCCTTGCGGGCGTTGAGCTGCAGCACGTGGTACGACAGGCTCGGCGTCTTGGTCACCGTCAGCCCGCTGCCCTCGGCCGACTTCGCCACCAGCGGGTCGTCGAGCGTGGCGAACTGGACGTTGCCGGACTGCAGGGCCGCGACGACCGAGGTCTGGTCAGGGATGATCCGGAACTCGAGGCCGGTCACCTTCGGCTTGCCACCCCAGTAGTCGGTGTTGGCGGTCAGCTTCACCGACTGGCCGGCGGTGCGGCTGTCGAACGTGAACGCGCCGGTGCCGTTGGGTTTCTGGCCGATCGTCGCCGGGGTGTCGTCCTTGGAGAGCATCACCAGGTTGGTGGTGGCGAGCCCGGCGAGCAGGCCGGCGTCCGGCGCCGCCAGGTGCAGCACGGCGGTCTGCGGATCGGGCGCCTCGACCGATTGGATCGACTTGACGGTGGCCGCGGCCACGGCCGCGGTCTCCGGTTGCTGGATCCGCTCGATCGACGACTTGACGTCGGCGGAGGTGAACGCCTTGCCGTCGTGGAACTTCACGTCCTTGCGCAGCGTCAGGGTCAGGGTCTTGTTGCCGTCCGAGTACTGCCACTTCTCGGCCAGACCGGGCTTGACGTCGAGGTCGGCGTCGAGTTCGGTGAGCGTGCTGTACATCTGCTCGAGCAGGTGCACCGCCTGGAACTGGGTTGCCTTCCACGGTTCGAGCGTGTTGGGGTCGGCGGTGTAGCCGACGACCAGGGTGCCGCCGGTCGACCCGCCCTTGCCGGACGTGCCGCTGGAGCAGCCCGTCGCGACGAGTGCGGCGGCCGCGACGGCCACCAGACACCTGGCCGCTGGTGAGCTCAGCGCGCTGGGGAGCTTCACGTTCCTTCCCTCCGGTATGCCACGGCCGCATCGCCGCGAGCGCTACGGGCGCCGTATTCCCCGCCCTCGGCGGCGGCCGTACGCCCGGCGACCGAGTATCAAGGCGTCATGGAGTGATGTCAACAGTTTCCGAGATGCGGACGCAAGATGAAGAAAGTTGCCAACTACGTTAGGGTCCTCCCCGTGTCCAGACTCAAAACGATGCTGGTCAACGGCTTGGAAGGCGGACAGCGTCCGCTCTACAGCACGGCCATCGCCCTGATCCAGCGGGGCGGCCAGCCCACCGACCTGGTTACCGTCGGTCACCTGGCCCGGTACGCCGACGCCGCTGGCACCCCGGTCGCACCAGAGGCCCGCCAACCCGCCCTGGACTCCACGATCTTCGACCTCGCCTCGGTGACGAAGCTGTTCACCACGACCGTCCTGCTCACCCTGGTGGAGGAGGGTCGACTTGGCCTCGACGAGCCGGTCGCCGGGTGGCTGCCCAGCTTCGGCGCCGGCGAGCGGCGCCGCATCACCCCGCGCCACCTGCTCACCCACACCTCCGGGCTACCGGCGTTGCTGCGGCTGTGGACCGACTGGCCGGACCGCGAATCCCGGGTGCGGGCGGTGTTGCACGCTCCGCTGGTCGACCGACCCGGCATCACCTTCGAATACTCCTGCGTGGGATTCATGGTCGCCGGGCTGCTGGCCGAACGGGTCACCGGCCGGCGGCTGCCCGATATGGTGCAGGAGCGGATCTGCCGGCCCCTGGGCCTGACCGACACCGGCTTCCGGCCCGACCCCGCCCGCGCGGCCCGGGCCGCGGCCACCGAACACCAGCCCGACATCGGTCGTGGCATGCTGCGCGGCAGCGTCCACGACGAGAACTCGTGGTCCCTCGGCGGGACGGCGGGCAACGCTGGCCTGTTCGGCACGGCCACCGATGTCGCCCGGTTCGGCGAGATGCTGCGGCAGGGCGGAGCCGTCGACGGGGTCCGCGTCCTCCGGCCGGACACCGTGGCGGAGATGACCCGCGATCACCTGCCCGCGGCCATCGACCCCGGCTTCCGCCACGGCCTCGGCGTCCGCATCGGTGACCCGCACTGGATGGGCCCGTTGGCGGCGGGCGGGGCCTTCGGCCACACCGGCTTCACCGGCACGTCCCTCCTGGTCGACCCCGGCCGGGATCTGGTGCTGGTCCTGCTCACCAACCGCGTGCACCCCAGCCGCGAGTGGTCCGACATCGCGGCGGTCCGGTGGGCCGTGGCCGAGTATGCCGCGCAGACCTGACCGGCACGCGGCGATCGTGTCGACGACAAGGCCTACCGGGGGATGAACATCCTGCTACTCCTCGTGGAGATCTGACCATACGAGGCGAGCGGCAGCCTGACCCCAACTCCTGTGTCGACGTACTCGGTGAGCCCGGCCTGGCCCGATTCGAAGAAGTGATCGACGAGCGGTGGTCGACGCTACGCCGCATGACGCCGAAAGACGACAAGCGGTGGGACGGCAACCGCTTCCGGCCGACCTATCTGAAGGAGGCGCTGGCCGCCCGGCGTGGGGTGGACGCGCTGGTCGACGTGATCGCCCATGACCTGGCCTCGCCCTACCAGTTCTGGCGGGCCGTCCACGCCTTCGCTGAGGCAGGGCGCTTCGAGGACGCGCTGGATTGGCTGCAGCGTGGGCAGGCATCCTTCCCGGGAAGTCCCGACGGGCGGCTGGCTGAACTGGCCGCCGACCTGCATGCCCGCGCGGGCCGGCCGCAGGCGGCCACCGACATCGCCTGGCAGCAGTTCGCCGACCGGCCCAGCCTTGACGGGTACCAGCGCCTGCATGGGTTCGCCACGGCCGCAGGAGTCTGGGCGGAACGCCGGGAGGAGGCGCTGACGCTCTTGCGCGCCCAACCGACGGCCGCCACGCCACCGGCACGCGGGGGGGGTGTCTCTATGGTCTTTGTCAACCGGTAACGGCGAGGTTTTCGGGGTTTTTGGTGCTGGGTTGCTGGTAGGGCTGCTTGTCACGGA
>NZ_JBEYTI010000066.1:0-19673 GCF_040642975.1 Micromonospora sp. NPDC047548
CGGTGCGCCCGATGATGCGACCACGTCATGGCCAGCCCGGCCCCGGTGAGCATCCCGCATACCGTGCGTTGCCCGGTCTGCGCGATCAGCCCGATCACCATGGCTTGGAAGACCTCGAACGTCGGCGTCGTGAAACACCCGACGAAGGCGTCCAACAACCGGCGCAACGAGATGGGTAGGCTGACTCCTGGAAGCATCGACGGATCACTTTCGGCAACGACAGTGGTGCAAGCACCGTCGATGCTTCCGTCATCTCACCCCAAGATCACGCACTCCCAGGCCACCCGGCGTGTCACACCCACCGCCGACCCGGAACTTGGCGTCGCGGTCGCGGACCAGGAACCGGAACCGTGTCATATGCTCGCCGAGGTCCATCACGAGATTGCGGGCTTGCTGAGTGGTCCAGGCAGCGGTCGGGTGGGCGGTGACGCCGAGGATGTGCACCCGCCGGGTCGTGATCTCCATGACGAACAAGACGTACAGCCGTCGCAGCGTGACGGTGTCGATGTGGAAGAAGTCGGTCGCCAGCAGCCCGGACGCCTGAGCCCGCAGGAACGTTCGCCAACTGGTGTCGATCTCACGCGGGGCGGGGCCGACCCTCGATCGGGCGAGGATGCGGCGGATGGTGCCGGCGCCGATGCGATGGCCGAGCCCGACGAGTTCGCCTTGGATGCGCCGGTGTCCCCAGCCGAGGTTCTCCCGGGCCAGACGTAGGACCAGGTCGCGGACGTCGTCGCTGATCGGCGGTCGTCCGGGCAGGTTCGGGCAGGTCCAGTGTCGGCGGACCAGTCGGCGGTGCCAGGCCAACAGTGTGCCCGGAGTGACGATCCGATGCTTCCACAGCTCGCGCGGCAGCGCCCGGACCAGCGCGGACAACACCGCCCGCTCCGGCCACGACAGGCGCGGTCGACCGACCTGACGACGCAGCACCGCCACCTCGTGACGCAGCACCAACAACTCCGCGGCCATGACGGACTCGCCGCGCGTGGCCTGCGGCAACCAACCGAACACCCGCACCGCGCTCAGGTACAACAGCCGAACCAACACACACGCCATCCTGCGCCCTGGCCACGAAACAGCAGCTCACACCACGTGCGATGAGTATTGGCACGGTACAGACCGACCGCGTGCCGCAGCCGGCCGACGAGGTCTGCGGTCACGAGGCCGCCGCTCCCTTCCCGTGGACCGTCGTGCTCACCCCGGCAACAGCCCGAGCACCCGGCGGGCCCGCGTCACCTCCTCGCCGAGCCGGTCGGGGCCGAGCTGCCGCACCGTCTGCGTCGACGGCGCGAGCCGGTCCAGTTGTGCCGCCCACTCCGGCATGCGCTGCGGAAAGCTCGCCGCGAGCACGTCGAGCATCGTCGACGCGGCGGTCGAGGCACCGGGCGAGGCGCCGAGCAGGGCGGCCAGGGAGCCACCCGCGGAGGTGACGATCTCGGTGCCGAAGCCGACCGTGCTGCGGCCGCCGGTCTTCTTGAGGACCTGAACTCGCTGCCCTGCGGTCATCAGCGTCCAGTCGTCCGCGCGCGCCGATGGCACGAACCGGCGCAGCGTGGCCGTTCGGGCATCCGCGGACTGGGTCACCTGCCGGATCAGGTAGGTCACCAGCGACCGGTTGTCCCGCGCCGCGGCCATCAGGACCGGGAGGTTGCCGGGCCGGACCGATCGCACCAGGTCGGTCAGCCGGCCACGGGTGAGGAAGCGGGGCGAGAAGGCGGCGAACGGTCCGAAGAGCAGCGCCTCCTGTCCGTCCACCACCCGCAGGTCGAGATGCGGGACAGAGATGGGCGGGGCGCCCGGAGCCGCGTGCCCGTACACCTTTCCCCGGTGGGCTGCCACAAGCTCGGGCCGATCGGTCCGCAGGAACTGACCGCTGATCGGGAAGGCGCCGTACCGCCGGATCTCCGGGACCCGGGCCGACTGCAGCAGCGGCAGCGTGGCGCCGCCGGCCCCGACGAAGACGTACGGCGCCCGCAGCCGCCGGCGATGCCCCGTCCTGCGGGCGCGGACCTGCACCACCCAGGTCCGCCCATGCCTGCGCAGGGACGTGACCTCCTGGTGCGTTCGCACGACGCCGCCGCGCTGCTGCAGGGCCGACAGCAGCTGCCGGGTGAGGACGCCGAAGTCGACGTCGGTCCCCTGCGCCGAGCGGGTGACCGCCACCGGTTCGTTCCCGTTCCGGCCCTCGAACATCAGCGGCAGCCACGAGGCGAGGACGTCGGGGTCCTCGCTGAACTCCAGGTCGGAGAAGAGCGGGTGGCCCCGCAGGGCCTCCCACCGGGCCTGCAGGTACGCGACGCCGTCCGCACCGCGGCCGAAGCCGAGGTGCGGGACCGAGTGGATGAACGCCTCGGGCGGCCCGAGCACCCCCCGCTCCACGAGACGGGCCCAGAACACCAGAGATGAGACGAACTGTTCGCCGATCCGCACGGCCCTCGACGCGTCCACCGTGCCGTCGGGCCGCCGCGGGGTGTAGTTGAACTCGCAGAGCCCGGCGTGGCCGGTGCCGGCGTTGTTCCAGGCGCTGGAGCTCTCGAGCCCGGCCTCGTCGAGCCGCTCGACGACGGTGATCCGCCAGTCCGGCTGCACCTCGCTCAGCAGCACGCCCAGGGTGGCGCTCATGATCCCGCCGCCGACGAGGACGACGTCCCAGTCCTCGCTCGGGCCGCTCCTCGACACGATCACACTCCCCACGCTCGGAGCCCACGACGATGTCTGTCCAAGTCTGCTCGGGTATGGGTCGATATCCCTACAATATCGCGATCAGCCGAGCAGCACGGCGATCCCGACGAGCACGGGAACGGACAGGACGGTGGTGATCAGCACGACGTCCCGCGCCAGCAGCGTGCCTCGGTCGTAGGACGATGCGTAGACGAACACGTTCTGCGCGGTCGGCAGGGCGGAGGTGACGGTGACCGCCAGCAACGCCACACCCGAGAGGCCGGCGACCCACCGGCCGAGCGCGTAGGCCAGCGCCGGCTGGACGAGGGTCTGAGCGCCACGGCCAGCCACACCCGGGGGCGCTGTCGCCGGAGGCGGGGCGGGGTGCGCCGTGCAGGCTCATGCCGTACGCCAGCAACGCCGCGGGAACCGCGAGCGCGGCGGTGAGCCTGACCGGCTCCAGCACCAGCGACGGCAGGTCCACGCCGGTGGCCGCGACGAGCACACCCAGGCCGCAGCCCACCACGATCGGCGTACGGAGCGGCTGGGTGAGCAGCCGCCAGCGGGGCGGGGCGTCGCCCGCCGTGTGTGAGCCGGCCAACACGGCCAGCCCCACCGGTGCCATGACCAGTACCTGGAACAGCAGTACCGGGGCCACGAACGACGCGTCGTATGGCGGTATCTGCGGGCCCACCCGAAACCACTGCCCGACAGCGCGTTCGTCGCGGTCGGCGCTGCCTCCGGGCTCGGCTCCGCGCTGCTCGGGTCGGTCGGCCCGCTCACCGCACCGTTCTTCCAGGCCAAGGGCTTCACCCGCGCGCATCGGCACCAGGCAGCCTGCGCCCTGCTTATGCACGCCGCGAAGCTCACCGCGTACGGCGTTGGCAACCTCCTCACCCCACGGGTGTTGCTGCTCGGCGCCGCGATGACCCCGGCTACCGTGACCGGAGCCTGGGTGGGCAAGAAGATCATGATCAAGATCAGCGATCGGATGTTCGTCATCCTCGTCGAGACCGGACTTGTCGCCGCCGGGTTGCTGTTCCTTACCGGAATCGCTTAGGGCGTGCCCTGTCGATCTTGGGCCTGTTTCGTAAGTCGATCAGTGGCTTGGCTCTTGGTCGCGCTGGTTTGTCGTACTGGCCTGGCATGATCGTTTGCCGCCGAGGGCGACGTGGCCTGACTCGATGGGAGGAACAAGCAATGAGCAGTGATGGTGCCCGGGAGCGTGCCGCCAGACCGGAGGATCTCAGCCGGTTCATCGTGGAGCGACTCAACGCCGGCGAGGTCGAAGGGTTGGTCGCGCTGTATGAACCGGACGCGGTACTGGCATTGCCGAACGGCCAGGTCGCCACGGGCAGCGCGGAGATCCGCCAGGCATATGAGCACCTGGTCGCTGATAAGCCCACCTTCGCGCCTGGACAGCAGTTGCCCACACTGCAGAACGACGACCTGGCGCTCACGTCGGTACGCTTGGTCGATGGTGGCGTTACGGTCGAGGTGGCTCGGCGCCAACCGGATGGCACATGGTTGTGGGTGATCGACCAGCCGAGCCTTCTGGGATAGGTCAGAGCCCTTCGTTGATGGCGGCAATATCGACGGTTGCCTCGTAGCGGACGGCGAGCAGTTGTATCGGGTGGCGACGCCGGGCGGCGGGTTGGGCACGAAGATCAACCTCGCCGTTGACGGACCGCCTGATCCTCATTGCCGCAATCAGCTGGCTCTCATGATCGACAGGACTGGCCTTCAGTTGCACGCCGTCAGCGCGATCGCGCTGAGGATCGGGCGTTCGAGCCGAAGCCCGGTTACAAGCTCCCCGGCCTCGGCGAGTGCCGTCACGTCGAACCCGCCACTGCGCGCCGCCGTCCAAAGGCCGTCAGCCTCCCCACTGGCGCCGGGAGGGAATGTCAGCTCCATCTCGATTTGGACCGTATCCGCGAGGTCGAGAGCGTCCTCGCCGCCCGACGGCTCGCCCGGCACACCGTCGTGCCATTCGACCGCAGGGATGGCGAAGCGCCGGGCGAGCAGCAGCCGTGGCGGGCCGTCCGGCCATTCGGAGACACCGATCTCGAGAACCAGCGTGTCCGCTTCCACGTCACCCTCCCAGCGGTCGAAGAGGCCGTCCAACGGCACCACGAGGAACGCCCGGAAGGCGCGCCACGCCAGGGCCACGTCCTGGATGCAATCTGGGTCGCCGCCTTCTGCCGCGATCAGTCGGCGCAGTTCCTGCAGTCCGTCACGCCATGAGAGAGCTGTCATGGCTGCATTTGATCACCCAGGCCGTCATGATCGGCAGGAGACGCCCCTAGCCAAAGCCAGATGAGGCGTCCGTCACCGGAGGGCCCGATTCTCAAGATCATGTCGCAGACGGCATGGCCGACGATATGATCTTGAGAAAGTGTCATCAAGGTTGAGAACCTATAATTGGTGTAGGTTCTCGTGGATCTTGTCGGCGGTGGTCGCGTGGACCAGCAACGGAGCGGTTGCTTCTCAAGAAAATGTCGCCGACCGATTCTCAAGATCGTGTCGTTTTCCTTGGTGATGCGGGCGGCAGGGCCAGCGACGATCGCGGCGAGATGGTTCGACCAGGCAATTGTGCGGGCTGCCGCACTCGACTTCCTCGCCGGAGAGCCCGTCGAGCAGCCACGCCGGGAGTACCAACTCATCCAACGACTCGGCGCGGCATGGCAGGCACCGCCCCTCGCCTTGGCGCTCAATCCCATCTGGTCGGCCGGAAGGACTCTGCTGCGTTAAGGGATCGTCAAGATCAATTGACGCAAGACTTCCTGCAAGATCGAACTTGGGGCCCACAACTCGGTCTACAGGATCGGGACAAAAAGTGTCCTATTGGCTGCCCCATCCAGCAACCGATGGCCGCCTTGCCGCCCGTCTGGAACCTCGTGACGGGAAGATCTGCGGCGCCGAGACGGCGCGATGGCTTAATGCAACAGCGCCGCCGTTAGCCAGGTCGCTGGCCATGTGAACGGCGTAGAAGTGTCTTCCGCAGTCGCTTCGGCGGCGGGTGTCATCGCCGCTGGAGTGCCTGCACGATCTGTTCCGAAGTCTCGAGGACTATCGTGTGATAGCTGTCGATCCGGGACACGATCGCCTCGCGGGGGCCGAGCCGCCAGGCGTCGCTGCCGTAGAACCCTTCCTCCTGCTCGCGGTGCGCCTCAAGGGACGCGAACGCGCGGATCAGGTAGGCCTCCTCGTGCTCGTCCTCGGCTACCAGTGACGCGCCGCAGTCCACCACCCAGATACCGGACTCCTCCAACAGCGGCACGGACTCCTCCCGCATGACACGAACGAACTCGCCGCCGGTGCCTGGCTTCAACCGATACGTGCGGATCTCAAGAATCACGGGCAGCCCTTCTACGGCATCCAGTGCGCCAGATGATGTTGGCTGAGCGCCTCGACGCTAGCCGTCATCCCGGACACGTTGTGTTAGGGATGACGGCGATCACCTCATGATCAACGGGTTTCGACACCGACACCGGCCCGTCCCGGGTTTCCAGCCGCCCGCCATCCCGGCACGCCTCAACTCAACCGCGCACCAGGTCGTCAGCCGTTTGGCCATGCCGATGGCGGCGTAGGGGAGGTCGCCGAGGACAACGACTTTTCGCCAGTGTGCGAGTCGAGCCGGGCCGCGCAATGCGCGAGCAGTTCGGGCCTCGCTCAGCGGGCCGCCGGGCAGGGCGACGCGCGGCCCGAGCTGCGCGGTAACACCGGCAGCAAACCCTGCCGCCGAACCCGGCTACCGCGGAGAGCACCGCCAAGCCGAACACCGCAGCCGAGGCCGCCACCAACGTGGGCAACTGATCAACGGGCACGGGCTCAGCCTGCCAGGGCTTACAGGGGGCGAGCCCGGGCCTATCTGGCGTTACTGAGCTCCGCAAATCCCACGACGGACGGCGGGGATAGTCGGGTATCAAGACCATCAGCTGAGCTGGGCCCAGCCGTTGCGCGCCGTCCTGGAAGTGTCACGCCCGCACCATGCCCGTGGGTTGTCGCCGGGGTGTCGAGGATCACTCCGGCCGGGGCCGCCGGTTACGACTACATGAAGAGGTCTTCAATTGCCTAACTGCTAGTCGAGCTGGGAGGGCGCGTGGCGCTGCCGCTGTACCAGAGGAAGGCGGAGTTCTTCCGCACGCTCGGGCATCCGGTGCGTATCCGCGTGCTGGAGCTCCTCGGTGATGGGCCGATGGCGGTGCGGGATTTGCTGGCCGATGTGGAGATCGAGGCGTCGAGCCTGTCGCAGCAGCTGTCGGTGCTGCGTCGGGCGGGGATCGTCACGTCCAGGCGGGAGGGGTCGGCGGTCATTTACGCCCTTGCGGGTCCGGACGTGGCTGATCTGATGCGGGCAGCCCGCCGCTTCCTCACCGAAATGCTGGCAGGTCAGGCTGAGCTACTCGAGACGCTACGTGAGGACCAGGCCAACGCCGACGACCAGCCGCTCCCGGTGCCGCGGTGAGCGCCACCGCGCTCGCCCGCTCGACCTGGCGGGTGGTGGCCGGCCTGCTGCCGACAAGGGCAGATGTCACGGCGATGCGTCGGCAGCCCCGCCGCGATTTCGTTGCTGGACTCACGGTTGCGGTGGTCGCGCTGCCGTTGGCGTTGGGGTTCGGGGTGTCGTCCGGTCTCGGGGCGGCCGCTGGTTTGGCGACCGCGATCGTGGCCGGGATCCTCGCCGCGCTGTTCGGCGGGTCCAACCTGCAGGTGTCTGGGCCGACCGGGGCGATGACGGTGGTGCTGGTGCCGATCGTGGCGCGGTACGGGCCCGGCGGTGTGCTCACCGTCGGTGTGCTGGCGGGCCTGATTCTGCTGGCTCTGGCCCTGCTGCGAGCCGGACGATATGTGCGTTACGTGCCGGCGCCGGTGGTGGAGGGATTCACCGTGGGTATCGCTGCGGTGATCTTCCTGCAACAGGTGCCTGCCGCGTTGGGTATGCCGAACCCGGACGGCGAGAACGTCTCGTCGGTGGCCTGGCGAGCGCTGGTCGAGTTCGCCGGGCACCCCCACTGGCCCGCGCTGACGTTGGCGCTCGGTGTGGCGGCGGTGATGCTGGCCGGGGCGCGCTGGCGCCCCACGCTGCCGTTCTCGCTGATCACGGTGGCCGCGGCTACCGTGGTCGGGCAACTGTTGTCGCTCGATGTCACCCGCATCGGTGTCCTGCCGGCCACCCTTCCCGCCCCCTCGCTGGGCTTTCTGGACCTGGCCGCCGTGCCGACGCTGTTCACCTCGGCGTTGGCGGTCGCCGCCCTGGCGGCTCTGGAGAGTCTGCTGTCGGCGACCGTCGCCGACGGCATGACCGTGAACCAGCGCCACGACCCGGATCGAGAACTTTTCGGTCAGGGGGTGGCGAACGTGGTGACCCCGCTCTTCGGCGGCGTACCGGCGACGGCGGCGATCGCCCGTACCGCGGTCAACGTCCGCTCCGGGGCCCAGTCGCGGCTCGCCTCGCTTACCCACGCGATTGCCCTGGCGGTGATCATGTTGGTGGCCGCCCCGCTGGTGGCCTACATTCCGCTCGCCGCGCTGGCGGGGGTGCTGCTGGCCACGGCTGTCCGCATGGTCGAGGTGGGTTCGCTGGCCGCGCTGGCCCGCTCGACCCGCTCCGACGCTCTCATCATGGCACTGACCGCGATCGCCACCCTCGCCCTGGACCTGATCGCCGCGGTCGGGATCGGCCTCGTCCTCGCTGCTGCCCTGGCGATCCGCAAGATCGCGCGGGCGGCTCGGCTGGAGGAGGTCCCACTCGACATCGCCGATCATCACGTCGAGGAGGCCGCCCTGCTCAGCGAGCACATCGTGGCCTATCGCTTCGACGGGCCACTGTTCTTCGCCGCCGCCCACCGGTTCCTGCTCGAGCTGTCCGAGGTGGCGGACGTGCGGGTGATCATCCTGCGCATGTCCAGGGTGTCGACGATCGACGGCACCGGCGCGCTCGTGCTGCGCGACGCCATTGAACGTCTCGAACACCGTGGCATCACCGTCTACGTCTCCGGCGTACCGGCGGGACACGAGAAGACCCTCGACGCGGTCGGCGTACTCGACCGGCTCCGCGCCGCCGGCCGCGTTTTTCCCGACACGCCAGAGGCGATCGCCGCGGCCCGCGGCCATCTGCGCCACACCGGCGTCCTGGCCACCGCGGAGCGGAACGTACTCGACCCGGCCGGACAGTCATGACGGTGGCGATACCGCGCCAGGAAGGCGGACGTGGCGATGGAACCGGCCCGGCGTGCGGCGTGGGACGCCTATCTGACCTTGCGGGTCGGCCTGCTACCTGACCTTGACGCCCTGCCGGTGGAGGACCGTAGGGTCGCGGCGAAGCTGGCCGGGCTCGCGGTCCGCATTCACCGGCACGCTCCGCTGTGGGCCGCCTACGGCAGCAGGCTCGTCGCCGTGGTCAGTCGTGCCCGGGAACTGCAGCGCGCCGGCGACCGTGCCGGCCTCACCGCCATGCTGCGGGTCATGTTGCTGTGGCTGTTCAAACTCTCCCGGGGCGCAGTCCGACTGCCCGGCGCCCAGCAATAGCCGACCGGGTTGTGTCGCAGGAGGTTTGCCCTTGCCAGGGCGGCCGGCTGGAGACGCCGCCGACGGCCCCGGACTCCGGGGCATCGGGGCCCGAGGCGTGATCAGCCACCGATCGGTACATCGGCCAGGTGATGCCACAGGTCGCGGACACTCCGGTATTCCTGGTCGGGCAGCCGCTGTAGCACCGCGATCACCTGCGGCCGGGCATGACTGCTCGCGGCGGCGGCGAGCAGCTCAGCACGGCCGGCTCGGCCTGCGTCGAACGCCATAACGATGTGGCCGGCGAGTTCGGTGCGGGTGACTGGGGGCACGACTTCTCCTCGTTGGTTGCCGGAGGGGTTCAGAAGATTGCGGGCCGCGTGTAGTTCGGGTGCTGGAGGCGGCATGGCCCGCCGTACGAGAGAAGGATCGGCGGGCCATGCCGGGTCAGGGCGCGGCGAGGTAGCTGCGCAGCGCGTCGACTTCCGCCAACAGCGGTCGCGGGCGGTTGATCGCCGGACTTGCCAAACCAGGTCACCAGTCATGCCTTTGCGGGATCGGCTTCCTGATGCCCTCATGACTTGCTAACTTTAGCAAGTCATGAGATTCGCTTGGGTCGAAGGGCGCCAGGAGCGGAAGCTGGCTTACGCCCGCGCCGGTCCGGGTGACCGAGGCCTTGAGTCGCGGATCGCCGATGAGTAGGTCACGTCACGGATGGATGCTGACAGCGGACGCCGGTCACGGGTGCCACGGCGGCGGGACCGATTGGGGGCCGCAGGTGGCAGGCCGCCAGTTGATGGCGGACGAGCTGACCCGGGCGCGGCGGACGAGGGGACCGGGCGGCGTAACCGGGTGGCGGTGGTCACCGACGGCACGGCGGTGCTGGGCCTGGGTGATGTGGGGCCGGCGGCGGCGTTGCCGGTGATGGAAGGTAAGGCCGCCCTGTTCGCCCACCTAGCCGGGATTGATGCGGTGCCGGTCTGCCTGGCCACCAAGCACCCGGACGAGTTCGTGGCGGCGGTGCGGGCGCTGGCCCCCTCGTTCGGGGGGATCAACCTGGAGGGTATCGCCGCCCCGGCCTGTTTTGAGGTGGAGCAGCGGCTGCAACAGGCCCTGGATGTGCCGGTGTTCCACGACGACCAGCACGGCACCGCGATCGTGGTGCTGGCCGCGCTACGGAACGCGCTGCGGGTGGTGGGCAAGCGCGTGGAGTCGGCGCGGCTGGTGGTGGTCGGAGCCGGGCCGGCGGGGACGGCGACGGCGAGTTTGCTGGTGGCCGCCGGCGCCACCGACGTAGTGGTGGTCGTCCGTGACGGGGTGCTGCACCGCGACGACATGCCCCGGTTGCCGCTGCACGAGGCGCAGCTGGTCGGGTGGACCAACCCGCGGCGGGTGCGTGGCGGGCTGGCCGCGGCCTTGGCCGGTGCGGACGCGGTGGTGGGCCTGTCTCGGGCCGGGGTGCTGACCCGGGAGTTGGTGGCGTCGATGGGTGAGGCGCCGGTGGTGTTCGCGCTGGCCGCCCCGGAGCCGGAGATCCGTCCCGAACGGGTGAGTGACATTGCTGCGGTGGTGTCCACCGGTCGCGCCGATTACCCGAACCAGGTCGACAACGCGCTGGTGTTCCCGGGGGTGTTCCGGGGTGCGCTGGACGCGCGGGTGCCGCAGATCACGTTGCCGATGCGGCTGGCCGCAGCTGATGTGCTGGCCGGGCTGGTGCCCCGCGAGCAACTGTCGGCCACCCGGTTGCTGCCGGATGTGCTCGACGGGCAGGTGGTGCCCACGGTTGCGGGGGCGGTGGCGGCGGTCGCGGCCGAGCGGCGGCGCCGTATCGATCCGGCGGTGGGTGGCGTGCCGCTGCCGGAGCCGACTCGTAACGTGTCCCCGCAGGAAGGGGTGGGCCCGTGAGCACGCCGTTGTATCAGGCCAAAGCCGAGTTTTTCAAGACGTTGGGGCATCCGGCGCGGATCCGCGTCCTCGAACTACTGGCGGAGCGGGAGCAGGCGGTTTCGGAGTTGCTGCCGCAGGTGGGTATCGAGGCCGCGCACCTGTCGCAGCAGTTGGCGGTGCTGCGCAGGGCGAACCTGGTGGTGACCCGCCGGGACGGTTCGACCGTGTACTACTCGCTGGTCAGCCCGCAGGTGGCCGAGTTGCTGGCGGTGGCGCGGCGGATCCTGACCGAGGTGTTGACCAGTCAGGCCGAGTTGCTGGGTGATCTGCGTGCCGCGACCGAGCGGGCTGAACCCTCGTGAGCGAGCGGTCAAGGCCAGCAGCAGGGTCGCGTCGTTGCCCGTCACGAAGAGGGGCGGAATGGCGTCGGTGACAGGGAGTGGACGTTGGGGCTGATACGCAAAATCCGCGGCGTGGGTCGGGTGGCCGAACCCGCGCCCGAGGCGTCGGTGCGGCCGCTGCCGGCCGCGGCCGGGTTGGGCGGGTCGGTGCAGGTGCGGCATGTGGACGCCGGGTCGTGCAACGGTTGCGAGATCGAGATCGGGCAGGCGTTCAGCCCGGTGTATGACGTCGAGCGGCATGGCGTGCGGCTGGTGGCCTCACCGCGGCACGCCGACGTGTTGACGGTGACCGGCCCGGTGACGGTGAACATGGCCGGGCCGCTGCGTAAGACGTACGAGGCGATGCCTGAGCCGCGGCTGGTGGTGGCGGTGGGCGACTGCGCCCGCGACTGTGGCATGTTCGCCGACGGGTACGGGGTGCTCGGGCCGGTGTCCGATGTGGTGCCGGTGGACGTGCAGGTGCCGGGCTGCCCGCCGGAACCCGCCGCGATCGCGTCCGCCCTGCGCGGCTTGACGGGCCGGTGAACCAGACTGCCGCCGCGCTGAGCGGCGCGTTTGCCCTGGCGGGAGTCGGGGCCGTCGCGGGGTTACTCACGCCGGCCCGCTGGCGATCGGCTGCGGTAGGTGCGGCGACCACCGGGGTCGGTGTCACGGGCGCCGTCGCGGGGATCGCCGCAGTGTCCGGCACCGTGTGGCAGGTACGGCTGGCGGACCTGCTGCCACTCGCTGGGGTGAGCCTGGCGGTGGATGCCCTGGCGGGTTGGTTCCTGCTGCTGGTCGGCGGGGTCGCCACGGTCGTCGGTGTGTACACGGTGGGCTACGCGGGCCGGGTCGGGCACGGCCCGTCCGCCCGGGGCGCCCTCGCGCTGTTGCCGCTGTTTGTTGCGGCGATGCTGCTGGTGCCGGCGGCGGGCAGCGTGTCGACGTTCCTGCTGGCCTGGGAGTTGATGGCGGTGACGTCGCTGTTGTTGGTGCTCGCGGAGCATCGGCACAGTCCGGCGGTGCGCACCGCGGGGTTGTGGTACGCGGCGATGACGCAGGCCGGTTTCGTGGTGGTCCTACTGGGCTTGGCGTGGCTGGCCGCGGCAGCCGGTGGGGAGTCGTTCGCCGCGATCCGCGCCGGTACGGCAGAGCTGTCGCCGCTGGTGTCCAGCGGGGTGTTCCTGCTGTGTCTGGCGGGGTTCGCGTCGAAGGCCGGCGCGGTGCCGCTGCACCCGTGGCTGCCTCGCGCGCACGCTGAAGCCCCGTCGCACGTGTCGGCGTTGATGAGCGCCGCGATGGTGAAGCTTGGCGTGTACGGCATCGTGCGGGTCGCCTTCGACCTGCTCGGCGGCGGGCCCCGCTGGTGGTGGCTGCTGCTGGGCGCGCTGGGTGCGGTCTCGGCCCTGTACGGGATCCTGCAGGCGGCGGTGGCCACCGACCTGAAGCGGCTGCTGGCGTTCTCCACCAGCGAGAACATCGGCCTGATCCTGCTGGGTCTGGCCGCGGCCGGGCTGCTGGCCGGTACGGGGCAACTCGCGGTGGCCGGGGTCGCGTTGGCGGCGGCGCTGCTGCACGCCGCCAACCACGCCGGGTTCAAGACGCTGCTGTTCTGCGGGGCCGGGTCGGTACTGCGTGCCACCGGCACCCGCGACCTCGACCAGCTGGGCGGGCTGTCGCGACGGATGCCGGCCACCACCGCCCTGGTGGCCGTCGGGGCCCTCGGCGCGGCGGCGCTGCCGCCGGGCAACGGCTTCGTCTCCGAGTGGCTGCTGCTGCAGGCCCTGCTGCACCAGGCCTCGGCCGGCGGGACCGTGCTGACCATCGCCGCTCCGGTCGCGGTCGCCGTGGTCGCGTTGACCGCCGGGGTGGGGGTGGCCACCTACGTCAAGGCGCTCGGCACGGGGTTCCTGGCCCGCCCGCGCAGCACCACCGCGGCGGCCGCGGTCGAGTCCCCACCCACCATGCTGGCCGGTATGGGCCTGGCCGCGGCGGTTTGCGCCGGGCTGGCCGTCGTCCCGGCGGTGGCCGCACCGGCCCTGGGCCGGATCGCCACCAGCCTGCGGGTCGAGTCCGCGCCGCTGCAGGGCAGCGGCGTCGACCTGCGTCTGGCCGGCATCGCGTCCAGCATCTCCCCGCTGTGGATCGCGGTTGGCGTGGTCGGGCTCACCGTCGGGTTCGCCGCCGTAGCGCGCGCCGTCGGGCGGGCGCGGCGCCGGGCGGCGGCGTGGGACTGCGGCGACGGGCCGCTGACCGCGCGGATGGAGTACACGGCGACCTCGTTCGTCGAACCGTTGCAGCGGGTCTTCGACAACGTCCTCGCCCCCGAGCAGGACGTCGATGTCACCCACCCGGCCGAGTCGGCCTACCTGGTGCGGGCGGTCGCATACCGGCGGCGGCTGCCGGACCGGGTGGAGGCCCGCCTGTACCGGCCGGTGATCACCGCCGCCGACGCGGTCGGCCGGGCTGCCCGCCGGTTGGCCACCGGCAGCGTGCACCGCTACCTGGCGTACATGCTCACCGCCCTCGTGGCGGTCCTGGTCGCGGGGGTGCTGCGATGACCGTCGGCTGGATCGTGGCCGCGGCGCAGGTAGTCCTGGTCGCCGCGGTCGCCCCGCTGCTGGTCGGCTTCACCCGCGCCGTCCGCGCCCGACTGGAGGGCCGCGCCGGCGGCCGGATCGCCCAGCCATGGCGGGACCTACGCAAACAGCTGCGCAAAGAGCCGCTGATTCCCGCCGACGCGGGTGTGTTCTTCACCGCCGCGCCCGCGGTGCTGATGGCCACCAGTGTGCTGGTCGTCGCCGCCGCCCCGTACCTGTCCACCCGCGGCCCGCTGTCCGGCAGCGTCGACCTCATCGTCGTGGTCGGGCTGCTGCTGCTCGGCGCGGTCGCCCTCGCGCTGGCCGGGCTGGATACCGGCACCGCGTTCGGCGGGATGGGCGCCAGCCGGGAAGTGACCATCGCCGCGCTCGTCGAGCCGACCCTGCTGCTGTCCGTGTTCGCCCTGTCCACCCGGGTCGGGTCGACCAACCTCGGCGCCATCGTCGCCGCCGGCACCTCAAATCAGGCCCAGGTCTTCACCCCCGCCAGCGCCCTCGCCGCCGCCGCCCTGGCGATCGCGACCCTCGCCGAAGCCGGCCGGCTGCCGGTGGACAACCCGGCCACCCATCTGGAACTGACCATGGTGCACGAGGCCATGGTCCTCGAGTACTCCGGCCGTGACCTGGCCCTGGTCGAGTGGGCCTCGGCGATGCGGTTGACCATCCTGCTCGGCCTGCTGGCCAACCTGTTCGTCCCCTGGGGGGTTTCCACCAGCCTCTACCCCGGCGCCGTCGCCCTGGCCGCCGGCGTGTTCGTGGCCAAGCTGGGTGTCCTGAGTGGACTGCTCGCCGTCGGTGAGGTGTTCGCCGCGAAGCTGCGCCTGTTTCGTGTCCCGGAACTGCTCGCCGGCTCATTCGTCCTCGGCCTGCTGGCCGTCATCACCTCCGCCGTGCTGGCCTGACCGTGGAGCAACGACCGTGACCGGCACCGTCAATACCCAACTACTCAACCTCGCTTGCGGACTGTTCCTGCTCACCGCCGTCGGTGTGCTGTGGCGCCGTGAACTTTCCGCCCTGATCGGGCTGTTCACCGTGCAGGGCCTGGCCCTGACCGGCATCGCCGTCCTGCTCGCCGCCGACACGGGCAGCGGTGAGGCCGCCGCGGTGGCCGCCGGCGTGGGGATCCTCAAGGCCGGCCTGCTGCCGTGGCTGCTGCGCCGGGTCCTGCACCGGGTACCCGAGGCCCGCGAGACGGCCTCACTGGTCAACGTCTCCGCGTCGCTGCTGGCCGCAGCGGCGCTGACCCTGCTCGCGTACGCCGCCGCCCGGCCGCTGGTCGCCCTCGCCCCCTCACCGACGGCGCGGGCCGCCCCGGTCGGTATCGCCGTGCTGCTCATCGGGTTCTTCCTGGCCGCCACCCGCCGGCGGGCCATCTCCCAGATCATCGGCGTGCTGCTGATCGACAACGGCATCGCCGCTGTCGCGTTCCTCGCCACCGGCGGCGTACCCCTCGTCGTGGAGTTAGGCGTCTCCGCCGACCTGCTGCTAGCCGTGCTCGTACTGCAGGTGCTCACCACCCGCCTGCAGGCCGCGTTCGGCGACACCGACCTCGACGAACTACGAGAGCTGCACGACTGATGAGCCCAACCCTGACCCTGTACCTGCCCCTGGTAGCCCCCTTCGCCGCCGCGGGCGCCGCCGCCCTGCTCGACCGCCGCGTCGCGGCCTGGGCCGGAGTGGCCGCCGCCGCGACCATCCTGGCCGCCGGCGGCGCCCTGGCCGCCACGGTCACCCGGGGGCCGGCGGTCGCCTGGGGCCTGCTGCGCGCTGACGCGCTGACCGCGTTCATGCTCATCGTCATCGGCGCGGTCGCCACCGTGGCCTGCTGGGCGAGCGTGCACCACCTGGCCGACGAGGCGGCGACCGGGACCGACAGCCCGGCCGCGGCGCGCCGCTACCTCATCCTCGTACAGCTGTTCCTGGCCGCGATGAGCCTGGCCGTGCTGGCCGACAACCTCGGCCTGCTGTGGGTGGCGGTCGAGGCCACCACCATCGTCACCGCGTTCCTCGTCGGCCACCGCCGCACCCGCGCCTCCGTGGAGGCCGCCTGGAAATACGTCGTGCTGTGCTCGGTCGGTATCGGCATCGCGTTCCTCGGCACCGTCTGCATTTACGCCACCGCGGTAGCCGCCGGCGCCCACGGCACCACCGCGCTGAACTGGACCCACCTGGCCACTCACGCGGCCGGTCTCGACCCGGACCTGACCCGGCTGGCCGCCGGGCTGATCCTGCTCGGCTTCGGCACCAAAGCCGGCCTCGCCCCCATGCACGCCTGGCTACCCGATGCGCACAGCCAAGCCCCCGCCCCCGTCTCCGCCCTCATGTCCGGAGTACTCCTGTCGGTCGCCTTCTACGCCATCCTGCGCTACAAGACCATCACCGACGCCGTACTCGGGCCTACCTATACCCGCACCCTGCTGCTGGTCGCCGCACTCGCGTCCCTCACCGTCGCCGCCGCGCTGCTGATCGCCCAGCGCGACTACAAGCGCATGCTCGCCTACTCCTCCATCGAACACATGGGCCTGGTCGCCCTCGGCGCCGCGACCGGCAGCCGACTGGCGATCACCGCGGTCCTGCTGCACATCCTCGGCCACGGCCTCGGCAAAGCCGTCGCGTTCTGCGGCGCCGGGCAACTACTGGCCACCACCGGCAGCACCCGCATCACCGCGGTACGCGGTCTGGCCGGCCGCCACCCCGCCCTGGCCGGCGGCTTCGGCCTCGCGCTGCTCGCCCTGCTCGGACTGCCCCCGTTCAGCCTCTTCGCCTCCGAACTCGGCATCGCCCGCGCCGGCCTTGCCGCCGGCCACGGCTGGGCCATCGCCGCCGCGTTCACCCTCGTCCTGGTCGCCTTCGCCGCCCTGGCCCGCCACGGCGCCGGCATCCTGCTCGGCCCACCTGACCCCACCCCGGCGACCGACCCGCCCACCCCCGCCAGCCGCCCGCGCACTGCGTCGATCGCGCCCCTCGCGCTCGGGCTAGCCGCCGCGGCCACGCTCGGGGTCACCCTCGGCCCGCTGCAGGACCTGCTGCACGCCGCCACGACCGTCGTGGGAGGGCGCTGATCATGACCAACAACCAGCACCGCGACAACGGGCGAAGCGGCGCCCGCCCGCCGGTGGCCCGCCAGGTCAACCCGGACGGCCAACCGGTGCCGCCACCGGCCACGGTCATCGACGTCACCGCCGACCAACTAGCCGAACAGACCGCGCGGCTGCTGGCCGGCGGAGCGCGCCTGGCCCTCGTCGCCGCCCACCATGACCCCGTCACCCACCCCGGTGGGCCGGCCATCCGCGTGGTGTACCTGTTCACCGCCGGACCGCCCGACCAACGCACCGAACTGCACCTACGCACCGATCCCCACAACCCCGCCGTACCCAGCCTCGCCGCCCTGTCCTTTCCCGCCGGCCGCTTCGAACGCGAAATGCACGACCTGTACGGCGTGCAACCTCGACAGCATCCACTGCCCGGCCGCTTGGTACGCCACCCCCACTGGCCCCGCGGCTGGCACCCCATGCGCACCGACGCCGAACCCCGCCCACCCCTCACCGAAAGCGAACCGTTCCCGTTCGTCACCGTGCAAGGCCCCGGCGTCTACGAAATCCCCGTCGGCCCCGTCCACGCCGGCCTGATCGAACCCGGCCACTTCCGCTTCTCCGTCGTCGGCGAAACCATCCTCAAACTCAAAGCCCGCCTCTGGTACGTCCACAAAGGGATCGAGAAGCTATTCGAAGGCCACCCCGCCGACCAGCGGACCGGCCTCGCCGAACGGGTCAGCGGCGACACCGCCGTCGGCCACGCCATCGCCTACAGCCTCGCCGTGGAAAACGCCCTCGGATGCCGCGTCCCAGCCGATGCACAGCGCACCCGGGCCGCACTGCTGGAACTGGAACGCCTGCATAACCACATCACGGACATCGGCGCGATTTGCAACGACGTCGGCTACGGCATCGCCCACACCCACGCCCTACGCATCCGCGAACAACTGCTACGCCTCAACCAGCACACCACCGGGCACCGGCTGCTGCGCGGCGGCGTCTTCCCCGGCGGCGCCGCCGTCCGCCAGATCCCGAACCCCGCCACCATTCAGTCAATCGCCGACGACATCGCCGAAGTCGTCGACATCGCTCTCAACCACACCCTTGTGCGCGACCGGCTCACCGGCACCGCCGTCCTCGGCCAGCAGCAGGCAGCCGACATCGGCACCCTCGGCTACATCGCGCGCGGCAGCGGCCTACCCCACGACGCCCGCCGCAACCACCCCTTCACCGACCTCGGCGACCTCACCATCCCGGTCCACACCAGCGGCGATGTCCTAGCCCGCTTCCTCATCCGGGCCGAAGAGATCCAGACGTCAGCGGCGATCCTCACCGCACTGCTTCCCACCCTGTCCCCCGCAACGACCACCAGCTGGCACACCCGGCCGACGCCCGAACGACCGGTGTCCGGGGTCGGCATCGTCGAAGGCTGGCGCGGCACCATCACCTACCGCATCGAACTCAACCCCGACGCCACCCTCACCCGCGTCAAGATCGCAGACCCGTCATTCTTCAACTGGCCCGCCCTGCCCGTCGCCTTAGCCGACACCATCGTCCCCGACTTCCCACTCACCAACAAAAGCTTCAACCTCTCCTACGCCGGCAACGACCTTTGATCAGCACCGCCCACCCCACCCCGGTATGCGCCGACACCTTCACCCCGACGGGCCGTGATGTCTTTCGCCGAGGCCAACGACATCCCGGTCATCAGCTTCGCGGGCAAGAGGGAGAAGACCCGACCGGGTGTGCTGGCTGACAGTCCGTGGCCGGAACGCAAGATCGACCAGGTGATGCCGCTGATGCGCAAAGCCGCCTCTACCGGCCGTTCCCAGGTCGCCGCGAATCGGCGTGGCGCAGGAGTACCAGCGGGTCTTCACCGGCTCGAAGTCCGAAACTGGCACCGGGGCGGTGTGGTTTGCCTACAGCCGGGTCGAAGGCCGTGTTACCTGCTACTACTTCTACCTCTGGGACGTCGACGTCGGGCCGCCCACGTGACCTGGTCTTCGACGTGATCGCCCAGCCCTACGTCCGCCGGGCAACGAGGGCGCAGCAGGAGAAGATCCAGGGGCTGGAACGCGGTGACGGCATGGTCCTGGCCGCCCACCGTACGCCGATCGGCTGCGGTCTCGTCACCGAAACAGTGGAGACGGTGGCCTTCACCCGCCCCGACACGATCGACTTCCGCCTCGTCCGCCGCTCCCTGCCGCACGTACGGGAACGCCTCACCCTCACCCTCACCGGCGACGGCGACCACACCCGGCTGGAATACACCGGCGAGATGGGCACCGACGGCTGGGCGCTGGCCATCAGCTGGGCCGCGGTCGTCGCACGACACTGGGAGGCAACCGTCGCCGACTCCCTCGCCACTGTGAAATCCGAGGCCGAACGCCGGCACGCCCTCCAATGCAAGACGCCTTCCGGCGGCCGCCCGGGCCCGACCGCGGAGGACCCGGCCAGCCGGACCTAGGCGGTCCGACCGTTCCCACAAGATCCAGCCGAGGCCGCCTGTCCAGCAGCTGCAGGACCCGGTCGCGTTCGGTCGGGCTGAGCGCGTTCACCGGCGGACGCCGCACCGGGCGTGACGGTGTCGGCCGGCGCCG
>NZ_JBEYTI010000067.1:0-18928 GCF_040642975.1 Micromonospora sp. NPDC047548
ATGCTCCGTGACAAGCAGCCCTACCAGCAACCCAGCACCAAAAACCCCGAAAACCTCGCCGTTACCGGTTGACAAAGACCATAGAGACACCCCCCGGAGGTTCGCATGCGCCATCGGTTCGATTGGCGAGTCCGCGTCGCCATTGTCTCGGTTGGCGCGCTTCTGTCGTCCACGGCGGCACCGGCGGTCGCTGAGCCGCAGGGTCCGATCGGCGCGGTGAACAGTGGTGGGCCCGGGCATTCGGGTGACGCGGGGTTCCGCGGCAAGATCATCAGCACGATTCGGCACATGACCCTCGAGGAGAAGGTCGGGCAACTGTTCGTCGTCGAGGTGTATGGCCAGGACGTCACCACCGTGTCCCCGGCCATGGCGGCCAGAAACCGGGCGCTGTACGGTGTCGACACCCCGGCCCAGGTCATCGACAAGTACAAGCCGGGCGGGGTCATCTACTTCGACTCCAGGCGCGGGCCCGACAACGTGCGAAACCCGCGGCAAATCGCCACGCTGTCCAACGGGCTGCAGACGGCCGCCCTCAGCCAGCGGCAACCGATCCCGCTGCTCATCTCCACGGACCAGGAGGGTGGCGCCGTCGTCTTCCGGCTCGTCGCACCGGCCACGGAGATGCCCGGCAACATGGCCCTCGGCGCGGGACGATCGAAGGCCGACGCGCACCGCTCGGCCGAGGTGATCGGCGCCGAGTTGGCGGCCGTCGGGATCAACCAGAACTATGCACCGGTCGCTGACGTCAACGTCAACCCCGCCAACCCTGTCATCGGCGTGCGATCGGTCG
Source organism: Micromonospora sp. NPDC047548 (assembly GCF_040642975.1). Taxonomy (NCBI): domain Bacteria; kingdom Bacillati; phylum Actinomycetota; class Actinomycetes; order Micromonosporales; family Micromonosporaceae; genus Micromonospora; species Micromonospora sp. NPDC047548. Next base: position 791 of record NZ_JBEYTI010000067.1, read on the forward strand.
GTGAAGACCCCACTCTGGTTTCCGAGATTGTGGCTGCCCAGGTGGCCGGCTACCACGACGGCGGTGTGGCCACGGTTGCCAAGCACTTCCCGGGGCACGGCGACACCGCCAAGGACAGCCACTTCGGCCTGCCGGAAGTCACCCACACCCGCGAGCAGCTCGAGGCGATCGACCTGCCACCGTTCCGGGCCGCGATCGCTCAAGACGTCGACACGATCATGACGGCGCACGTCGTGCTCCGGTCGGTCGATTCCAGCGGCGCACCGGCGACGATGTCCAAGCCCATCCTCACCGGGCTGCTACGCGAGGAGCTGAACTACGACGGACTCATCGTCACCGACGCCCTCGACATGCAAGGGGCGACGAGCACGTACCCGCCGAACGTCGCGCCGGTCGAGGCGTTCAAGGCCGGCGCCGACCAGCTCGTGCTGGCGCCGCAGATGGACGTCGCCTACACGTCGGTGCTCAACGCAGTCCGCAACGGCGAGATCTCCACGCGGCGCCTTGACGATTCGGTCTACCGGATCCTGCGGCTGAAGATGAAAAGGGGGCTGTTCGACCATCCGTTCATCGACGTCGAGCTGGCGGACAAGGTCGTCGGCGCGCCCGACCACCTCGCCGACGCGCAACTCATCACCGACCACACCACGACGCTCGTCAAGAACGACGCCGGCGTGCTGCCGCTCACTCGTGACCCGCGGAAGGTTCTCGTGACCGGCTGGGGCGTGACGACGACGAGCACGCTCGGCAGCGCGATCGGCCAACGTGGGCAGACGGTCACGATCGCGGAGACGGGCACGACACCCAGCCAGACCAGGATCAACCAGGTGGTCGCCGAAGCCGCGCGCAGCGACCTCGTGGTGGTATCGACGATGAACGCGGCCAGTGTCAACCTCGACACCGGGCTGCCCACCGCGTCGGCCGCCGCTCAGCAGGCTCTGATCAAGGCGCTGCTCGTGACGGGGAAGCCGGTCGTCGTTTCGGGAATGCGCAACCCCTATGACGTCTCGTACCTCACCGCGGCGCCAACCTACCTGGCCACCTACGGCTACACGGCCGCCTCGATGGAGTCGCTGACCCGCGTGCTGTTCGGGGAGGTCAACCCCGTCGGCAAACTGCCCGTCACGATCCCGCGCGCGGACGGTGCGGGTGCCCTCTACCCCTTCGGACACGGGCTCAGCTACGGCGGCTGACCGGCGGACGTAGGGGTCGATGGTGCAGGCGAGCATGGTCCACATGACTTGGCATGGTGGGAGGGATAGCGACCATGACCATCGCGCCGCAGCTTGACGGCGTCCCCGAGACGGCGTTGTGGACGCTGCATCATCGTGTCCTGGAGACGAATAGGCACGACGCGATCCTCGCCGACGCCGGTATCAAGGTCGTGCTCAGCGGCGTCCAGATGCCCCGCATGAACTCAATCATCGAACGGTGGATCCAAAGCTGCCGCCACGAGCTGCTGGACCGAACTCTGATCTGGAACCAGCGCCATCTGCTGCACGCCCTGCACAAGTACGAGCGGCACCACAACGCCCACCGGCCCCACCGGGGGATTTCGAACGCTCGGCCGCTACATCCGCTGCCGGAGCCAATCACCGTCCCAGACACGATCACACGCCTCGACATCCGTCGGCGTGATCGTCTGGGTGGCGTCCTCCACGAATACGAACACGCCGCCTGACCTGTGCGGACGAGGTTTTCGGCACGCACAGGGTCTGGCGGCAGAACTGCCCCCAGCCGTCATCGCCGACGTACTCGATATAAGCATCTGCAGCGCCGCCAGGTGGGCACGCCAAGCCGCTCGGGACTGGACGCCGTACCTGCAGGCACGCCTTCTGCAGTCACCTGATCCCTGAACCGCCGTCGGCTGCATCCGCAATTGCCGAAGTGAGTGCATTGCGCTGGAGGGGCGACATGTTTGCGATCGGATCCATTGTGGGCCATTGAGCGGCACGACGCCGACCCGGACTTCCTATGAGCGCTGGTTCAGAGTGAATACGTCCCAGTCTCCCTGGGATTGGTTCTTCGGCGGCCCCTCGGGCAGGACTGATGCGGGCGGTTGGCGGGCAAGCATGGTGAACCTGGATGTGCGTGCCCAGGAACGCTGCTCCGAACATCCGTCGCGGTGTACCGAAGCGCGAGCCTCACGCGGCGAGCCACCCCAGCGCTTCTGCGCCCTTGCTTCGTCATTCCCAGGCGCTCGCCGATCTCGCTCCACGTCGCGCCCGCCAGCCGGCAGGCGAGAATCTCATCGGCCAGCTCCTGATTCAACGCTTGCAAACCGCTCTCATAGCGCTCTAACGCGGCGGTAAGCCGTGTTAGCCGGTCCGGAACTTCAGATAGCTGGCGGTGAGATATTCCGGTCACGCCCACCTCTGTAAATCATCGAAACCCTGGTAGTCGTTTGAGTGCGGCTTTGGTGTGGCCATGTCGATGCCCAGCCTTCGGTCTTTCTGGTCGTTCGCGATTATTCGCGGCGACCGTAGATCCAGACCGCCATCGGGCAGAACACCAGGAATATCGCCGCACACCAGATGAGTGTGGTGGTGATCCGGTCGCCGGGCGGCGTTCCGTTGAGCAACGCGCGGCAGGCGTCCATGACGGCGGTCACCGGGTTGATGTGTACCCAGGATTGCAGCCAGCCGGGGAGGCTCGTGGTGGGGGTGGCGAGGCTGGTGCCGAGCTGAAGCGGTAGGAAGGTCAGGAAACTGAACGCCAGGACGGCCTCGGCGTTCTTGACCATGACGCCGATGAGCACGGTGATCCAGCTGATGCAGAAGCCGAACAGGACGGCCAAGCCAATGGCGGCGAGGGTGGTGGCGATGCCGGCGTGGCTGCGGAAGCCGAGGATCGTTCCGAGCAGGAACAGGATCGCGACGCCGATCAGGTAGCGGGCGATGTCGGCGAGCACGGAGCCGAGCAGCGGCGCCAGGCGGCTGATGGGCAGGCTTCGGAAGCGGTCGGTGACGCCGTTCTTCAGATCTATGTTGATGTTCGTGCCGGTCGAGACGAGCCCGGCCAGGCTGGCGCCCATAACGATGATGCCGGGGAACAGGTATTGCACGTAGTCGTCGGTTGAGCCAGCTACCGCCCTACCGAAGAGATACAGGAAGAGGACGAGGAAGAGTGCGGGGGTGACCACGCCGTTGACGATGGCGCCTGGATTGCGGGAGGTCTTGGCGAGGCTGCGGCGGGCGAGGATGAGGCTGTGGCGTAGCCAGCGCGGCGGCCGGCCTGCTTGCGCGTTGAGTGAGTGGGTGGGCGTGGTCATGTCAGGGCCTTTGCGGAGTCGGCGTGTCGGCTGCTGCGTCGGTCAGGGCGTGGAATGCTTCGTCGAGGCTGGGTAGGCGTAGCGACAGCTCGCTGACGTTGACGGCTTGGCGGCGTAGTTCGGCGGCGATCTGGAAGAAGTCGTCGTCATCGGAGACCGGCACGGCGAGTTGGTGCCGGGTGGCGCGTGCCGGGGTTCGGTCGGTGACGGCGGTGAGGATGGCGGCGGCGCGATCGGCGTCGGCGGGGTCGTTGACCCGCACGTTGACGGTGTGTCCGCCGACCTGTTGTTTGAGTTGAGCTGGAGTTCCGCTGGCGATGACCCGGCCGTGGTCGATAACCATGACGGCGTCGGCGAGGGTGTCAGCTTCTTCCAGGTACTGGGTTGTCAGCAGGATGGTGACCCCGTCGGAGCTGAGGTCGCGGATCATCTGCCACAGCTCCTCGCGTTTGCCCGGGTCGAGCCCGACCGACGGTTCGTCCAGGAAGACCACCTGGGGGTGGCCGACGAGGCTCGCCGCCAGGTCGAGCCGGCGGCGCATGCCTCCGGAGTACGTGGCGACGCGCCGGCTGCCTGCCTCGGTGAGGCCGAACCGGGACAGCAGTTCGTCGGCCCGGCGGGTGGCGTCGCGCCGGGTCAGGTCGAGGAGTTGACCGATCATGACAAGATTCGCCCGCCCGTCGAGTTCCTCGTCGACGCTCGTGTGCTGGCCGGACAGGGCGATGCGCCGGCGTACCTGTCCCGGTTGGCGCGTGACGTCGTAGCCGGCCACATGCGCGGTTCCGCTGTCGGGCCTGAGCAGGGTGGCAAGGACACGGATGAGGGTGGTCTTACCTGCGCCGTTGGGGCCCAGCAAACCCAGAATTTGGCCTCGGGGAATAGCGAGGTCGACGCCGTTGAGGGCGGTGATGCCGCGGAAACGCTTGGTGAGCCCGTGTGCTTCCAGGCCGTGGTCGGTCATGGCGCTCCCTTCGGTGAGAACCTGCAGACAGGCAACATCCGGATGTTCTCAACATCCGGATGTTGATAGTATGTTGCAGTGGATGAACGCGGTAAAGGGGGTTCAGATGGTGCGCTTGACCCGGGCGCAACAGCAGGTGCGGACGCGTGTAGCCGTGCTGGCGGCGGCGACGCAGGAGTTCGCCGAGCACGGCTATGCCGACGCCAAGGTTGATCGCATCGCCGCTCGGGCGGACCTGACCCGAGGTGCCGTGTATTCGAACTTCCCGAGCAAGCGGTCGTTGTACCTGGCGGTCCTGCTCGAGTCTGTGCCGCGCACGGCCGCGCTGGACGCGCCCGCGGCGGCGATGGATGTGGCGACGGCAGCCGAGGCCTTTGCGCGCGTCTGGCTCGAGCGGCTGCCGCTGGCCGGTGATCCGCCCGCCGCCGGCAAACTGAAGTCCCAGTCACTGACCGGGGTGTTCGACGACGAACCCGGGCGTACCGCCCTGGCCGAGCTCACGATGTTGGAAGGCCTGCTGCTGGCTCTTGCGCTGGAGTCCTGCCAGCCGCCCGATGCGGGTCGGCGGGTTCGGCTGGCCGAGCTGATCCTGACCCTGTTGAACGGAGCAGGTCATCTTGCCCAGGCCGCGCCCGGCTTCGGTGACCCGTTCGACGTAGCGCGAGCCTGCCATCATCTCGCCGGCCTCGATGTGGTCGACGTCTGGAACCCGCCCCACCTGCCGTACGTCGCCGCACCCGAACTGTGTCGCGACACCTGGACGCCGCCTACGGAGTTGACGGATGCGATCAGCGACCGTCCCGTCGGGTTCGACAGCGACGGACTCATCGTGGTCCTCGGAACAGGCCGCCTGGGGGCGGCCGAGGAAGCGGTTCGTGCCGCCCGGCCGGGGGATCTCGTCACTGTCGCGGTCGTCACGAGCGACCCGGCCGAGACCGGAGCACTGGTCCGGCTGAGGATCACCGACCTCGCCGCCTGCCTGCGGCGGCTGTTCGGGCCGGCGATCAGCCCGTCGATGCGCCTCGTCCTCGATGACCAGGCCGCGCTCGCGTCCGCCATCGGCGCCGGTACCGCCGAGGACACCGAAGCCGCGATACGCATCCGAGCCGGGAAGATCATCGCTCGGGCATACGGCCGGGGCGCCGCCTATGCGGCAGCAACCACCCCGGTGGCCGAGACGCAACGCGAGAGGGATGAACGATGACGGGCTCCACGGGATCGGTCGTGCTGCACGTGCTTCGCTGCATCGGATTCGCCGAGCTGTCCCGCCTTGCGGATGCAGTCGGCCTCCCTGCGGCGGAGGTGGAGTCCCACCTGATCGATCTCGCCGTGGCCGGCTTGGTGACGCGGACACCGGGCGAGTTCGGCGGGTGGGGTCTCACCGAGGCTGGCCGCGTCGAGAACGCCCGACGGATTACCGGCGAGGTCGACGCCACCGGTGCCCGGGATGCCGTGGCCGCGGCGTACGAGAAATTCATGGTGCTGAACCCCGAGCTGCTGGATCTTTGCTCCGCATGGCAGCTGCGTACCGTGGACGGCGTTGTGACGCCGAACGACCACTCCGACCGCGCGTATGACGCTCGGGTCCTGGACCGATTCGCTGACCTGGACCAACGTGCCGAGGCTGTGTGTGCGGATCTGTCCGCGGCGTTGCCGCGGTTCCGGCGGTACCGGATCAGACTCGCCGCAGCGCTCGACCGTGCCCAGGCCGGTGCTCTGGAACAACTGGTCGACAGCACCACCTCCTATCACACCGTGTGGTTCCAACTCCACGAAGACCTGCTCGCCACCCTCGGCATCCCGCGTCAGTGGGCCACCATCCGATGAGCTGGATCTATCCCCTCACTCCCGGCACCGACGAGTCCCCGACGCTGCTTGGCGGTAAGGGACACGGTCTCGTCGTGTTGCGGCGTCTCGGCCTGCCCGTCCCGGCCGGATTCGTCATCGGCACCCACGCCTGCCGCACCTTCCTCCGTGACGGGCGGTTACCGGAGGGCCTTGACGCCGAGCTGGCCACCGCCGTCCAAGGACTTGAGGCGGCCACCGGGAGGCGCCTCGGTGCCGCCCGACGGCCCCTGATCGTGTCAGTTCGGTCCGGCGCCGCCGTGTCGATGCCTGGCATGATGAGCACCGTCCTCAACCTCGGCCTCACCACCGAGGCGACCGCCGGACTGGCTGCCGAGACCGGCAACCCGGCCTTCGTACAGGAGGCGCGCCGGCAATTCCTGACCAGCTTCGCGGCCGCCTTCCACGGGACCACGGACGACGCGGAAGCAGGCACGCGGCTCTCCGGCATAGCTGTCGCTGACGACGCGATGGACCAGCTGCGGGCGGCGGTGTGTGCCGTCTTCGCGTCCTGGAACACCCCGCGCGCCATCACCTACCGCGAACTGCACGACATCCCGCACGAATCAGGCACTGCCGTGATCGTCCAAGCAATGGTGTTCGGCAGCCGCGACGAGCGCAGCGGCACCGGCGTCGCCTTCAGCCGCGATCCCAACACCGGCGAGAAGACCCCGTTCGGTGACGTCCTGTTCGGCCGGCAGGGCGAGGACGTCGTCTCCGGGCGGTCCAGCACCCGGCCGTTGCCCGAGCTTGCCGACCGGGAGCCGGCGGTATGGGAAAACCTCCTGGCGGCCCTGCACCGGATCGAACAGCACTACCGCGACGCCTGCCACGTCGAGTTCACCTTCGAGGCAGGCCGCCTGTGGCTTCTGCAGGTACGGCCCGGCGGCCTGACCGGCCGCGCCGCGATCCGCGTCGCCGTCGACCTCGCCGACGAGCAGCTCATCGACCGGCACACGGCCCTACGGCGGATCTCACCACAGCATCTGCGCAACGCCCACACACCCCGGATCCGCACCGGCGACGGGCTCGACGTCCTCACTCGCGGCCGGGGCGCATGTCCCGGTGTCGCGGCCGGGCGCATCGCGGTCACCGCCGACCGGGCCGCACGCATGGCCGCCGACGGCCCGGTCATTCTCGTACGCCCCTGCACCTCACCGCTGGACATGCACGGCCTGGCGGCCGCCACCGGGATAGTCACAAGCCGTGGCGGACCTACCAGCCACGCGGCCGTCGTCGCCCGAGCCATGGGCAAACCCGCCGTCGTGGACGCCACCGCCCTCACCGTCGACGTGGTGGCGGAGTGTGTGCGGGCCGACGAACGCGTCGTCGCCGAAGGGACACTCGTCACCATCGACGGCACCAGCGGAGAAATCGTGATCGGCAACCCGGGCAGCGCCACCGTAACCATCGACAGCCACCTGAACCGCCTACTGGATTGGGCCGACGAGATCTCCGGCAACCGATCGCAACGCCCGGACCAGGAACGCCTCATCGCAGCACACGCCCGGCTATGAGGCGCCCGAGCATGATGCATCAGCAACGCCTCCAGCGGCCCGGTATCCGGGCGGTCCTGTTCGACTCGTCCGGCACGTTGATCCAACCCGCGCCTGCGCGTTCCTACCAGAACTTGGAGGAAATCCTCCGGCGGCATTGGCCGGCGGCGCCCATTGAGGACCTGCCGCACGCGTTCCGGTCCGGAGCCACCATGCTCGAGCGTGCGCAGAGGTTCGGAACGTGGGAAGGCTACTGCCGCACCGTCCTGGCCGAACTCGGGATCGGCCGGCCGCCGCAACCACTGCTGGACGAGCTGATCGCCGCGGATCTGAACCCAGTACAGCCCTTCCCCGAGGTGCCCACCACCCTCAAACGACTGCACGAGCGAGGCCTGCCGATGGCGGTGGTCACCGACAGCCTGGAGACCGCAGAGTCCTTACGGGCCAGCTACGAGCAGATCAGCCTGCGCGGCTACTTCCGATACTTCGCCGTGGCCGGCGAGCTGGGCTCCAGGAAACCGGACCAGGCGATCTACCGGGCGGCAAGCGAGGCGCTGGGCGTGCCACCACCACACACCTGTTACGTAGACGACAACGCCGACCTGGTCGCCGCCGCCATCAGCCTCGGTTACCGCGGTCTCGCGCTCTGCCGCACCGGCACGCCCACACGGCCGGACCTGCCATACGTCTCCGCCCTGGACGAGATCCTTGAGCGCATCAACGACCCGTGATCGCGTACTCGTGCAGCACGCCGGGTTCGAGGGATTGCAGAATTGCGCTCACACCGCGCGACCACCGACTGGTAGCCGGCCTCCATCTGGAGCCACCCGGCTGGGCGGTCCGAGGCGGCGCCTCACTGGTACAGCGATGACACTTCGTGATCATGTTCTGCGGGGCGGGCCTGCCGGCGTTGCAACCATGTCGGCCACATCGCCAGCTCCAACTGCAACATGTGGGCAAGACCATCGGTGGTTGACCGGCGGTCATTCTCATCACCTTCGAGGTTGATGATCCCCTGCCGCTCGGGCTGGATCGACCATACATCTCCTGGTTCATAAGGCTCATCAGGCGAGGCCATGGCCAGGACCACTACGCCGATCCCTGTCTCGGCGCACCAGAACCGCCGGTAGTCGGGCAGGTCCGCTTCGGTCGTGATCTCCTCGAAGGAGAGCCCCAGGTTGAACTCGTCGAGTTCCTCGGCCGGCACCCATAGCTCGAGGATGTCGCGCCCGCCGACCTGTTGAACCGGGTAACGGGAAGCGAACTGCCGGCCGACCTCGAAACGGGTGACGTAGCCGACGCCGGAGGCGGGCACGTTCCAGTCCCTGGCAATCATGATGGCGTACTGCTCGTTGAGGACCGGGTAGAAGATCGGCTGGTCGGGCAGGCGGGGCGGCCACGCCTGCTGATGAGTCAATCTACCCGGCCGGACAGGCCCCGGGGTGGGGTCCACCGTCAGCTCGACGCTGGCGTTCTCGGCGTTGTCCAGGCTGCTGGAGGTGGTTTCGACCACCGGACGGCACCGCATCATCGACCATTCCATGATCATCTTTAGGGCGGCGCATCAGCCACCACTCCCCTGCTTGATTGAGTAGGTTCGCGCCGGTGGCGGGTCCCGTACGGCACGGAACGCCCGGTGACCGGCGACGGGATGGTGTCTGTGCTGGTAGAAGGCGTGTGGCCCCTACCGCCACGGGGCTGATAGCGGGGAGTGCATAGCCGGACCGGCTCACCGCGTGTGCGACGGGGCACGGTACACGCGAGGTTCCGCGGGCCGGTCGCGACGCGGAGAGCGGCTAACGGTAGACAAGAAGCGTGTCAGATCAGTCTCCCCTGATTCCCTCGCCCGCAGACCTGGCCCGCGTCCGGCGCCTGCCCGCGCCGCCGCAGCCGTCGCGGGGCAGGCGGCTTGCCGAGATCGAGAAGGAACGCGCACGGTTGGCCGTTCGGTCCCTGGTCGCCGACCCCGCCACGGACTTCACCGCTCTGGACGTCGACGAGTTCTTCGTGGCGCTACGGTGTGCCTGCCAGGACGGCGCGGTCAGTGCGGCGCTGATCGCCGAGGCCGGACGCCGTCTCTCTGACGGCACCGCGGCGTCGCGGGACCTGCATCAGGTGCTCTTCGCCGCCGGTGACGACGACGGGTGGAGCGACGTTCGCCGCGCGGCGATGGCTGTCGTTGCCCGGCAGCCCCACCTCGCGGTGGAGGTCGTCAATCTGGAGGTCCAACGCCTCGGCGTGGCGCCGATGCGGGTGATCGAATCGGCCGGTGAGGGAGGTTTCACCGCGCGGGCGGCGCTCGAGCGCGACGGCGTGACCGCCGAGGGGCAGCCCTGCTTCGATACCAGCAAGAAACGAGCGAGCCAACGGGCGGTGGTGTCGTTACTCGCGGTGCTGGTCGGGGTCCCGGCCCCGGCGGCGCCCAGGCCACAAGGGGCCTCGGGGTCGGGATCGTCCCGGGTATCTGGTCGAGGGTCCGCGGTGGTGGCGTCCGCCCACGATGGCCCGGTGTCCGTGCCAGCCACGCCCGCGACGAGTCCCGCTGATCTGGAGGCATGGCTGGACTACGCGGTCGGCCAGCCGGAGCCCGACCCCGAGTTGGCCGACCGGCTTGCATCGGGAAGCCTGACGACACGCTCGCTGTACCTGCTGCTCTTCGAAACCCAAGCGCAGGGATGGGTCCGCCACCGCGCCAGAGCATGGGATTCCCTCGCCGCCACCCCCGCGCAGGCGCCGGGGGTCCTGTCGATGCACACCCAGGCCCGCTCCTGGCCCCCGGCCGCCTATGTGGAGGTGGGTGAACGCACCGCGCTCGCGTACGTGACGACACCTGACGGGCCGGTCGTCGGCGAACCCGCCGTCGCCGCCGGGATCCGAGCAGCTCGCGTGTCAGCCGCACTTGCCCTGGTCAGGGATCTCTCGCCGCCCGTCGACGGAGACGGTGGGCCGGGAGGTCCCGCGGCCGGGGGCAATCCGGTCGGCCTCCTCAACGAACGCGCCCAGATCGGCGTCGTCGCGGACTTGACCTACGCGCAGGACGCGACGGGCCCCGCCCACCGGCTGGTGTTCACCTGTACCGCCAGCTGCGTCCACGCTGCGGACCGCTACGTCAGCTCCGCCGAGGCCACGAGCAAGAACGCGGCGAAGGCGGCCGCCGCCGCGGAGCTTCTGGAACAGGTTCTCTGCGCGGAACGAGCACACCTGGCCCGCCTTGCCCGTACTCGCCGCGAACAGGCCCGAAGTCCCGAGGGGATCGTCACCCGGCTGCTGCAGGCTGGCTGCCCCGTGGACTTCACCGACTGGCGCTTCCGGATCGGCGGCGACCTCCCCGAGCCTTTGGCGGGATACGAGCTACCTGTCCTGTCCGCCCTGCCGGTCCTGGCCACTCTCGACGGTGAGGTTCACCCATCGGCGCGAACCTGGGCAGCTGCCGCAAAGGCAGCCCTGGAGGCGGTCGCGGCCCGGCGCGTCTACCCGGCCCTGGACGCCGACGGCCGGGACTGTTGGCGGCTCGCCCTGAACGTCGGGCCGGACCCTGACCTCGCGCGGTTCGTCGACACGGTCGCGGAGGTGCTGCTGCGGCCTCCGGGAGCGCGCCTGGTGGTTGGGGATCTGCCGTACGCGGGAGCCGCGCGCCTGCTCGGCCCGGACGCCGCCGAATGGGTCGATCGCGCTGCCGATGCCGCCGAAGGGACCGCCGCCGCACCCCTGGTGATCCGCCTGAGCCCACCCGACCGCGACGGTCTGCCGCTGCGCGCGCAGCTACGAACAGCCCACGCAGGCAGGGACTCGGGCGGGGACGCGCCCGGGGAGAGCCTTCTCGGTCGTGCCGAGGAACGGCTGGTGCGCAGGGCCTGCCGGCAGTGGCCGCCCCTGGAGCGTGTCCGGCGCGACGGGACGCTGGGCGGCGCCGAGGCCGCCGAACTCCTGGGCCCGGAGGGGGAGCGGCTTGCTGCGCTCGGGGTCACGGCGGAATGGCCGGCCGACCTGGTCACCGCCAGCGACCTGGGGAGGCAGATCATCGTCGCGTCCCAGGCCCCCAGCGGCTCGGGCGCCTTCTCTCTGGCAGGCGAAGCGGATCTGACCTGGCAGCTCAGCCTGGACGGGAACCCGTTGACGGAGGAGGAGACCGAGGCGGCCGCCGAAGCGGTCGCGGGGGTCATCCGGATCCGCGGACGCTGGGTCGTCATCGACGCCGAGACGCGGCTGCTCGCCCGCAACCACAGCGCGGGCCGGCTCACCGCGGCACAGGCCCTGGGTGCGGCGCTCACTGGCCAGGTGACGGTCGGCGGACGGGACGTTGCCTGCTCCGCGGCCGGGCGCCTGGCCGATCTCATAGCCACCCTGCGCGCGGCCGGCTCCAGTCCGCGCGACAGCCTCGCGGTGCCGGACGGCCTGCATGCGACCTTGCGCCGGTACCAGCGTCTTGCCGTGCAATGGCTGGTGCGGACGACGTCTGCGGGGTTCGGGACGCTGCTCGCCGACGACATGGGCCTCGGCAAGACCCTCACGGTAATCGCCTACCGGCTGTCCCGGGAGGACGCCGGCCCGTCGCTTGTCGTCTGCCCGGCGTCGCTGATCGCCAACTGGGAACGGGAGTTCGCGCGGTTCGCGCCCGGCGTCACCGTCCGGCGCTACCACGCAACCGGCCGGTCCCTCGACGGCCTGGAGCCCGGCGAGGTTGTCGTGACCACCTACGGGACCCTGCTGCGTGACGCCAGGGTGCTCGCCGACGTTCCCTGGGACCTGGTCGTGGCTGACGAGGCGCAGCAGATCAAGAACCACCGCTCGCAGGCTGCCCGCGCCTTGCGGCTGCTGCGCCCGGCGGCGCGGGTCGCGGTGACGGGCACCCCCGTCGAGAACTCCTTGACAGAGCTGTGGGCAATCCTGGACTGGACGAACCCGGGGCTGTTCGGTTCCCTGGCCGCATTCCGCGAACGGTTCGGCCGTGCCGCTGAGCGGGAAGCGGCCGACGCTGTCGCCGATCGTGACGCGGCGCGCCGACTCGGCCGACTCATCGCGCCGTTCGTCATGCGCCGCCGCAAGACGGACCCGGACGTCGTCCCCGAGTTGCCCGACAAGGTGGTCAACGACCGCTACGTCGAGCTCACCCGCGAGCAGGCCGCCCTCTACCAGGCGGCCACGGCAGAGGCTTTCGGGCGGATCACGGCCAGCGACGGCCTGCAACGGCGCGGCCAGGTGTTGCGTCTGCTGCAGTCGCTGCGACAGATCTGCAATTCGCCCGCGCACTACCTGCGCGAGTCCCCGGACGGGTGGGACGCCGCGAGGCAGGCCGCCCGGTCCGGCAAGCTGCAGGTCCTCGAAGAGCTGATGGAAGCGGTCATCCTCACCGACGACGCCGCACTGATCTTCACCGGGTACGTGTCCATGGGGCACCTCATCCGCGCCCATCTCGATGCATGCGGCATCCGGGCGGAGTTCATCCACGGCGGCGTACCGGTGGCAACCCGGCAGAAGATCGTCGATCGTTTCCAGTCCGGTGACGGCGACGCGCTCGTCCTGTCGGTCCGTGCGGCCGGGACCGGGTTGAACCTGACCCGGGCCGGGCACGTCATCCATTTCGACCGGCCGTGGAATCCCGCCGTCGAAGACCAGGCCACCGACCGGGCGCACCGCATCGGTCAGCACCGCCTCGTCGAGGTCCACCATCTGATCGCCGAGGGCACGGTCGAGGACCGCATCGCCGGGTTCCTCGCCCGCAAGCGGCAATTGACTGAAGCGGTCCTGCCCGGTGAGCCGATGGCACTGACTGAACTGTCCGATAGCGAACTGTCCGCGCTGGTGAGCCTCGGCACGGACCTGAACACGGGAGGCGCAGCGTGAGCGCGAGCCAACATACTCACCCGGATCCGCGGGCCTGGGAAGGCTGGGAGACGCCACCGGGCGTTCCCGGCAAAGGGCTCCTGGACCTGCTCGCCGCAGACGCGGCAGGACGGGCCACCGCCATGCTTGCCGGCAGCACCACCCGCACGGAGGACCCGCTGATCGACGCGGTACGGCTGCTCGCATCCGCCTCGGGAACCCCGCACACCACGCAGGCGGCACAGCTGACCGGCATCCCCGAGGATGACCTACGGCGACTCGCCCTCGCGTATCGACACGGCGGCACCGCAGGCGTGTCCGCGGCGATCGAAGCGACACCGTGCGGCCCCGACGAAATGTCCGCAGCGGTGGACGAGGTCCACAGACGACGGACATTCGCCGTCGGCGAGCTGTCCATCGACGCGGGAACGATCACAGATGCCGGTGCCGGGGTACGGCTGCGGCTGGGACCGGACGGGCGGTGGTATCCTTTCACGCTCGCGCGCAGACAATGGTGGCCCGCCAACGGCGCCAACGCCTCTGCCGGCGCCGCCTACCAGGCAGCAGCGCGTGCGAGGTCCCTGCGCCGCGCGAACGGCTGACCTCGAATCCGAGCGGGGGTACGGCGGCCTGGACCGGACTCACCAGCATGAGGGCATTGCGGCGCGCCCCAGCGCGGTGAACGCCACCCGACGCGCATCCGGTGGGTCGTCGAGGCGCAGCGCGCCGAAGCGGACCAGCACACCGACGGCGGCACGGACATCGCGGTCATTGCACCGCCGCCACGTGTCCCGATGGGTGGCCGGGACACCGGCGACCCGGCCGCCGCGGCTGACCGCGTCCCAACCCCACTGGCACACCAGGTCCAGGCCGGACCAGCGTGCGTGTTGATCCCGGCGAGGATCGCCCGGATGCCAGTTCACGTTCCTGGTTAGGGACCGGGCCGGACAGTTCACCGCCGCCTTCGACGCCGTACTGGCCGACGCCGGCATCACCGTATGCAAGATCCCACCACGTAGCCCACGCGCGAACACCTACGCCGAACGGTTCGTGCGCACCGTCCGCAGCGAGGTCACCGACCGCATGCTCATCAGCGGCGAACGGCACCTACGCCGAACACTTGATCAGTACGCGCGACACTACAACGCGCGGCGTCCCCACCGGGGCCTGCAGTTGCAGCCTCCGCAATCCGACCGACCCGTCATCGACCTAACCAAAGAGCGGATCAAACGCCGGCCGGTCCTCGGCGGGCTGATCAACGAGTACGAACGAGCCGCGTAGCAAGCCCAGCTCAGACCACTGTGACAGGGTTATGGAACCCCACAGGGCTGACTTGCTTGCTGATCGCCGGCAGGAACGACAAGAACATCGCCCCGTCCTTTGACCGGGCGGAGCGTCGCCGGAAGCCGTAGCCGAGGAAGACAAATACCACGTCTGCGGTACAGCTCGGGCAGCCGGATGCTGCCGGCAGCACCCGCGGAAACGCGATCGCCGAGTGACACGCCCGCTGATCCGCTATTTGTCGCTGATCCTCGAACCACCTCGCTTCCCCCGCCAGTGGCGGCATCGTGACCCTACCGGCCGTCAGTTCGCTGCCAGCAGCGGGAACCACGGCCATGGCGGGCCGGCGATGGCTGGTAGCCGTGGCGGCAGGCCCCAGACCGCGGTCGTCGTTCTGCTCCGGACCGCCGGCCCACCTCGCTTCGATGTCCTCGAACGGGCGCGGATAGGGTCGCCGGATGGATCCGCGCCCCCTCGCAGTGGAAGCTCCTGCCGACGTCGCCGGTGCGGCGCTGCTGGCCCGTGGTTGCATGATGGCCGATCAGGCATGCGAGCTGGCGCGCTGGGTGGGACGTGACGGCCGGCCGGTGACGGCCAGCCGGGTGTTGCGTCGCGCTGATGTTGCTGCCGCCGGGGCCGTGCTGGGGGTGCCGGTGCCGGCCAGGGTACGGACCGCGGCGGATGTGCCCGGGCTGCACCGGCCGTGGAGCTTTGCCCTCGGCTCGGGACTGTTGAAGATCACCGGCTCCGTCGCTGTGGCTGGGCCGGTGCTGGAGCAGTGGCCATCGTTGGGGGACGCCGAGGTCCTCGATGCGTGGCTGGCCGGGTTCCGCGCGGTGTGCACGGTCGAGTCCGATCCCCGGTACGAGCAGGGCGTGGCCACCCTCGCGTTCGCGTTCCTGGAGGTAGTGGCCACCCGGCCCTGCCTGGACCCGAGCCATCTGTGGCACTGGTTGGGCGAAGTCGTCGAGGAGCACGAGGAAGACGGCGACCGGTCCGACCACGTGCCGTTTCACGTGCTCACCCAGTATGTGGATTCGGTGACCGGCGACCGGTTCGCCGGGATGGTGGATCTGCTGGGCCGGTTGGGGGCGGTGACCGGCACCAGCACCCGGACGGTTGCGGTGACCAGGCTGGGCCAGTGGGCACGGGCGTGCGCACGGGCGGATCGGCCTCGGCGGATAACCGCGGACCTACCCGCCAACGAGGTGGTCGAACTGCTGGCCGATTGCGTGCGCCGGGGGGCGGATCCGTGGTCCGCCGCATGGCGGTGGCTGGAACCACGGCCGGCGGCCGACGCGGCGCGGGAGCTGCTGACGGCTGCGGCCGGGGTGTCGGCGGTGGCCCGGATCGGGGCGGGCGACGTGGCTGGCGGGCTGGGCGAGCAGGCGCTGGGAGTGTGGCGGGAGGCCGAGCGAATCCCGGAACTGGGGCCACATGCCCGGGCGACGCTGGCCGCCTGGGACGGCGGGGGGCCGCGTCTGGCCCAGGTCGACACGTGGTGGCTGGCGGTCGAACATGCCGCGGCCGCCCTGGAGGGGCCCGGCCCCGATGAGGCGCTGGCGCTGGTGTACGACCGGATCCCGGGCACGGACCTGCAGTCGCGCCTGGACGCGGTGGCCGGGTGTGACCATCCCGACGCGGGGCGGGTGACTGCCGCGCTGACCGCGTTCGTGTCCTCAGGCGTTGCCCGCTCGGTCGACCAGGTCTACCAGCTCAAGGTTGTGCTGATGCGTTGGTCTCCGTCGATCTTGCGGAGGGTGCTGGTGCCGGCCATCGCCACGTTCGGTGACCTACATGCCGTGATTCAGGAGCTGTTCGGGTGGGACGGTGACCACCTGCACATGTTCGAGGTCGGTGGCAAGCGGTACAGCGACCCGTTGTTCGATCTGCGTAACTCGGCGATGGCCGACGAGTTCGCGATCCGGTTGCGGGACGTGTTCACCGGCGCGACCAAGAAGGTCCGCTACGAGTACGACTTCGGCGCGAGCTGGTGGCATGAGGTCACGCTGGAGAAGGTTCAGGAGCGCGGACCGGGAGCGGCGTACCCGATCTGTATCGCGTTTGCCGGCGACTCCCCTGTGGAGTATCCGTCCGAGGAGGAGCCGCAGGACCCAGAGCCATTCGACCTGGTCGCAACGAATCGTCGTCTGGCCAGGATCGGCCAACTCGTTGAGCCGGATGACCAGGACCAGTGACCGTGCCACCATCGGACAGCGAGTCAGGGGAACGGATAGGCGCCAGGCGCAATATCCGGAGCTGGCACCAGCGGAACGTGGATTTCGACGACGTCTGCCATGACAACATGATCCATCAGACGGGAACACGGCTGATCCGGCAGTACGTGGTGCCCAGCGCCGCGGCGGAGGTCAGCGCGCACGCGGCGCGGCATGAGCGGTGCGCCCGCGCGGATCGCGCTGATCTTGGGTGGTTGCTCCTCGATGTTCTCACCGAACGCGTAAGGCGAAGAGCTCGGTCGCGGTTGGCTCCGACGCGGCGTTTTGGGCTGAATCAAAGAACTTCGCCGGCCCTGGGCTTTCGCCGTGCTGTCCCATCACTCGTACGGCGGCGCCGTCATCTCTGAAGGGGGCGCCCACGGCACGGATACCGAGCCTTTGCGCGTCTCCGCCTGCCCCGCGGACGGGGCGAGTCCGGCAACACCCTCATCACCAACCCGCCCCGGGAGCGTCCGGTGCCGCCGATGCGAGAGACCGCGAGCCATCGGTTCAACTGCCTGCCCCGAGTCTGGTTCGCCACCGGGTCCTACCAGCGCCGATTCATGAGCCAGCATCGTGAGCACGGTGGCGACATCGGTGCGTTCGGAGAGAAGCAGGCCGCTGGAGGCTCTGGTCCATCGCCAGGCCAGTAACAGCGTGAACCGACGGACCGTCTCTTGGCGGCTTGGGCACGGAATCATGATCAGATGACAGGCGACCACCGCCGCCCAGGCCGGTCCCTGAACCGCAACCTGGTCGCAAATGAACCGGGCCGACTGGAGATTGGCCAGCATCATACGCAGGCGGCGCCGCATGGCAGCGGAACCGTTGACGGGCACCGCGAATCCGGCGACGCCGATCGCGCTGAAATGGCAACGGCGTGCGAGGAGGCGCGATGCTGGTCCCGCGTCGCCTCGAGACAGCGCTGCGACAGCTCGACGCAGACGTCTTGTGACCATGAACAGGAACATGGCATCGCCTCCAGATACTGCGCTGATACAGCGAGGGGGAATCTGGGCGGCGCTGCCCTTGGTGGTGCCTTCCCGAGTCTGAGTGTGTCAGTAAATCGGACCCACGAGACAGGCAGGGGTACCGAGCCACCAGCCCCGTCGGCCGGTCCGAATGTGGTCGGGGCCCAACTTGTGGCGTATGTCAAGGGTCAGGACGAAGTCCTGTCCGATGGCCTTGGGTTCTCCTTGTGGGCGGACAGCAGAAATCCATGCTGGTGGCCAGGTGATCTCCTGG
>NZ_JBEYTI010000068.1:0-18713 GCF_040642975.1 Micromonospora sp. NPDC047548
CCGACGCACGGTGCTCACCGAGCGGCCAACCCGCTTGGCGAACTCGCCGATCCGATAAACGCTGCTCACAACAGTCAACTGTAGACAGCTCTAAGTGGAGAAGCAACCACTAGTCGCTGCTCCTTGACTTCCTCCCCCGCGCCTGAAGGCGGGGGTCTGCGCCCGTGCTCCCTGCCGTATCGGCCTGGGATCGCTGCGGGCGTTCCACCTCGCGCTGCTGGTGGATCTGCTCTTCGCGCAGACCTTCGAGTTCACGGTCAACCAGTTCGCCGCCGTGTCCGCGCTCGCCTCAGAGGTTGAGTGGCCCAGGATTCGTGGCCAGCTCCTGGAACCGCTCGTGCGGGTTGGGCACCAGCCGCCGGGCCGAGAGGTCGAGCAGCCCGGCCACCCCGGTCAGCGTCGCGACCGGGGTGCCGTCGGGGCGGGTGTAGTTCTGGTCGATCTGGAAGGTCTTGCCCTCGCCCCAGCGGAACTCGCAGGACACGTCCACCTCGTCCCCGCCGCGCAGCTCTCGCAGGTATTTCAGGGTGACCTCCAGGGCGACGGGCCCCACTCCGCTGGCGAGGAGCCGGTCCTGCGGGATGCCGGCGGCGCGCAGGCACTCCCACCGGGCGTGCTCGCCGTACTGCAGGTAGACGGCCTGGTTCAGGTGGCCCTGCGTATCAAGCTCGTAGCCGCGGACGGTGACGCGCACCCGGAACGGATCTCCCATGTGCCAGAGCGTAACGCCGGTACCGTACGAGGCGGCGATCCAACCAGCGCCATCCCAAGGTGCCCCGCTGGCCACAGAGCGGGGGGCGGAACGCGGGCGTGCGCGCGTCTGCGAGGATCAAGCGATGTGCCGGTCCTCTCCCGCGTCCCCGGCGGAGCCGCCGCGGAGGCACGGTCTGGCAGAAAAGGTCAACCCCCCGTCGGGCTCCTGGCGTACCCGCTGGATTCGCCTGCTCGCCGTCGCCGTCTCGGTGGTCGCCCTGGCCGCGGTCGGGCTGCGCGGTCGCCTGCCCGACCCGAACGAGTTCCTCACCGCCCTCACCGGCGCCAAGTACGGCTGGGTCGCCCTCGCCGCGCTCCTACAGGCCGTCTCGATCGCCGCCTTCGCCGGCCAGCAGCAGCACCTGCTCGGCGCCCTCGGCGTCCGCATCCGCCGGCGCCGCCTGATGGCGATCACCCTGGCCCGCACGGCCATCTCGATCTCGGTCCCGGCCGGCGGTGCGGTCGCCACCGGCTACGCGATCCGCGAATACGAGCGGGCCGGCGTCGCCCGTGAGATCGGCGCGGTCTGCGCAGTCGTCTCCGGCCTCGCCTCCATCGGCGCCCTGGCCCTGATCTACGCCGGCGGCGGCGCCGTCCTGCTCACGTACAGCTCGACGACGTCGCTGGCCTGGCGCCCCCTGATCGTCGTCGCGGCCCTCGTCGCGCTGACCGGCGCCGCGGTGGCCCTCGGCCGCCGCCTGACCGACGAGCCGCTCGACGCGAAGCCCGCCAAGCACCGCGGCCACGTCGCCCGCTACCTGCACAACCTCCTCGTCTCCGCCCGTGACGCCTGGCGCGCCGGCGCCGGCCTGCGCGCCCGCGACTGGTGGGCCGTCGTCGGTTACGGCGCGGCGAACTGGCTGACCGACCTCTTCTGCCTGGCCGCCTGTACCCGCGCGCTGGGCCTGCCGGTCGACCTGATCACCCTGGCCGGTATCTACCTCGGCGTACAGATCGTCCGCCAGGTCCCGCTGACGCCCGGCGGTATCGGCGTCATCGAGACCGCCCTGGTCGCGGGCCTCACCACCTCGGGCGCGACCGCGGTCAGCGCCACCGCCGCCGTCCTGATCTACCGGCTGCTCTCCTGCTGGCTGCTCATTCCGGTGGGCGGCGTCGCCGGCCTCGTCCTGCGCCGCCCCGGCTCAGGACGGGCGGTCCCGGACTCCAGCCGGTAGTCGTCAGCGTTCGGGGATCGAGCACCGACCGAGCCCACATCGGGTCGGTTTCCCGCGGGATCTGCGCGTCAGTCCTGTGTGGTCGTGGTTCCGCGCGTTCGCGCTGGCTCGGCACGGTCCACCCCAGCACGTCCGGTCCGGGTGGCGGCCCGCCCGGATCGCAGCAGTTGGATGGCGATCGGCACCAGGGAGACCACAACGATGCCGATGAGGATCAACTCGATGTTGTCCTTGACGAAGGCGATCTGGCCGAGGAAGTAGCCCAGCACGGTCACGCCGGTGCCCCAGAGCACCCCGCCGAGCACGTTGTAGATGACAAAGGTGCGGTAGTGCATGCGGCTCACCCCGGCGATGATCGGGGTGAACGTCCGCACGATCGGCACGAACCGGGCCAGCACCACCGACCGGGCGCCGTAGCGGGCGAAGAAGTCGTTGGCCCGGGTCACGTTCTCCTGCTTGAACAGCCGGGAGTTGGGCCGGCGGAACAGGGTCGGGCCGACCCGCTTGCCGAACAGGTAGCCCACCTGGTCCCCGGCGATCGCGGCGACGACCACCAGCAGACAGACCAGCCAGAGCGGCTGGTGCAGGTAGCGGCCGTCGGCGACGAGCAGCCCGGCGGTGAACAGCAGCGAGTCACCGGGCAGGAAGAACCCGATCAGCAGGCCGGACTCGGCGAAGACGATGGCGAGGATGCCGATCAGCCCGAAGGTGGAGATCAACCACTCGGGGTTGAGGAAGCCGGGACCTGCGGTCTGCAGGGCCAGGGACGTCGACACGAAGGACCTCCGTTGGGATGCGGCGACAGTGCCTGCCGGGAAAGTGGGCCGACCGGGGAAGGGCTACCGGCTGCCGACAGCGGTGCCCGACCGGCGGCGGTGACCCCACCGGTCGACAAGTGATCCGGCGAGCGTGACGATCAGCACGGAGGCCGCGCCGATCAGCGCGCCGGCAACGATGTCGACCGGATAGTGCACACCTGTCCATACCCGGGCGAATCCGATGGCGATGGCCAGCCCCGACAGCGCTACCCCCCACCGCCGGGACAGAAACGCCCCGACCGCGAAGGCCACCGCGAAGGCGGCGGTGGCGTGGTCACTGGGCAGCGATCCGCCCGCGTCGTGCGGGATCAACTGATGCACCAGGTGGGTCTGAAACGGGCGGACCTCGGTGCTGATGGCGGCAACCACCTGTCCCACGGCGAACGCCACCAGCAGGGACACCACGACGGGTACGACCGCTGTCCTGCCGCGCGTCCTGACCCCGCGCAGCAGCGGGACGACCGCCAGAGCGCCAAGGACGTAGATCAGCCAGACGGCCGCCCACTCCATCACGTCGTCGAGCGGATCGTTGCGGCCCGCTGCAGCGTTGATCAACTGGAACAGGTGGTAGCTCATGGCGGCTGCGACTCCGTGGCTCGACCCGGTTCCCCCGACCGGCTGTGCCCAGCATGTCTCGCCTCGGCTGAGAGGACGCTGAAGGCGGTCAGCCGGGGGCAGGTTCGCGGGTCAGGTGTTCGGTGGGCCTGCGCCGGCCAGTGGCAGCCGGACCTGGATCGTCATCCGGGGTTCGGCCAGCACCCGGACGGTCCCGCCGTGCGCCGCCACGATCTCGCGGGTGATCGGCAGGCCCAGGCCGCTGCCGCCCTCGGCGCGGGCCCGGCTGTCGTCGAGTCGGACGAACCGTTCGAAGATCCGCTCTCGCTCCGTCTCGGGCACCCCTGGTCCGTCGTCGGCGACCTCGATGATGCCTGATCCGCCGTCGGCGAAGACGCGCAGCGCGATCTCCTGCCGCGCGTGGCGGGCGGCGTTGTCGGCCAGGTTGCGCAGCGCCCGGCCGAGGTCGTGCGTGTCGCCGGTGACCCGTACCGGGGTGAGCTGGATGCGCACGGTCAGGTCCGGTCGGGCGGCGGCGAGGCGGTCCCGCTCGGTGTAGGCCAGGTCGTCCAGGTCCACGTCCTCACGGCGCAGGGTCGGGCCGCGCTCGTCGATGCGGGCGAGCAGCAGCAGGTCGGCGACGAGGCGGCCCAGCCGTTCCGACTCCCGCCGCAGCAGCCGGACAAGATCGTCGTCGGTGCCGGGCTGAGGTGTCAGCGCCAGGCGGTCCAGGCCGGCCTGCAGGGTCGCCAGGGGGCTGCGCAGTTCGTGGCTGGCGTCGGCGACGAACCGCCGCTGGCCGGCCGCCGCCCTCTCCAGCCGGTCGAGCATGCGGTTCATCGTCTCCGCCAAGGCCGCCACCTCGTCGTGCGCCACCGGCACCGGCACCCGGGCGTGCAGGTCCCGGGCGGTGATGCCGGCGACCCGGCGACGGATCGCCTCCACCGCGCGCAACGACCGCCCGACGAACCAGAAGACCGCCGCGCCGACCACGAGCAGCATCGGCGGCACACCGACGAGCAGGATCGCCGCCACGACCTCCGTGCTCTCGTTCGCCGGCCGCAACGACTGGGCGACCAGCACCGTGTGGGTTCCCGAGCCGGTGCCCACTCCGACGGCGACAACCCGGAAAGGGTCTTCGTCGGAGAACGGCAGTACCCGCTGCTCTCGCAGGCGCTGGCCGGCGTCGGGACGTAGCGGCGACAGCGGGGCGGCGTCGCCAAGTGCCGCCGACGCCGCTTCCACCCGACCGGACGGCGCCAGGACCTGAACCAGGGTCTGCTCCCCCGGGCTGGACCTGAGGGTCTGGGCGATGGCGTCCTCGTCGCCCCCGGTCACCGCTGTGGCGACCTCGTCGGCGCGTTGCCGCGCGGCGGCGTCCACGTTGCCAACCAGATTCGCCCGGGCCAGGTAGACGAAGGTGGCCGCGCCGACCCCGAAGGCCACCGCCACCACCAGCGCGGCGGCCAGCGCCGAGCGCAGTCGCACACCCCACCGGCGGCGCATCCACCCGGCGGCATCCCGGAGCACAGCGAACCTGGCAGCCACCTCCGCAGCGTAGGTTCAGCCGGGTTGAGAGGACCCTGAAAGGGCGCGAGGTACCGAATGCCGTCGCGCTCCCCGACGTCATCCGCCGTCGGCGTCCAGCCGATAGCCCATCCCCCGCTCCGTCTGGATCGCCGCGCGGCCGAACGGTTGGTCGATCTTGCGGCGAAGGTATCCGACGTACACCTCGACAATGTTCGGGTCGCCGTCGAAGTGGGCGTCCCAGACGTTCTCGATGATCTGCGTTTTCGACACGACGTCGCCGCGGTGGCGCATCAGGAACTCCAGCAGCGCGAACTCCCGCGCGGTCACCCGGACCGGCTGCCCGGCCCGGGTGACCTGCCGCCGGGCCGGGTCGACGGCCAGGTCGCCGGCGGTGAGCACCACCGGCCGCGCCGGGGCGCCCCGGCGGACCAGGGCCCGAAGCCGGGCCACCAGCACCACGAACGAGAACGGCTTGATCAGGTAGTCGTCGGCGCCGAGATCGAACGCGTCGGCCTGGTCGTACTCGCCTTCCTTGGCGGTCAACATCAGCACCGGTGTCCAGACCCCGCGGGACCGCAACTGCCGGCACACCTCGTACCCGTTGAGGCCGGGCAGCATGATGTCGAGCACCACCACGTCGTACGGGTGTTCGGTGGCCGCCCACAGCCCGTCGATCCCGGTGTGCTGCACGTCGACGGCGAAAGCCTCGTCGGTCAGGCCGGCTCGCAGCACCTCCGCCAGGGCGGTCTCGTCCTCGATGACCAGCACCCGCACTGTGCTTCCGCCTCTCCGCACCCGGACACCCGCGTCCCCGGCCGGATCCGCGCCAGCTCCCATTGTCTCGCGAGGGCGGCAGGTGGGACGCGAATCCGGATGCCGAGGCGCTCCAGGCGTTCGGCAGCGAGTGCGGCTGGCAGGGCGTCGGGCAACTCCAGCGCAGAGGGTAGTGCTTCAGTTACTTTGAGTGAGGCTTGTGATCTCCAGCGCGGTGGGCCACCGCGGAGTGCGTCCTCCTGAGGTGACGGATGAATGGGTGCTGACGGTTTTGGGTAGCGCTGCCGCCAAGCGAAGCGACGGGTCGGAGTCGTCACGTTCCCTGGCGGGCACCTGGATGCTCGGCGTGATCGGTTCAGCCGTGACCGCGGTGGGCGGGTTGTTGTCGGGCGTGACGCCTCTCGGCGAGATCGCGATCGACCTGCCCCTCATCCTGGACCTGCGAGCGCGGGCGACGCTGTCGGTGTTCGTGGTCTACGTAGGGCTGACGATGCTCCTGCTGGCCTGGTGGCGCATCGGCGCGGCAGTACGTACTTCCGGCGGCCCGTCCCGGCGCGACCTGGTGACGACAGCAGCATGGTGGGGCGCACCGTTCGCATTTGCGCCCCCGATCTTCAGTGGCGACGTCCACAGCTACCTTGCCCAGGGCGCGATGACGATGGCGGGCCTGGACGCATACCGGGTGGGCCCCGCCGCCCTGGGTGGTCCGCTCACCGTCAACGTGCCCGAAATCTGGCAACACACCCCGGCGCCGTACGGCCCGATCTTTCTCACGCTCGCCGGCGCGGTGACGGAGTTGACCGATGGCGGTGTCTGGGCCGGCATCGTCGGGATGCGGGTGCTGGCCCTGCTGGGCGTGGGACTGCTGGTCTGGTCGGTGCCTCGGCTGGCCGGCCTGTGCGGGGTGCAGCCGGCGGCCGCGCTGTGGTTGGGCGTGCTCAACCCCCTCGTGCTGCTGCACCTGATCGGCGACGCCCACAACGAGGCGGTGATGCTGGGCCTGATGTGCCTGGGGTTGCTCCTGGCACTACAGCATCGACCCGCGATCGGCGTCGTGCTCATGACCCTCGCCGCCCTCGTCAAGGCGCCGGCGGGACTGGCGATCATCTTCGTCGTCCCTGTCTGGGCGCAACAGCTCGGCGGTCGACGGGCGAGACTGAGGGCAGCGCAGCGAACCATCCTCGTTGCCGCCATCACCGCCTTGGCGGTCACCGCCCTGGCCGGAACCGGGTTCGGCTGGATCCGCGCCCTCGACGCTCCCACGCACGCGCACACCTGGATGTCGGTCACCACAGATCTGGGTTGGGCCTTCGGGACACTGCTGTCTCACCTGAGCGGAGTCGAAGTCGATCGAACCATCCGAGCGTTCTGGTTGGCCGGAATGATCGTCGCCGCAGGGGTCAGCCTGGTCCTGTGGCGGCGTGCCACGCGAATTGGACCGTTGTCCGCCCTCGGCCTGTGTCTCGCGGCGATCGTCATCGCCGGCCCGGTGGTGCACCCGTGGTACCTGCTCTGGGCGGTCGTGCCACTGGCATCGGCTGCCCGCAGTGTCGCAATCCGTCGTACTGTCTCGGTCGGTTCGGTGGCCCTCGTCCTGCTGGTCCTGCCCGGCGGCGTCGAGCCCGGCCCGGCGGCGTTCCTCGGCGCTGCGCTGGGTGCGATGACTGCCCTTGTCGCCACAGCGGCGTGCACACGCCTGGCGCCCTCAGCTCGACTGTTCACTCGTGCGGCATGGGCGGGGTTCAGGGGACGCCTTCGGTTTCGTTCCCGCCGTGCCGGTTGAGGTGCACCCACCCGCAAGGTCCGATCGACCACGAACGGCTTACCGGCTTGACCCGACGGTGGGGCCGCGGGGCGGCACGTGCCGCAAGCTCAGATAGAGCCGGTGCATGGTGATGACGATAGCCAGCCACGCCAGCCCGAGCGTCCATGCCACCAGCACGTCGGTGAGCCAGTGATGGCCGAGGAACACCCGGCTCAAGCCCATGGCGAGAGCGAACACCACCGCCGCAGCGACGGTGGCCGCCCGGGTGCGCCACTGCCGCTGACGTAGGACGAGCAGATAGGCCACGACTCCGGCGACGACCACGGCGTTGAGGGCGTGCCCGCTGGGAAACGACGCGGAGGTCTCATACGGTGCGACCGCATCGGCAAGCGGCGGGCGGATACGCCCAACGAGGGCCTTCCCGGCGATCGTCATCAGCAGTGATCCAGCGGTGGCCACCGCCATGAGCACCACGGGGCTGACCTGCCGACGCCAGATCGCCAGCGCCATCGCGGCGACGGCCGCGAGGATCGGCATGCCGATCGGGCCGCCGAGGTTGGTGAACGCGGTGACCGCCGTATTCAGCCGCGGTGTACGCGCGGCCATGGCCGCCTGCAGGACCGGCTTGTCGAGGCCTGCGACACCGTCGCCTTCGGCGACCGCCTCGTAGATTTCCACCGACGCGGCGGTCAGAGCGACGGCGAGCACGACGCCGATCAGCAGGGTCAGCGCCAGCACCGGGTACGGGCCGATCCACCGCGCGGCCTGGTGTGCCAGCGCCACCATGATCCGGCCGAGCCTGCTCTTCCAGACGGTCAGGTCACGCCAGCCGAGGTAACGGTCGTCCTCGGCGCGGACGGCGTCCCCCTCCGGCTGGCTGTCACGGCGATCGTGGGAGTTGCTCATCTCGTGATCCTGTCACCGGTGTCGTCGACGTCCCGAACCGTCGCCGCAGAACATCGCGTCCTCCGGTCGCGACGAGATCGGCCGGGACGTGAACCGACGGACCACACGATCAACGTTCAAAGACGAGCCACCAGGCACCGGCGGGTCCAACTCGATGCGCTCCGTGACGGGTCGGCCTGGGATCGCGTAGGTTGGTGACCGGCCATTGAGCAGCGTCGTCGTTGGCAGCGGAGAGGGGACGCGTGGTGGGCTGGGCGCCGGCGGTCGTCGTCGTTGCGGTGCCGGACGTAAACCGCAGCGAGGCGTGTCAGCGACGCGGACGGCACCAGGTGGACGGTGCGTGACCAAGCCGCCCGGTCGTTGCTGTGTCGCGCCAGCCGGCTGGTCCGGGCACCTGACACCACCGGGCACCTGTGGGCGTTCGTGCTGTCCGGCATCGGCACGGTGCTGGCGACCCGGGCGTATCTGGAGCTGACCAGTTACCCGAAGCTCGGCGGTGGCAGCCTGCACATCGCGCACGTGTTGTGGGGCGGTCTGCTCATGGCGGCGGGCCTGTGCGTCGCGATCGCGTTCCTCGGCCGGTCGGCCCGAGCCTGGGCGGCCGTGCTCGGCGGCATCGGGTTCGGATTGTTCATCGACGAGATCGGCAAGTTCGTCACCACGCGGACCGACTACTTCTACCAACCCGCCGCCGGTCTCATATACCTGGTCTTCGCGGGGCTGGTCCTGCTGGTGGGGTGGTCGCGTGGACGTGGCACGCCCTCCCCGCAGGAACGCACCGCCGCGGCGCTGCAGTTGGCGCTGGCCGGGGTCACCTCCGGGGTGAGTGAGGCGGAACGCGCCGCCGCTCTCCGCTCGCTGCGGGACTCGGCCGACCCGGTCGACGTCGCGATTCTCCGGCTGCTCGTCGCCGTACCCGCCCGGGAATCCCGCTGGGGCGCGGCCCGGGAGCGCACGCTGCAGCGGGTCCGAGCCGCAGCCGACCGGCTGCTGACCCGCCGGTGGCCGGTGGTCCTGGCCGCGGTGTACCTCGTCGTGCAGCCCGTCGTCACCCTCACCGGCGCGGCGCTGGAGCATGCGACCGGGGAACTGGCCCGGGCACCGCAGCGCGGTGCGGACCTGGTGGTGATCGGTGCGTCCCTCGCCACCGCCCTGCTCGGGGTCCGGGGCGGGCTGCTCCTGCGGCGTGAGCGCCAGCGTGCGCTGCGCGCGCTCCACCTCGCGCTGCTGGTGGATCTGCTCTTCGCGCAGATCTTCAAGTTCACGGTCAACCAGTTCGCCGCCGTGTCCGCGCTCGCCGTGAACCTGATGCTGCTCTGGGTGGTCTCCGCCGAGACCCGTCGCAGGTGGGCGTCCGACCCGCCCGCCCGGCAGCAGCGCCGAACCAGGCCACCGTTGGAGCCGGACATGTAGACGGCGGACCCGATGACGGGCCATCCGGTCAGCTTCGCCGTGACCGGGTTGGACGTCGACGTGTCGCGCGAGCCGAACCAGGAGTACCGGCTGAAGTAGGCGCCGTTCTCGCCGGCGACCATGGAGACGTCCGTGCCCAGGCTCAGGTAGTTCGAGCTGACGCGGAGGTTCCAGCCGCCGTTGTGCCAGAAATAGGTGCCGTTGGAGCCGCAGTGCCCTGCGGTCGTCACCCAGTTGCTGTTCGTTCCCCCGCGAGTCATCCGGAAACCGGTCGTGCAGTCTGCGTCGACGGTACGCGGGTTGTGTCCCGGCCCGGTGACGTTGTAGTCGAACAGTGCCAGACCGCCGTAGTACGGGATGGAGTCGACCCGGCGGCTGGCGGGCGTTATCCCGGCCTCCAAGATCGACACCCTGGGCGTCACGCCGGTGGCCTTGACTGCGGCGGCGACGAGCGCGTCCGCGTCCCCGGAAGCGTGGATGACGACCTGTGCTGCCAGGCGGTCCAGCTTGACCCGGTGAACGCTGGCGGCGTGGGAGCCGGCCCAGTCGCGGCTTCTCTCCAGCCGCTCGGCTGCGGCTTCCAGCCGCTTGATCGGTACGATACCGGTGCCCCGTTGCGTTGATGACGGGATAGCCGGAGCCGTCCCACCTACCCAACCGCGAAACGGATCCAGGGCCCCACGCAAGGGCTCCTGAGATCGTGGTGTCACGGCCGCTACTGTCGACGGTCGGGGCCGAGAGTCCAGCTGCCGGCGAACATCCGAGGTCCGTGCCCGCCAATCTCATATGTGGCTTCGAAACGCCACCCACGCTGCTGGACTTACCCGGCGGTGTCAGCCCTCAGCGGCGGCAATGATCCGGCAGGATGGGTGGATGTCCGTGCTGTCCGTGTTGCCCCGCCCGATCGTCGCCGCGCCGATGGCCGGCGGCCCGTCGACACCGGCCCTCGCGGCGGCCGTCTCTGCCGCAGGTGGCCTGGGCTTCCTGGCTGCGGGGATGATCAGCGCCGACCGGCTCGTCGCCGACGTGGCCGAGGTTCGTGCCCGCACCGACCGTCCATTCGGTGTCAACGTCTTCCTTCCGACTGCTGGTGCCGTCGACGAGGCCGCCGTCCGGGCGTACGCCGAAAGGCTCGCCCCAGAGGCCCGGCGGCACGGCGTGACTCTCGGCGAACCCCGCGGCGGCGACGACGGGTACCCGGCGAAGTTGGCTGCCCTCCTCGCGGACCCGGTCCCGGTGGTGTCCTTCGCGTTCGGGCTGCCCGACCCGGCGGCGGTGGCCGCCCTGCGGGAACGGGGCACCGAGGTCTGGGCCACGGTCAACAGTCCGGACGCCGCCACGGCGGCGGTCCGACTGGGCGTGGACGCAATGGTCGTACAGGGCACCGAGGCGGGTGGGCACCGAGGCGGCTTGCCGGACGACGAGGACTACGCCCTACTGCCCCTGCTCCGGCTGGTCGCCGCCAGCTGCGACCGGCCGCTGGTGGCTGCCGGCGGCATCGCCGACGGTGCCGGGGTAGCGGCCGTGCTGACCGCCGGTGCCGCCGCCGCGCAGCTCGGTACGGCATTCCTGCGCTGCCCGGAGGCGGGCACCTCCCCCATGCACCGGGCGGCGGCGGCCAGCGCCGCACCGACCGCGCTGACCCGAGCGTTCACCGGCAAGCGGTCGCGTGCGGTCGTCAACGACTTCCTCCGCCGGCACGACCGGTCGGCACCGGTCGGTTACCCGCAGGTGCTGCAGCTCACCCGCCCGCTCCTGGCCGCCGCCCGGGGCAGCGGGGACGCCTCCGTGGCGAACCTCTGGGCCGGCCAGGCACATCCCCTGGCCAAGGAGGCGCCGGCGGGTGATCTGGTGACCGAGTTGGTCGCTGAGGCCAGGGCGGCGCTGTCGGCGGCCGCCGACAGGTCGACCGCCTGGGGCTGAGCTACCACGCGGCGACCAGGCAACCTGGTCGCCCCGGTCCGCCCGAGCGGCAGGCACACCACCCCGACCTGCCCATGACCGAGTACGCGGCACAGGTCCGCGCGGACGGCCTGCCGGTCGACCCGTGGCTGCGGGTGCACGTGCGGGCGGGCGTATCGAGCGGATCGCCAATCGGCCCACCCGGCGGCACGGCCCTTACGCCGCTGACCTGCGGACAGCCGGCGGACGGGTCAGCGGGCGGCGTCAGGATGGCCGAGCATGCTGGAGCCGCCGCCGCTGCTCCCGGACGAGCCACCGGCAACGCCCGAGCCGTCGTCCTCGGTCACCACGTCCGGGCGCACGTCAGTGTCGTCGGGGGCCGGGACGTCGGTGTCCGCCTCCACCTGGACGAGCCGGGCCTGGCCGGCCTCATCCTCGGCATGCTCCGGGTCGACCGGCAGCTCACCGTCACGCGCCTGGTACCCCACGGTCGTCTCCCGTCGGTGGCATGTCTGTCCGGCGACGGCTACCCGGCGCGTCGGGGGTGAAACCTCGGCTTCGGGCCGCTCCGGACAGCGCGCCCCAGGCGCGCGCAGCCACACCGCCGCGCGGGGCCGGGTAGGTGCAGGCGCCGGGCGGCGGACCGCGCCGGAAGACCGCGCCGGCGGTGAGCGAACCGGCTCTCACCGCGGACGGCAGGTGGCACAGCGGCGGCGCGGCGCGGATCAGCCGGGTGTACGGGCGGGGCGAGCGGGTAGGCAGGGCCCCGTCCGGCTGCCCCACAGCACCATGGGCCGCAACCGCAGATCAGGGGGGGTGCGACCGATGCCGCTTGCGCACGCATCACCCGGTCACCGCGCCCGGCCCGGCCCCCGCGACGTGCCGCAGCGCCGATGAGCCGGGTCCGCAACCTGCGCGTCCGCCCCGACCTGCTCTACGTGGCGAGCGGGTGGAGCACGCTGGTCACCGACGTGCGCGGCCGGATCACCGGGACCGACCCGCAGGGTTTCTTCGCACGCAACACGCGGGTGCTGAGCGCGGAGCGGCTCACCGTCGGCGGCCGCGAGCCGGTCCCGTTCAGCACGGCGAACGTGCAGGGTCACGCCCAGCTGTCGTACGCCGAACTCGGCAACGGCGAGGCGCTGCCGTCCCGGGCGGCGTACCTGCTGGTGGAACGCTTCGTCGGCGACGGGCTGCGCATCAGGCTGACCGTGGTCAGCTATGCCCAGCAACCGCTGACCCTGCCGATGCGGATCCATCTCGCCGCCGACTTCGCGGACACCAGTGAGGCCGAAGCGGGTCACCGCCTGCAGTGCGGCGACGTCGGCGCGAGCTGGGATCCCGGGGAGCAGGAGTTGCTCCTGACGTACCTGCGCGACGACCTCGACCGGGCGGTGGCGATCGGGGTACGGGCCGAGGCGCCGGTGCGGTACGTGGACGACGCGCTCGCTGTCGAGATCACGGTGCCGCCGGGCGGAAGCAGCCGGGTGGAGCTCGTCGTCGAGCCCGTCTTCGACGGGCAGCGCCTGGCCGCGCCGCCGCCGACCTTCACCGGACCGGCCGATGCCGCCACCGCCGCCGGCGCCCGGCTCGCCCGTGAGCTCACCCGGCTGAACAGCACCAACTTCGACGTCACGGCGGCCTGGCGGTGCGCGGTCGACGACCTGACCGTACTGCCGCTCGGCGAACCGGCCGGGCCGACGGCGCCGATGGCCGGGCTGCCGATCTACCAGGAGATCTTCGGCCGGGACACGATGACGGCGTCCTGGCAGGCCCTGCTCGCCGGGCCGACGATGCTGGCGGACAGCCTGCGGCTCAACGCCCGCCACGTCGGGCGGCGCGTCGACGACGGGCGCGACGAGGAGCCGGGCAAGCCACTGCACGAGGCCCGCCTGGGTCCGGTGTCCGCACTCGGGCTCAACCCGTTCACCCACTACCACGGCGACTGGTCGACAGCGCCGGACTTCCTGGTCTTCCTCGGGCAGTACTTCGCCTGGACGGGGGACCTGGACACGGTGCGGGACCTCCTGCCGACGGCGCGCCGCGCCCTCGGCTGGATCGACCGGTACGCCGACCCGGACCGGGACGGTTTCCTGGAGTACCACTGCCGCGCCCGGTCCGGCCTGAAGAACCAGGGGTGGAAGGATTCGGACACCGCCATCGTCGACGAGCACGGGCAGGTGGTGCCGAACCCGATCGCGACCAGCGAACTCCAGGCGTACTGGTACGCCGCGTTGCGGCACTCCGCCGTGGTGTTCGCCGCGACCGGTCACCCGGCTCTCGGCGCCACCCTCCTGGCCCGGGCGCGCGCGCTGCGTCGCCGCTTCCACCGGGCCTACTGGATGCCCGACAGCGGCTGCTACGCGATGGCACTCGGGCCGGACAAGCGGCAGGTGCGGTCGGTCAACTCCAACGATG
The DNA here is from genome assembly GCF_040642975.1 of Micromonospora sp. NPDC047548. Lineage (NCBI taxonomy): Bacteria > Bacillati > Actinomycetota > Actinomycetes > Micromonosporales > Micromonosporaceae > Micromonospora > Micromonospora sp. NPDC047548. The sequence continues at coordinate 14,010 of NZ_JBEYTI010000068.1, forward strand.
GCCACCTGCTGGCCACCGGCATCGTGCCGACGCGGGTCGCTCCCCTGGTGGCCCGTCGGCTGCTCGCGCCCGACATGTTCAGCGGTTGGGGTGTGCGTACCCTCTCGGCGGCGCATCCGGCGTACAACCCGTTCAGCTACCACCGGGGCAGCGTGTGGCCGGTGGAGGCCGGCACGATCGGTGTCGGCCTCGCGCGGTACGGCTGCTGGGCGCAGTTGCACCGGCTGGCCGAGGGGATGTTCGCCGCAGCGGCGCTCTTCGAGGAACACCGTCTGCCCGAGGTGCTCAGTGGCCTGCCGCGCGACGACGCCCATCCGCATCCCGGCGTCTATCCCAACTCCTGCTCGCCCCAGGCGTGGTCCGCCAGCTCGGTGATCATGCTGGTCCAGGCTCTGCTGGCGCTGCGCCCGGCCGCACCGCTGCGGACGATCATCGTGGACCCGCACCTGCCGGAGTGGTTGCCGGAACTCAGGCTGGAGGGCGTGCAGGTGGGTCGCGCCACCGTCGACCTCACCGTCCGCCGCGGGCGCGGCGGCCGCACGTCGATCCGCGCCCGCGGCGACCGGATAGCCGTGGTCCGCCGCCCGACGATGCAGGCGATGGCCGCCCGCCGCCACCGGTCCTGACCGACCGGTGCGCCCTCCGCGACCGTCGGTCCGGATCGCCGCCGCCGGGCAAGTCGGCGCCGCCGGGCCGGTCGGGCGGTCACGGCAACGGGGTCGGCCACCTTCCACCCCCGCCGCGCCTCGGTGCTGCTTCCTCCGTCGGCCGGCCTCGTCGACCGGCCGGCGTCTCCACCGGACCGCACCTGCCGGTCAGTTGCTGCTCCGCGAGGGCATGCCGCGCCGCTCACCGGCACCGGCCACACCGTCACCGCTTGCGCCGATCAGCGTCGCGACACCGTCGAGCATCCGTTGCAGGCCGAACTCGAACAGCGTGTCGATGTTGAGGTCCACGTCCGAGCGCGCCGAAACGGCTGACAGGATCGGGAACGCGCCGGAGCGCAGCGCGGCAGCCAACGCGTTCTGCTGCACCCGCAACCACTCGTCGTCGGTCAGGCCGGTGTCCTGCTCAGCCTCCGCCTCCCGCTCCAGGTTCACCGCGGTGCCCCGTACGTAGCTGGCGACCGTGGCGGCCACGTGGACCACCGTCTCCGTGTCGAGCCCCTGTCCGGTCACCGCGCGCATCGCCCACTCGGTATGGGCGATCGCGTTGGGCGCCAGCAACGGGCGGGTCAGCGACACGACCTGGGCCAGCCACGGGTGACGCTGGTACATCGCCCACTGCAGCCGGCAGAGCAGCTCGAGCTGGGCACGCCAGCCGGCGGGCGGCCGGGCCGGTAGCGGCTGCTCGGCAAAGGCGGCGTCGGCCATGAGCACCATGAGGTGGTCTCTGCCGTGGATCTGGCGGTACACGCTCATGGTGGGCATGTCCAGCAGGGTTGCGACGCGGCGCATCGTCGTCGCGGCGAGCCCTTCCGCGTCGGCGAGGCCGGCGGCAGTCCGCACGATCCGATCGCGGAGCACCTCAGCGTCGGTGCGACCGGCGATCCGCTGCGGCGGTGCGGCGCCCGCGGCGGTGGGCCGCCCGCCGCGCGGACGACGCTGGGCCAGCACAACGGTGCCGACTCCCGGCACCGCCTCGGCGAGCCCTTCTCGCTGCAGCGTGGCGAGCACCTTGCTGGCAGTGGCCATCGCCACTCCCCATTCCCGCACGATCTGCCGGGTCGAGGGCAGTCGCTCGCCGGGGGCGACCGCCCCGACGGCGATACGTCGCCGTAGTTCGGCGACGATCCGCGCGTACGGCGGTGTCGGCTCGCCGTCGGGCAACACGTCGCCTCCCCCGGACGGTTCCGGCCGTCGGGGCCGACGACCGCACTAGAGCACCAGAGCGCAACGAGCGTAGCCCAGACCAGCGCGACCGCGGTGCCAAGCCGGACCGCGCCAGGTGCACTAGTGCTCGGCTGCCGCCGGGTCGCGGTTCGTGGCCATCCTTGCCTGGCCGGCGTGATCAGTGCCCGGCATCCGGAAACGACAGGGAGAGACCATGCGGACGATCGGACAGCTCGGTCCACGACTACGGCGATGGAGGACGGTTGCGGCACTCGGCGCGGCCGTCGCGGCCCTGCCCATCGTGTCCACCGCGGTGACCGGCGCGGGCGTGCCCCACCAGCAGTCGGACCCGGCCGTGGTGCGGACCGACCACGGCACCGTGCGTGGCACCGTCACCGAGACATACCGGGAGTTCCAAGGGATCCCGTACGCGGCAGCACCCGAAGGGGTACGGCGCTGGCGGTCGCCGGAGCCGGCGCCGGCGTGGAGCGGGGTCCGTGACGCCACCACGCCGAAGCCCGGCTGCGCCCAACTGGAGGGCCTGCCGATGGACGAGGCGAGCGGCACGGAGGACTGCCTGTATCTCAATGTCACCACGCCACGGCAGTCGTCGGGGCGGCAACTGCCGGTGGTGGTGTGGCTCCACGGTGGACATTTCCTCTTCGGTCAGGGCGACACCTACGGCGGGCAGCGGCTCGCCATCGGCGGCGAGATGGTCGTCGTGACGCTGAACTACCGGCTCGGCCCGCTCGGATTCCTCGCACATCCCGCACTCGAGGGCGGGCGGGGCGCAGACACGTCGGGCAACTACGGGTTGGAGGACCAGCAGGCCGCGCTGCGCTGGGTACGGGCCAACGCGGCAGCGTTCGGCGGCGATTCCGGCAATGTCACGATCGCCGGGCAGTCTGCCGGTGCCACCAGCGTCTGCGCCCATCTGGCCGCGCCCGGCTCGGGCGGGCTCTTCCACCGCGCCATCATGCAGAGCAACGGGTGCGTGATGCCCTTCCGTACCCGCCAGGAAGCGCGGGATTCCTCCGCGGCGTTCGTCACGGCCGCCGGGTGTGCCGACGACCCGGCTGGCGTCGAGTCCTGCTTGCGCGGCCGCTCGGCGCAGCAGTTGGTGGAGGCGGCTGGATACCCGGGGCAGACGGCGTGGGGCGCCGAACCGGTCGCCGGCGGACCGGTGCTGCCCGTCGATCCCGCCGAGGCGGTGGCCACCGGCCGGTTCCACCGGGTACCGGTACTCATCGGCGCGACCCGCGACGAGTGGCGGGCTCAGGTGTGGGGCATGGAGCGCACCGGCATGCTGTGCGCGCCCGGCGCGGAGGCGCCCTGTCCCCTCACCGACGATCAGTACCGCGGCATGGTCGAGGCGACCTTCGGCGGGGACGCCGCGACTGTGCTGGCCCGCTACCCGCGGACCCGGTACGGCTCCGCCACCGAGGCGCTGTCCGCGATCATGACGGACTTCGAGTACGCGCGGCCGATCTTCGACAGCGCGCGCGCCTTCAGCCGGCACGTGCCGACGTACATGTACGAGTTCGCCGACCGGGACGCGCCATTCTACGCGAAGCCCGCCACGCCCAGCTTCCCCACCGGCGCCTACCACACGGCGGAGCTGCCCTACCTGTTCACCGTCGACTACAGCCACCCGCTCTCCGCCGGCCAGGAGCGGCTCGCGCAGACCATGGTGGCGTCCTGGAGCCGATTCGCCCACGCCGGCACCCCCGACCGGGATGGCCTGCCCGGCTGGCCGCGGTTCGACGGACGTACCCAGTACGTGCAAGCGTTCGTCCCCGACGCCATCGGCCGGACCGACTTCGCGGTCGCGCATCAGGTCGAGTTCTGGCGGTCTCTGTCGAGCTGAACGCCCCGTCAACGGCTGGGCCGTGCCACGCCGCCAGGCAGGCACGGCCCAGCAGCGACCATGCCGGTGCGGCCGGTCAGCCCCGCAGGACGCCGCGCTCTCCCCGAAGGACGCGTGGTCTTACCAGGTGAGCGGCCGATCGCCGTGGCTTGGCGGCGGGCGGGTGAACTCCCATACGTCGACCCGGCCGATCAGTTCGGGCACCAGCCGATGCCAGGCCGGGTCGAGTGGCAGGTGGGCGTGGGTGAGCACCGACGGCGTCGACCAGCGGCTCCCGCAGAGGTCGGGTGCGGCGGCGGGCAGGTCGAGGACTGCGGCGGCGGTGGTCCGCACCCTGGGGGTGCCGGCGTGTCCGAGCACCATGCGGAGGCCGGCGAACCCGTCGTCACCGCCCCCGTCGTGCAGATGCAGCACGTCGTCGTCGACGTCTTCCAGCAGCGCTGTCGGGCGCTGCGGCGGGTTGACGGCCAAGACGTCCGCACGCATCGGACCGAGCTGTCGCCAGTCGGCCTCCCACAGCGTCAGCCGCCGTCGTGCGGCCGGGCCGAGGAGTCGTTCGACGTTCGCGGCGGTGTCGATGAGGCAGTTGGCGTCGTAGTCCTGGGCGATGACATGCTGGGCGTCGGCCATGAGCGAAGCGATGGTGACCAGGCCGGCGCCGCACCCGGTATCCACCACCACCTGCCCGGCCGTGTCCTGGACCGCGCTGGCCAGCAGAGCCGAGAACGAGGACGGACGGTGGACCCGCGGACTCGTCACCAACTCGGCACCGAGCGCCGTCCAGCGTTCCAGGTCCGACCGAATGCCCGCCGTCATGTCCACCTCACCAAGGTCACGAACCCGATGAGTCTACTGCCGGGCGAACGCTACCGAGCGGCAGCGGCCGGCGCCGTCCACGATCGTGGACGGCGCTCGAACCCTGCCCCAGGGACAAGGTCAAGCCCCATTTTGGCGGCGTCGCCGATCTCGCCCGAGTCGACATGAGGCCGTCGGGCACCCGGGCCT
>NZ_JBEYTI010000069.1:0-17865 GCF_040642975.1 Micromonospora sp. NPDC047548
ACCGAGGGCCCCACACCCGCGTCCAGCACTGCCCGATCTCATCGCCTTCACCCGTGTCGCACCAATCAACACTTTTGCGTTGCTGAGATCACCTCACTGAAACGCCGGTGGCTTGGAGCCGACGGGGTTGCAGCATTCCGCGCCGAAACACGGCCGGCCCGTCGGTGCCCTGCCGTTCCGCCCTCGACTGCGTCAACTCGCTGATCTGGCAACGCGGCGCCAACGTGCGGCTCCAAACGCCGCCGATCCAGAGGTCAGGCCGGTTGACGACTTCCCGGCGTGTCGGGCGCCGCCTCGACCGGTGCATCGGTTTGGGTGCGCAACAGCACGATGGCGAGCACCACCATCCACAGCAGGTAAGCCGCGACGTTGATGCGCTCGTACACTCCCTGCCACGGCGTGGGCTCGTTCGTAGCGAGGGCGTCAGCCTGCATCGAGGCCAGTGCGCCGAACGCGAGCAGCGTCAGGATCGTAGCGACGGAGTAGACGCGGAACCGCTTCCCGAGCGCCACGGCACCGAAGGTCATGGCCAGCAGGAAGAGCAACGAGAGCACGATGGTGAGGGTTATGTGCATCGTGTCGCTGAAGGTGCCACCACCCTGGGCGATGACGTCACGCATGTGCATTGGGAAGAAGGGGCCGGCCTGGTCGACGACTCCGGCTATGACCAGCGCCCAGCCGGTGACGCGCAGAGCGCGGTTCCGACCGGCTGACCACAAGACTCCGAACCCGAAGGCGAGCGCAAGCACCCCGCTGACGAACAGGAGCGAAACGACGAGTGGTCGGGAAGGAGCGTCGATGGCGAACAGCTCGCTGATGGTTTGGTCTATCGAGCTGTAGACCTCCCACCGCATCGGTCCCAGCACAAGGGCGACGACATAGAACAGGGAAGAGCCGATCCCGGCGGCGAGCAGCACCCTTCGCAGCGCCCCTGGCGAGCCCTCGGTCGAGATTTCAGGCCGCGGTAGCTCCGGTGCCCGTCCGATCGTGGTCGACATGTTGGCCTCCTCCGAGCCTCAATGCGCGCACCCTCGACCCCCGACCATCCCCCTGTTGGAGGAGCGGAGGTAGGGCCGATCGCCCCCCCCGGGATGGAGGCCCAAGAGGCCCGCTCACAAGTCAAGATCGATCACGAACGCGGCGTGGCGTGATGCGACGCTCGGTTTGCTGAGTTGGCCATCTCTGGGTATGTGTCCCAGTCGATGGATCGACAGCGCCACTCTTTGAACCGGCGAAGGCGCCCTCACATCGGCTACAGAAGCGGACGCCAAGCGGCTTGCCCCCGCTGGGTGGCGAACGTGATGCCCTTCTCCGCCAGGCAGTTCCGCAGCTCGTCCGACACACCGAGGCCAGTGGCTCGCCAGCGTGGAAGAGTTGGGCGCAGCAGAGGCGCATCAGGTCACCACTCCGGGCTGGCGCGTCGGCGCCAGCCCGGAGGAGCGTTCGCGTTACCGCAGGGCCAGCACCGCCAGGTAGCCGAGGTGATCCGATGCCCACCGACCGTCGGGGGTCTGCCGCTCGGCCCCGAAGATGAGGCTCGAGACGGGGACGACCGCCCCCCGGAACAGGACCATGTCGATGCGGTGTTCGACGTCGTCGACGGGTTGGTTCAGGTCATCGCCCAGACCCGCGGTGTAGCCAGGTTCATCCGGATGCAGGATCAGCCACGTGTCTCGCATCCCGCCGGCCACCAGCGCCGCGTAGGCGAGCCGGTTTTCGGCGACGGGCAGGTCGGGGCCCGTGTTGAGGTCACCGGCGAGGATGACGTCACCCGGCGCCGCGGCCAGCGGGCCGGCCAGCAGTTCGTGCGCCTGCAGCACACGGATACCGGCGTGGAAGGCCTCCAGGTGGGTGTTCACGAACCGGAACGGGCGTCGCCCGTGCACCACGTCCACCGCGGTCCAACCGCGGGTGCTGGTCACGGTCCCGTTCGTTGCCGCGAGCGTGAACGTGAGGTTGTTGACGAAGTTGCCGGACGAGGAGTCGGTCACCTTCACCCGGCCGCCGTGGCGCACCAGGATGACGTCGCGCATCGTGAGCCGTACGTCCAGGTGGTGCGGCGCGCCCGCGGGCGCCTCCAGATCGGCCTCGGCCTGTACGACCGCGACGTCGTACGGGTGACCGGAACGGCTCAGCTCACCCATGAGCAGCGCCAGGTAGTCGTACCGGATGTCGGTGGCCGGTGCGGGGTCACCGATCCTGCCCGTGCGCCACAGGGCGACCTCCTGCAGCCCGACCAGATCCGGCTTGTTCTCGGTGATCTCCTGAGCGAGCAGTTTCGCCCGGGCGGGAAAGTCGACCAGGCCGACATGGCTGAACAGCGCGGAGTTCGCGGCCAGAAACGCCTGCGTTGTCGGCGCGCCGATGGACGGCGTCAGATCGCCACCCAGATAGACGTTCCGGGTCATCACGGTGACTTTGGACTGTCCCTGGGCCTGAACGGGCGCGCCGAAGACGCCGAGGCTGACCAGTGCGACGGCGGCTGCGAGGGTCACTCGCGCCGCTCGCCAGCGGGAGATGGGGGGTGTCGGCGGCATCTTCTTCGATCCTCTCTCCCGGCGACCACGCCGGCGTCGGACATGAGATCGATGGACGTGAGATCGATCCGGTGGTGCGGGGTGGGGACGCGCAAGGCGGCGTCGCGACCTGTCGGCGGGACGACGGCCCGAGGCGGTGCGTGCACGGTATCGCCGCGCGGGCGGTCAGGGATAGCCGTGGATATCGGCGGTTCGGCCCCACCCGCCCACCGGTACGGGTACTCGACGGCAACTCCACCGATCGGCCCCCACGGAACCAGCCGAACCAGTCGATGGCTGCGGCGTGTCCTGCGCCGCCGCGCACGGTTGTACCGGGTGGACGCGAAACCCCTTGGCGATGAGAGGCGACCCGGTGGCGGCGACGGACGGGACGGCTTCGGGCTGGCGGGCCCGGTGGGTCACCCGAGAGAACGAGCGGCGGCGCACGGCGTACGAGGCAGCTGTCGAGGCGTGGCGACGACGCGACAACGAGCTACGGCAGTTCTGCGCCCGGGCCGAGGAACCCGAGCAGCGGGCGGAGACGCCGGTGGGGCTGCCGGTGGCCCTCGACCACGACGAGGTCGTGGCGACCGTGCAGTCCGGGGCGGAACTCCTCGAGGTTACGGCTCGACACACCACCGGCCTGCCCGCGCCGGAGCTGACCGTCGTTCCCGTGGAGGACACGGTCCGGTCACCCGGACTGACGAAGGGCATCGCGGTGGTCGACGCCGGCATGGCGGTGGTGACCGACCGGCGGCTGATCCTCGTCGGGCGCCACGGCGTCCGGGAGTGGCCGTACCCGCAGCTCACCGGGGTGGCGCACCATCCGGAGGAGCCGTTCACCCTGCTGCACGAGCACGGCCCGGGCAGGATCCGGGGCGTACGGGTGCCGCCGACCGCCGCGTCCGCCTTCCGGCTGCGACTCACCGTCGCGTACGCCGACGCCGTCGGGGAGCGGGACGCGCTCCTGGACCGGCTCGACGAGGCGGTGGTGGCGCACTGGCGCAGCCAACCGGCGGCACCGGCGCCGGCCACGCCCGCCGAGGCCCCGGCCGCCGCCCGCCTCGCCCGTCCGACGCTGGTCGCCGCCGTCGCGGTGCTGGTGGCCCTGGCGGGGGTCGTGGGCACGGTCCGCTGGTCCACGGCGGACCGGCCGGTGGTCGGGATGGACCTCGGCGACCGCCCCGGCGCGGCCTCGACCGACCCGGATGAACCCTCGTCGTCGACCGCCATCGGCGCGCCGCTCAGCCCCACCGCTCTCACCGCCGGGCCGCGGCCGGACGCCACCACCGCGCCCGGCACGTCCGGCCCCGGTACGGCACCGGGGCCCGGTTCCGGGCCGGCCACCTCGCCCGGATCGGGCCCGACCGATGGTGGCTCACCGACCAGGCCCTCGGGACGGCCGTCGGCCAGCAGCACCGGTGGCGGCAGCCCGAGCCCGTCCACCGGCTCGCCGAGCCCGACCTCGGGGGACCTCTGCGGCGCACCGGAGAACCCGTACGGCTACAACTACTGCGGCGGCTCCTACATCCACGACCCGGCCGCGGACGTCTGCGACTGGTTCGACTGCGTGGATACCTTCTGGAACGGCAGGGGCTACCTGGTGCAGTGCGAGGACGGCCTGGTCAGCATGACCGGCGTACCGCGCGGGCCGTGCGCCGACCACGGCGGCACCCGGCGCCCGGGCTATCTCTGACCGCGGCGGTGGCGCTGGTCGACGCCCGCCTCACGATCATCGGCTGATCCGCTCCGCGCCCGCCAACCCACCCGCCAGAGTGGACGCGAGGGCGTGACCTGTGGCGGCCTCAGGGGTTGTACCGCATGCGACGCCGAAACATCTTCGTGAGAGGTGACCCGAAGTGACGCATGTGGACAGGACCGGTGTGGGTTGGCGTGCCCGGTGGGCCGAGCGGGAGAACGCGCGGCGGCGACGTGCCCACGAGGACGCCGTCGAGGCCTGGTGCCAGCGGGGCGTGGACCTGCAGCGCCTGCGGGCCGCCGCCGAGGACCCTCCGACGATCCGGCCGGCCCTGCCCCTGGACCTGGCATACGACGAAACCGTCGTCGCGGTCCAGCCGTCGACCGAGCTGGTCACCGTGCCGCGTCACGCGGACCTGCCCCACCCCGAACTGTCCGCGATCCCCGTCGCCCACCCGGACACCGCACCCCCGCTGCCCGAGGGCAGCCGGGTGGCCGGCGCCAGCACCGCCGTGGTCACCGACCGCCGCATCGTCCTGGTGAGTCGAAAGAGGACGTACGAGTGGACGTACGCGCAACTGGGCGGTCTGACGCACCACCCGGCGGTGCCGGTCACCTTGTTGCACGGGCCCAACGGTGCGCTGGTGGCCGGCCTCCGGGTGCCCCGGGGTGCCGCGGCCCGCTTCCGGCTGCGACTGACCATGGCGTACGCCGACGCCACCGGGCAGCGTGCCGCCGTCCTCACTCGGCTGAACGCCGCGGTGGTCGCCAGCCGACGGTTACCGCCGGCGGCGCCGGTGCTGGTCAGCGCCGCGCAGGCCCCCGGGTACCACCGCCTCATCCGCCCCGGGGTCGCCGCGGGCGTGGCGCTCGTCGCCACCGCCGCGTTCGCGGCGATGGCCGACTCGGACCCGATCGGCCACCCGCCCACCGTCCTCCCCACCGACGGTGGCGTCGTGGTCACCACCACCCCGGGTGCCGGCACCAGCATCGGTCCGGCGGCCAGCAGCGCCCCGGCCGTCGGTCGGGTCGCGCCAGGTAGGGTCGCTCCCCGCCCGGCGCCCGCTGGCCTGGCTGGCGGCTGGTTCATGCCCCCGCCGGTCGATCGCCGCGCGCCGCTTCCCTCGGACCGGGCCACCACCCCGGTGCCGCAGCCCGGACCGCCCGGGCGGGTGCCCACCCCGGGCACCGTTCCCTCGCCGACCCCGCGTCCGACGGCCCCACCGCCGGCCTCGCCGACTCCGACTCCGACTCCGACCCCGGTGCAGCGGTGCGGGGCGCCCGAGAACCCGCTCGGCTATACCTACTGCGGCGGCTCGCTGATCCACGAGCCGGCCGTTGAGGTGTGCAGCTACTTCGTCTGCGTGGACGGATTCTGGGCGGGTCACGGCTACCTGACGCAGTGCGGCGACGGAACCGTGGGCATGGTGGGCGGCCGGTACGGCCGCTGCCCCGATCGACGGGGCAGGAAGCAGCCGGTTTACCGGATGGCGCTCCACGCTGGCCCCGTCGTGCCGGCGGGTTACCCGAGCTGAACCTGGACGGCGACGTCGCACTTCGGGTATTGCGCCTCCACCTGATCCGCGCCGTACTTGTCGCGGAACATCGCCACGACGTGGTTGACCCGGTCGGCGTCGGTGATCGGTGTGGCGCTCGTGCTCAACGCCGTTCCGTTCGAGGTCACCTGGATCATCGGCGTCCGCCGTACGTTCTTGTACCAGTCGCTGTCCGAGCCGGTTATCGGAACCAGGAACAGGCTCGCTTCTTCCTGCACGAACCACACGGGGTGCGAAATCTGCCGTCCGGTCTTCCGGCCGGTCACGGTGAGCTCGATCTCGCTGGCGCCCTCAAGGGCGTCCCTGACGGCTTCGTTCACGGTGTCCTCCGTCAATGTTGCCCGACATGCTCCCGCTTCCAGGCTATGGACCGTCGCGGGCGCTCGCCCCGGGATCCGAGACACCGGCAGCAACACCCGTCACGGGCACCTCACCGGGCACATCTTTCACGCTCCTTCCACAGTGCTTCCACGGGATGCGGCCACAGTCGACGTCAATCAATTCCGACTGTCACTCCTGGCAGGGCCGCTCGGGCGGCACCCCGAGCGCGTCGAGGAAACCGCGGACCGCCTCGCCCGCGCTCATCGGCGCCCCGGTCGGGTCGAACCCGCGCATGCCGACGTACAACTGCCCGTCCGGGAAATCGCCGCGTACGGCGTGCGCCAGCCGGATCGCGAAGAGGGTCTTGCCGACGCCGGCCGCCCCGCTGACCAGCACCGTCGGGGAGCCGTCTGCTGTGGGGCGCAGGAGCTCCCGGGCGGTGTCCAGCTCGGCGACCCGGCCCACGAACTGCGGCGGGTCGGGTGGGAGCAGGGATGGCCGGACCGGCTTGGCGTGGTCCGCGGGCCTTCGTTGCGACGGCAGGCGGCGGTGCAGGATGTCCCGCTGGAGTTCTTGGAGCTCGGGGGCGTCGAGGCCACGGTCCCGCAACAGGAGCAGCCCGTCCCGGCACACCTCGGCCGCCTCGTCCACCCGCTGCTCCGCGTACAGCGCCAGGGCGAGCAGTCGCCGTACCGCCTCGTCATAGGGGTCGTCGACGAGCGCACCGGAGAGCTGCGCGATCGCCTCGGCGTGCCGGTCGAGCGCGGTGAGGGCCTGCGCGTAGTCGCGGTGCGCCACACGGCGGGTGGCGTCGAGCTGGGCGACCCTCGGCAGGACGAACGGGCGGTCGGCCAGGTCGGCGAAGGCCGGGCCGCGCCAGAGCGCCAGCGCGTTGTGGAGCAGGGCGGCGGCTCGCTCGGTCAGGTCGGGCTCGTCGGCGGAGAGCAGGCGGTGGCCCTCCGCGGACCAGCGCTCGAAGCGGTGGGCGTCGACCGTGTCCTCGGGCACGTCGAGGCGGTAGGCGGCGCCGCTGCCCGAGCCGACGGTGATGATGACCTGCTCTGCTCCTGGCTCCAGGGCGCGACGGAGGTGGGAGACGTGGCTGCGGAGGGTGGTGCGGGCGCCGGGCGGAGGCGATTCGGCCCAGATCAGGTCTACGATCCGGGCCGCTGGGACGGCTGAGCCGGCATCGACGAGCAGGATGGCCAGCAGCTCCACCAGCTTCGGGCCGAGCCGTACGGGTTGGTCGCTCACGGTCGCCCGCACGGGGCCGAGCACGTCGATGCGCAACACTCAGAACTCACGCTCCCATTCGCCCCGCCCGTCTGATCACGGTAGTAGCTGATTCGGTCGCCATCGACGATCTACTGTGGCGTCCCGGATGTCGGTGCACGGGCGGGGCAGCATGGTCACCACCCGCCGAGGACCGTTCACCCTGGCGACGGGTGGATGCACCTGGTGGGGTGCGCCGTTCGTTGTCGGATGCCTGACAGTTCGGCGAGCGCTCGTCGGAGCAGCGCGGGGGTCGCGCCTGCTCCACTCCTACGCGGCCAGGGGTTGGCCCTTGAACAGCACCAGCAGTGGCTTGTGCGGTGCGCGCCGGCCGCGTTGCTGGTGAAGCCGCAGTGAGGTGAGCCGGTCCAGGACGGTCATGCGGCGATGGCCCGGGCGGCGGCATACATGTCGGCGGGCAGCGCGTGCTCCAGCCGCCAGATGATCCGCATCGGCCGGTCCCCGGTGTGCTTCTGGTAGCTCATCGGCCCCGCGTACAGGTACGCCGGGGCGCCCAGGTCACGGTCGGCCACCCGGGTCTCCCGCACGAACAGGTGCACCGTCGACCCCCGCATTTCGTGGTTGATGTACCGCTGCCCGGTCGCCGACGCCGCCGAGGTGGTGCTCTGCGACTCCCACTGGAACAGCGACTCGGTGATCGCCCGGTCGGCGTACATGGTGGTGGGGGAGTAGTGGTGCTCCGACTTGACCAGGGTGACGAAGAACAGGTCCGCCCGTTCAGACTCAAGCCACTTCACGCCCTCGCGCAACGACCCCGGGTTCGGCATCCCGACCGCCGCGCACGCCTCGTTGCGGCTGTACCGGGCGTGCACGTGCAGCGCCCCCACCGGCTTGGTGACCCGGTGGATTCGTTCCCGCAGCACCTCGGCGACCTGCCGCACCTCGACGCAGCGCGCCGGCTCTGCCCAGAGCCGCGCCAGCCGCTCGTCCCGTGAGGTGAGCGGCGCGTTCGGCCCCCACAGGTCGAAGTGCAGCATGTCCCACAGCCGGTCTGTCGGCGGCTGCTCTCCGGTGGCGACGCGGGCCAGCAGGTCTAGCCGGTCGACGTCGTCGAGGTGCAGCATCCGCCCGATGGCACGCCCCAGCTCCTGGTCGTCCGCCCCGGGCGGCGGGGCCGCCAGGCCGGCGAGCCGCCGTAGCCCGGTCCACCCACCGACCGACTTGTTCCGGTAGATGTCCTCGACCTCAAGGCCGGTCTCCCGCAGGAACTCGGCCAGGCTGACATCCCCGAGCTGCCGCAGCTCCGCGACCAGGCCCTTCTTCGACGTCGGCATGGCCGACCGCAGGTTCTCGAGCACGATGTCCTTGGCGACGCGGTCGAGTTGGACGTGGCACCCACTGGGCAGCGTCGGGAAGTCCTGCTCGACAGCCTCCTTGATCGCCCTCCGGCTGACCCCGGTCAGCGCCCGCCACCGCAGGTCGAAGCGGAAGTTGGCGTGCTGCCCGCCGATGAAGTCGAGCACTGTCAGGCACGGCTTGTCGTCGTCGAGACGAAGCCCACGGCCGAGCTGTTGAAGGAAGATGGTCGCGCTCTCGGTGGGCCGCAGCATGAGGATCGTGTCGACCATCGGCAGGTCGACACCCTCGTTGAACAGGTCGACCGTGAACAGCACCCGCAGCTTGCCGGCCTTGAACTCCCGCAGCAGGCCGTCCCGAGCCGCACGGTCCGCCCGGGAGGTCACCGCCGCCGACGGTACGCCGTGCCGAGTGAACCAATCCGCCATGAACTCGGCATGCCCGATGCTCACGCAGAACCCGAGCACCCGCATCCGGTCCACGTCGACCGTGTCCCGCACCGCCTTCAGCACCATCCGCGCCCGCGCGTCGTTGCCGGTGTAGAGGCCGTCCAGCTCCGCCGGGTCGTACCCCTGCCCGCGCTTCCACCGCAGGTGCGACAGGTCCACGTCGTCGTGCACCCCGAAGTACTGGAACGGCGCCAGCAACTGCCGTTCCAGCGCGTCCCACAGGTGCAGCTCCACGGCAGCGCGGCCGTCGAACCACCGACGCACGTCACCGCCGTCGGCCCGGTCAGGGGTCGCCGTCAGCCCCAGGAGTACGCGCGGTGTCAGCCGCTCCAGCAGCCGGGCGTACGTCGGCGCCTCCGCGTGATGGAACTCGTCGACGATCACCATGTCGTACGCCTCGGGGTCGATCTCCCGCCGGTGCAGCGACTGGATCGAGGCGAAGACGTGCCGCCAGTGGGTCGGCTCCCTGCCGCCGACCAGCATCTCGCCGAAGCTGCCGTCGCCCATGACTTGGCGGAACGTCGACATGCTCTGCTTGAGGATCTGCTCCTGGTGGGCGACGAAGAGCAGCGAGTCGACCTGTCCCGCGCGGTGCAGCCGCCGGTAGTCCAGCGCCGCGACCACCGTCTTGCCGGTGCCGGTCGCCATCACCACGAGGTTGCGATGCCGGCCGTGCACCTGCCGCTCCGCGTCCAGGTCGGCCAGGATCTCCGCCTGATACGGGTACGGCCGCACATCCAGGTTCGCGATCTGCGTCGGTGCCTCGTCACGGCGCTCGCCGCTGAGCGCCTGCCTGAGCCGCTCGGCGTCCCTCGTGGCGTCGTAGTCCTCGAACGCAGGGTCGTTCCAGTAGTCCTCGAAGGTGGCGGTGAAGGTGTCGATGACATGCGGCTGCTCGATGTTCGAGATCCGGACGTTCCACTCCACCCCGTCGACCAGCGCCGTCTTCGACAGGTTCGACGAGCCGACGTACGCGGTGGTGGTGCCGTTGCCCCGGCGGAACAGCCACGCCTTGGCGTGCAGCCGCGTCGTCCTGGTCTCGTAGGAGACCTTGATGTCGGCGCCCAGTTCGGCGAGCCGGTCCAGCGCCCGCTGATCGGTCGCGCCCATGTATGTCGTGGTGATGACGCGGAGCCGGCCGCCGCGGTGGATCAGGTCGCGGATGGCGGGCTCGACGATGCGCAGGCCATGCCACTTGATGAAGGCGCAGAGCAACTCGACGTGCTCTGCCGAGGCCATTTCGTGGGTGACCTCGTGGCCGATGCGCGGCTGGTGGCGGCCGTTGACCAGCAGCGCGCCGGTGGAGAGCGGGGTGGTGGGGCGCTGCGGGAAGGTCGGCTTCGCCGGTGGGGTGGGTGGGGCGGCGATGGCGTGCAGGAGGTTCTTGGCGTCAGCGACGTGGTCACTGCGGCTGGCGGCGCTGGGGTCCAGTTCCGAGATGGCGGTGGCCAGGCGGTTGGCCAGCTCGACCTGGCGGTGGAGTTTGTCGCCGCCGCCGGGGACGGCTTGCAGGGCGCGACTCACCAGGGCGGCTAGGTGACGGGTCAGGAACTCCTGGGAGTCGGCGGGGTCGAGGGGGCGGTGCTGAATCACGGCGGGGTCGAGGCGGTGAAGCTGGTTGGCGAGTTGGTGAGTGATCAGGTGCTCGTAGATGCCCCGCTCAAGATCCGTCACCAGGGCCAAGGTAGCTGCCTTCTACGTGTGGCGCTGCCCCTGCTCGGACGGACTGTCGGGTCCCCGACAGTCCCCTTTCTGTCGCGGCGAATTTGCTGCTGCTGCCGGTACTGGGCAACCTGCGCTCCGGCGCGATCTGAGGCGTTGTGGTCCACTCGCCGCTCGGAGCTGGCAAGTCGACCTTGGTGGTCTGCGCTGCCATTGAACTGGCCGCAGCCGGCGAGTCGCTCATCATCATCGCGCATCCGTAGCCTGCTTTTTGTTGTCTTCACACACATGATCATCAGGGCGGCTGCACCCACCTCACCCGCCCCACCCACAGCGTCCACCCTGGTCAGACACCTAATGGCGGCTGTCGTACTAGGGTCTTCCAATCGGACGACGTCACCTTGATCTCTGAATTCGCTGCGGCGACCTTCGAGCGCCACTCGCGTGCTTCCGCCAAGAGCTCCGCTTCCTGTCCGCTGCACAGGCAACGGCGGATGCCCAGCTCGTCATCAGAGCCGCTGAACACCGCCAGGAGGTAGGCGTTGGCGGCAGCAACGGGGGTTGGCTCACCCTTTCCTGCATCGAGCGTCTTCACCACCGCCCATCCGGCCGGTACACCCAGGCAGGCTGTGACGGCGATTGCAGAGGCGATCAATGCTCGGACGCGCCAGGATCGCAGAGAGGGGGGCGACGCGATCATGGCGCGAGGCTACCCGGATAGATCATGACAGGCTGCCCCGCTCGCGGGCTGCTCGTACGCTTGTACGATGCGGGATGTGCGTGAGCAGGTGTCGCAGTGGTGGAACGGCTCGTGGGGGCGACTGACGCGCCGTGACGTCTGGCTGTCCCGTGAGGTGCGGTGGCATATCGTGGCGCGGTTTGGCGACACCGAGACAGGCAAGATCCTGCGGTGGGAGTTCGCGACCGAGGACGAAGCGCGTTCGATGGTTCAACGGCTCTTGCGGGCCGAGTGCTCCCGGGAGCTCAGCGACCTGATGCGGAACAGGTTCAAGGACGCACCGATTGCCTCCAACTACATCGACGAGATCGAAGCCCTGTCCCGCAGGTGGCCGTCAGCAGTTAGCCCCGGCCAGGTGAAGCAGGACGACCACCGACACCGGGCCGGGGCCGCGACGCATGCCAGGTGACGATCCGAGACGGCTTCCACATGTGCGTGCGCCCGACCGTCATGTCAGGCTCGGGCATCTGACCCCGCTTCCGATAGTTGGTGACCGTCGTCGTCTGAACACCGAGGTACGCCGCCACATCCGAGGTGGTCCACCACTCCGCATCCGGGTCAGGGGTTGCCGTCACACCAACATTCTGCCCGCGCTCAACGTTCAACGCATCCACCAGGGCCGCGTTCGATTGGCGTGGCCGAACCGGGCCGGCTGCCGGCGATGCCGGGTCTCAGGACCTCCGTGACAGAACAGTCTCGGGACCGACGTGACAGGTCCGGCTAGAAGCTGTGGCAAATACTGCTCACACAGCGAGCGCAGAACTGTGGTGACCGTCGGTGCGGCGGTCACCACAGTCAATCGCGGTTCAGTCGCAGCCTTTCCGGGCCGTACGTACGAAGGCCTCCCGCGACATGATCTTCATCGTCTTGCGATCGGCCGGTGCCAACACGTCGTTTGGGCCGATCCGGGCGAAGTCCTCGACAGTGAAATCCACCGAAATGGCGTGATGGCGACTTAACCCGGAGAGGCTGTACTTGACCTCGGGCTTCAGCTCGGTGAGCGGTTTGATCTTCAGGGTGGAGCCTGCTTCTGCCCCAGGGATCTCGTGGGGGCTGTCGACCTTCCAACCATCGGGTGGCTGACCGAATAGGAGGACCTCTACAACCTCGCTGGTCGGATCGCCGTAGACCCCCCATGTAGTCAGCGATCGGTCGTCCGCGTTGTTCCCGTTGTCGTCCTCGTACACGCTGAGCTGGGAGGAGAGGCCGTGGCACGTGACGAGAACGCCCATCGGCTGACCATCACGGACAGCCAAAGCCGCAATCGGCTCGTGGGGCGGGGTGCATGCTGCTAGGAGCCCTAGCAGCAGGATCAGAATTCCTGGAGCGGCCTGTCTGCGCATAGCTGCATCATTCCAACGCGACGTCACGCACCGGTCCCTCAACGGTCACGATCGGGTGATCTACGGGTCCAAGAAGCGGCGATTGGCCATCATGCATCGGCAGTGCGGCCATCTCACTCACCTGGCTCGTCGTGAGTGCCCGCAAGCGTCACGCAGGTCCTGATACCGGTGTGGCACGTAGGTCCCGCGGCGGCCAGTGGCGCGAGCAGCCGGCTGGACGTGAGGCGTGCGCCGATCACGGGCAGCGATAAATGCCCGGCAGAGGCAGCCGGCGGTTAGGCGTTCTGCCAGCTCGCGGGCCTACAGCGCGACACGCGTTGACCGGACATCCTAAGTGGCTGCCCTTGCAGGCGGCAGCATGATGGAGGGATGACTCGGCATCGATGGCGGCTTACCAGCGTCGCACTCGCCCTCCTGGCGCTGGCAGCGGCGGGCGCCGTGACATGGCTGTGGAAGCCGCTCCCTGTGAAGTGGGGTTGGCTGGAACCAGCGAGCTGGGTGATGGCGGTCATCTTCACTCCAGCTGCATTCGTTCTAGCAGTCGTCACATGGCGTCGGCCCCAAAATCCCCCCGAGACGGGGTCAATAGCCGACTTGTCACCACGCCTTCTCCCGGTTTCCTCCTTCAGCGCTGCATGGGCAGGTGTGCATCCGACCATTCGTCTAAAAAGCGCTCAGCGTAGTGGCAGTAAAGACGAGGATGCACAAGAAACGGCCCCGTTATATATCAAACGAGTCATCGATCAGGAACTGAACGACCGGCTCACGAAAGCGCGGCAACGCGGTCAGGGGTTTGTGCTCTTAATTGGGAACTCTTCGGCAGGTAAAACTCGATCTGCCTACGAAGCTGTCGTGAGCATTTTTCCGGACTGGAACGTATTTCTGCCCTCGTCCGCCGAAGATCTTCACTGGCTTACCCGGCAGCAAGTGAAGAAGCCCACGATCGTCTGGTTGGACGAGTTGCAAAGGTTCCTGCCTGGTGGGGGTAGTAGCGGCATAGGCAAGGAAACCTTTCTCGCCCTATGGTCCAAGCGCAAGCCTGTCATCTTTCTGGCGACTATCTGGCCCAACCGATACCAGCACTATCTATCGCCACCTGAGCGGCCCGAGGGTTACGCCGCACAGCGAAAGGATCGCATTGTAGGGACTTTGCACATCGCCGAGCGGATTTATGTTGAGGACAGTTTCACGGCCTCCGAATTGGCCGCCGCACGAGCGCTCGCGAAGAAGGATTATCGGATTAAGGTCGCCCTGCAGGACTCTCACTACGGCGTTACCCAGGTGCTCGCAGGCGCGCCCGAGTTGGTTGCCTCGTGGCAGCATGCCGATTCGTATTCAAAGGCAGTAATCACGGCCGCCGTGGACGTGCGCCGCCTGGGAATCGAGGGCAGCTTAACGCCGGCCCTACTTAAGCGAGCAGCCGGCGTCTACCTCAATGATGAGGAGATCGCTCGGGCTTCGGCGGATTGGTTCGAAAATGTCGTCTCGTACTGCATACAACGGAACCGAGGTGCGACCTCTGTGCTAATTCCCCAACCGGGGGATAAATACGGTAGCGCTGCCAGTTATGAACTGGCAGATTACATCACGTCCTACGGCGCTCGTGTCCGTGAGAATGAGCCGGTCCCGGTAGAACTGTGGGACATTCTGGCAGAGCAGATTCATGATCCGATAGATCTCCAACAGCTCGCTTCCGCCGCAGATGTGCGTGACGTGCGACGCTATGCCGAGCCGATGTACAGGAGATCACTGGCTCTCGGCAACGCTGAATCAGGCTTCTGGCTCGGGTTGATGCTTCATGATCAAGGCCGGAAGAAGGAGGCAGTCGAGGCGCTAAGACAAGCCACGAATATGGGCAGCAAGGATGCAACCGAAGCTTTGCCGATTACGCCCCCGCCGTCGAGGCGATTGAAGTGTTGCGACGCCTCCTCGCGGCAGGGGAAAGCATTGCCGCACTACGATGTGCGCCTAACCATCGCGCGACTCCTAGATGACGAGGGTCGCTGGGACGAGGCTGAGCAAGAGTATCTGCAGGCGATTGCCGAGAAGCGGAAGTATGCAGCTTTTTATTACGCACTCCGCCTTGAGGAACGCGGCAACGTGTCAGAGGCGTTGGATTGGTACCTGCGAGCCATCGATGCGGGTGGTGCGGCTGGGTCAGAACACGCTTGCCGCTTGCTGGTGAAGGATGGGCGGTTTGCTGAAGCCGGGGCGATCTACGAAGCAGCCATGAGCACAGGCGATGAGCGCGCGCCGGATTGGTGGACGAGAATTTTAGTAAAAGCCGATCGTCTAGATGAGGCGCTTGCGCTGGCTAAATCAAGCGGGTCGTACCATCAGATTGGCAAAGCTCTGGCGTTAGCTGACAGGGTTGATGAGGCCTTGGCCGTTTATAAGGAGCAGATCGACCGAGGTGACATCTGGGCGCACTACTACAGCGCGGAACTCCTGGAGTCACGCAATCGCTATGAGGAGGCATTTCCACACTGGATCGAAAGCCTTCCGCTCGGTCCTTATTTTTCGGGGCACGCCATCGCCCGGCAGTTTGCCCGTATCGGTGATCTTGAGTTGGCACTGACGCTACACCGCTACTATTTCGCCAAGGGTGGGCAGGTTCAGCCGGTCGTAGCATTTGATCTTGATGGTTCGGTGGGACAGGATGTTCCGCCGTGCGCGCAATATTGACCTTGGCTGACCGTGAAGAGATATCCCGTGGCCTGGCCGAAGGCCTGGAGTACAAGCAGATCGGGGTCCTGATCGGCCGGAACCCGTCGGTGGTGTCGCGGGAGGTCGCCCGGCACGGTGGCCGGGCCGGGTACCGGGCCGCGGCGGCCGACGCGGCGGCGGCGGTCGCCCGGTGCAGGCCGAAGACGTGGGCGGTCGAGCGGGCGCCTGGCCGTGCGTATGCCCAGGTCACAAGCCGCGCCGTACAGATGAGGCATTGCCCTCCGGAGGCGGGGGCGCAGGTTCGAATCCTGCCGGGGGCACCAGGGTTGACCAGCACGAAAAGGCCCCTGACCAGGCAAAACCCGGTCAGGGGCCTTAGTCATGTGTCTGGCCGTGTCCGGCCGTTAGCGGTCCATGGCGGGTGTCTGTGCCACATGCGAGCCAAAGTTCGGCACGGGGTCAGTCGTGGCCGAGCGCCCTCTCGATGCGCTGCCGGAGAGCTGCGTCGCCGAGGCCCGCGGAGATGACCCGGTTCCTCGCCTGCCATGCGAGAAGCAATGTCACAGGTTCGCGGCAATCACGCACAGGATCACCGCCGGGATCTGGGTGGGAACCAAGACCCACAGCCATCCTAGATCGAGAGGAAATGTCCGCGCTCGTTTCGGCTGACGTTCATCGTAGACGACACGACCATATGACCCACCTGCCCTCGGGGGCAATTTTGGAGTGCCGATCATCTGGAGATTCCCGTGGTGGTCCTTGAATGTGAGGAGATATCCGCGACTCCCATTGGTCCATGTTTCCTCGACCGCAATAGTCTCCGTAACCACACCTCGGCGCTTCAAAATCCAGAGCACCCACGGCCAATAGAGCCCGAACCCGGAAGAGGCTGCGGCCATAGTCAGCAGAATACCCTGGGCAATCAGAGTCCCCATGGAGGCGAGCGTACCGCCATGAACACTGCGCGAGAAGACCGGAGGGATGATGAGTGATTCTCCCCTCTGGGCGAAAATACATCAACTCGACGCCGACATAGCTTCCCCCTGGGTGGGCCACGAAACGGCTAGCAACGTAGGTGGGAGCCACAAAGCGGCGGGGCGTCGACACGGCAAACTTTCCATCCGCCGCCGACGCCCCGCACTTGCTTTACGCGGAATCGCCATTTATGTTCACTGCCCCGGACGAACGTAACGCTGCCGGTAGCTTGATCGGTCAGCGTGAAGCGAAAAGCAACCGTCGCGGAAACGTTGCCATCGCTGCCTATCGTCTCCTAATCGGTGGACTCCACCGTGATTTTGGAATTCACTGCGGCGACCTCGGCACGCCAAGCGCGTGCTTCCGCCAAGAGTTCCGCCTCGCGGTCGTCGCACAAGCAGCGCCGGATACCCAGCTCGTCGTCAGAGCCGTTGAACACCGCCAGGAGGAAAGCGTTGCCGGCAGCAACGGGGGTCGGCTCGCCCCGGTCCAGTTCGGCTGTCTTGACGGCGGCCCACCCAACGGGAACCGCGAGGCACGACGCTAGGACAACGGCGGCGGCCACTGCGGCGCGGAGCCGCCGTGAACGCGAGGCGAGGGACGGCGCGATCATGAGCGGAGACTACCTACCGGATCATGGGCGCGTGGGGCAGCGTCGCCGAGCCTTGCCGGCCGCCTCTGTGCCACATACGTGCCAAAGTTGCTCGCGCTGCTGTGCTTCGGCTGGACCTGGCCCAGCTCAGGGGCAGGATGCAGCCGGGAGGGGCGCATCCCTCGGGAGGTGGGATCCTTAGCCGGTGTGCTGTCGCCGGGGTCCAACTGGCCGAAAATCTGCCCTGTACGGCGTACCTGAGGCCGCTGGGCCGTATGGCCGCCGCCGGAGCTCTCTATGGGCGACCCTGGTGTCGTCTCATCTGTCGTCTCGTTCATGGGCGTTCAAGGCCCGTCGGGACGGACCTTCAGTCGCCCTTCACCTCGGCGAGCGACCAACGACGAACCTAGTCGTATGCAGCCTCATCGAACTTACAAGCGAGGGGTTGCCGGCGGCGGTGATGATCGACGCGGGGCCGCATTGTGCGGCAGGATGGGTCGGTGAACGACGCGCAGGACGCCGACGAGGCCGTCAACCAAGGGTGGTTCTCGGTGCGGTGCATTTTCCAATATGGCAGCGATGCGCCGTTCGTGTATGAGGAACGCATTACGGTGTGGCGGGCCGTGAGCTTCGACGCGGCCATCGCCCTGGCCGAGGCTGAAGCCCACGGCCCCGGCGTTGTTCCGGCTTGAGGCGTTCTGTCCAGGTTAAGGACCGGACGGGGCTGGAGTTGTGGGACGAGCGCGGCTTCTGATGAT
>NZ_JBEYTI010000070.1:0-17744 GCF_040642975.1 Micromonospora sp. NPDC047548
TGGGGATCGGCGCCATGGTCATCGCCTCGACCTCGACGTCGGTGCGGGTCTGATCAGCGTCGATTTTCAGGAACACGTCGCCGACGCGCAGGGTCCACCGACGTCACCGGCTTTAACGCGTGCGACTGCGCGGTCGACCGCAGCCCGCTGCCCGGTCGCATGGCCGACCCACTCACATCGGCGTTAGCCAGCCAACCGCACCACCGGCTTTAGTTAGCCCGCCGGCCGGATGCCGTGACCTTCAACTGAGCCGTCTGCGCAAGTCAACTCGGTTGAGGACGTGGCAAAGGAGTGAGTGGCTGCGACCAGGAGAGCATGGCCGCTAGCTGCGCCCGTGGCGTACACCGTGGGCAGGGCGGGTAGATCGTCGAGGAGAGCCTGGCCCACATCAGACGCAGCCTGCGGCACTCACCTACAGGTCCCGCGGCTGGGTCACCACCCGGAACTCCGGCTCATCACCACACTCACCCACTTCGGGGCCGCCGTCGACGTCACCATCGCTGAACTGCGACTGGAAGCATTCCGGCCGGCCGACGAGCGAACAGCGCCTCACTGGCCGAGCTTGTTACGTGGTGAACACCATCCTTTCAGCTTCGCAGGCTTTCGAAGGCGGAGCGGGCGGCGGCGCCGATGGCGAGGTCGATGTCGGGGGCGTTGCTCGCTCGATGGTGGGAGCGGGTGAGGGCGGCGATCGCTACACGGTCGCCGGATTCTGTTGTCACAACGCCGATCTCATGTCGTAGATGAAGGAATGTGCCGGTCTTGCCGCTGACACGTACGGTGTCGGTGCGTAGGTCGCTGGAGAGGCGTTGGTTGAAGACCTGGAGCGCCATCAGGCGGCGCAGCTCGGCGGTGGCTTCGGGTTGCGAGATCTGGTCAAGCCATACCCGCTGCAGCAGTCGAACGAGGGCGGCGGCACTGCCGACGTTCGCGTGTGCCGGGTTGAGTGTCTCGATGGAATGCTGTCCGGTGGCGTCGTCACGGATCGCCAGTTCTCGGGCGAGCCCGAAGTCGTTGCCGGCGATGTCGGCGGCGCATTCGTACATGCGCTGCATACGGTGGCGTACTCGGATGCCGGCGCATCCCCACGCGCGGAGGCGCTTGTCGACGACGTCGACGCCCACCAGGTCGAACAGGGCGTCAGCGCTGGCGTTGTCGCTGACGGTCAGCATCTGGTGGATCAGGTCCGCGACGGCGAGGGTCGCTGGGTACCGGAAGGCGGCGACGCCGGTCAGTCCGATGCTTTTGGTCGCCGGTTCGATGGTTACCGGCATCGCCGGGTCGAGCTCGCCGCCCGCGATCTGGTCGAGCACTACCAGAGCCAGCGGGACCTTGGCGACCGACGCCATCGGCACGGGTGTGTCTACGTCGAACCCGAGCTCTTCGCCGGTGCCAATGTTGCGGGCGAGCAGGTGACCGGTGGCGCCGACCTGCTCCCATTGCTCGGCGATCGACTCGGCGACCGCGAGGAGATCTGGTGTGCTGGCGACGTACGCCGCAGGGTGCGGCCTCATCCGTGCGCCGCCAACCAGGTACGAGCGTCCAGCTGGTTGGAGCCGTGGTCTGCCGCCGGTGACTCCCCGGCGGAACCGGGGACAGCGCCGATCGCGTCGGCGACTAGCGGTTCCATCCAGTCGAGGGCGGGGCCTTCACGGTTGCCGGCCCGCCGGCTGGACGTCGCCAATTCGTACCCGCGATGCAGCGTCGGGTCCGCCAACGGCGACCACGACAGGTCGTAACGGCGCGCGAACGGCTCGCTGCACAGCAGTACGGCATGGCCGGCGAGGGTTTCGGCCACCGCGGTGGCGGTAGCCGCGACGCGGCGCACGCGCGTTGGTGGGACGCCGGCGCGAGCGATCGCCTTGTCGAGCCGGTCCGCCGCGAATCCGACCTGGTCTTCAGCGGTGACGAGGATCACCGGTGACGAGCCGCTGCCGGCACCTCGTCGCGGTCGCAGGCTCTCCAGGTGCACCGGCCTGTTTCTGGCTCGGCTGGGGAGGGGTGCCGAGCCGGTCATCGGGTCGAGGGAGGCCAAGCCGAGCGGCACGTGGTGAGGTGCCGCCCCCGGCGGCACCCGCAGCAGGGCGAACGCCAACGAGCCATCGGCCACACCGCTCGCCCGTTCGTCGGCGGGCAGTTCCTGCACGCGGATCGACAGGCCGCGTTCGGTCCCTGCTCGGATGACGCGCGCCAGGCAGGCCGGGTCGGCATCCGGCGGCACGCCCAGCGTCTGCGCCACCGAAGCCAGCGCCGCCTTGGCTACCTGACGCAGATGGTCGACGCGGCGCAGCACCTCTTTGGCGTGTGGAAGCAGTTGAACGCCAAGATCGGTGCTGGTGATCTGGCGCCGGGTACGGTCGAACAGCTCGCCACCGAGGTGTTGCTCCAAGGTTTTGATCCGCCGGCTGAGTACCGGTTGCGCGACGTAGAGAAGGCCGGCGGCCTTGGAGAAGCTGGCCTCCTCGGCCACGGCGACGTATGCCTCGAGGTGCGCGAGCAGGTCCACAACCTCCACTTATATTACAACGATATAGGTTGCTCACATATCACTCTTGGACCTAGATCCGAATCGCTGATTAGCTCGGTTCGACCCATCGCCATGAAGGAGCCACCTTGCCTGATTCAGCGCTCGACCGACAGGCACACCGCGGGAAGGGGCCTTCGGCGGCATCGCCACCGACCATCACCCGCCGCGCTCTTCTCGGCGCCACAGCGCTTCTACCGCTAGCCGGTTGCGCCAGAAACGACACGACGGCAACCCTGCCCCCATCCGCGTCCGTTTCGGCTCCACCCGCTATCGCCGAAACGGCGCACCACGATCGGCTGGTGGAGTTGGAGCGGAAGTTCGACGCACGTCTGGGGGTGTATGCCCTCGCCGCCGGCACGGGTGTCACCATCGCGCATCGGGCAGACGAACGATTCGCGTTCTGCTCAACGTTCAAGACACTAGCGGCGGCAGCGGTCTTGCACGGCAAACCAATGTCTCATTTGGACACCGTCGTCAGGTACACCGAAAGCGACCTCATGAAAAGTTCCGCTATCACGAGACGGCATGTCGACACGGGAATGACCATCCGGCAGGTGTGTGACGCCGCCATCCGTTACAGCGACGGCACCGCCGGCAATCTCCTGCTTCGCGACCTCGGTGGGCCGGCCAAGCTCACGTCGTATGTACGTCGCCTCGGCGATGCGGTCACCCGCGCCGACCGGACGGAGCCGACGTTGTGGCAGGCCGTTCCCGGAGACCTCCGGGACACGACGACGCCCCGGGCTATCGGCGGCGACTATCACAAGATCGTGCTGGGGGACGCCCTGCCGAACGACAAGGGTGCATTTCTCCGGGATCTGTTGGAACGCAACGCCACCAGTGCCGGAGCTCAACGGATCCGGGCGGGCGTACCGCGGGGATGGGTCGTGGCCGACAAGACCGGGACCGGCAACTACGGCACACTCAACGACATCGCCATCGTGTGGCCGCCGAACTCCGCACCACTCGTGATCGCGATCATGTCCAGCAAAGCCACCAAGAGAGCCGAATACCAGCAGGCGCTCATCGCCGACGCCGCCGCGTACGTGGTGGAAAGGCTGACCTGATGCGCACAACAAACGGCTTCTGTCTGCTCGCCGCTTCCACCGTGATGCACCCGCGCCGCACCGTTGAGATGCGGGAACAGTGCGGCACCCACTGGCGGGACATCTCGCCTGTAACCGACGATGAGAGACCGACAAGCCGTCCAGGCGACTGCGGTGGACGGATACGCCCGTTGCAGGTGATCAACGTTGTCCCGCCACAACGCCCAACCCGGCATCGGGCCGGCGGTCACTGGTTGCTGATCAGCGGCCTGCTGACCCTGCTCCTGGCCGCTGCCGCCGTGTTCGCGGTCGCGCCGCTGCGCCACCCGCTGCCCGCGCCGACGGTCACCCGGACCCTGCCCGCGTCGACGATCATCCCCGGCAAGGCACCCAGGGTGCCGTGGCCGGCGACCGGGCAGGCCGCCCTCTCGGTGGAGAGGATCGGCTCCCTGGGCACCTCGGGCGGTAGCAAGCCGGTGCCGATCGCGAGCGTGAGCAAGGTGATGACCGCGTACGTCATCCTCACCGAGCATCCCCTCGACCGGGGCGAGCATGGCCCGAAGCTCACCGTGAGCGAGCAGCAGGCCGCCGCGTACCCGGCGGAGCAGGCGCGTGGCGAGTCCCTCGTGCCGGTCGTCGCGGGCGCGGTCTTCACCGAACGACAGGCGCTGCAGGCGGTGATGCTGCCCTCGGCGAACAACCTGGCGCGGATCCTTGCCGCCTGGGACGCCGGCAGCATCGAGGCCTTCGTGGCCAAGATGAACGACACCGCCGCCGAGCTCGGCATGAAAGACACCCACTACACCGACCCGGCCGGGTACGACCCCGGCACGGTGAGCACCGCCGTCGACCAGGTGATCCTGGCCCGCAAGGCGATGAAACTGCCGGCGTTCGCGGAGATCGCGGCGCAGAAGCAGGCCACCCTGCCGGTCGCCGGCACCGTGCACAACTACAACTCACTGGTCGGCAAGGACGGAGTCGTGGGGATCAAGACCGGCTCCACCGACGAGGCCGGCGGCTGCCTGGTCTTCGCCGCCGTCACCAAGGTGGGCGGCCGGAAGATCACCATCGTCGGCGCCGTCCTGGGGCAGCCCGGCGCTCACACCCCCGAGCAACTGGACCGGGTGTTCCGGGCCACCCGACCGCTGGTCCGCACCGCCACCGCCGCTCTCGGGGTGCACCCCGTCGTCCGGGCCGGCGACCAGGTCGCCACCATCCGAGGACCGTTGGACGCGGGCACCACGCTCAACGCCGCCCAGGACCTGACCGTCGTGGGCTGGCCCGGCATGCGGGTACGGCTGGACCTCGACATCCCGACCGTACCGGCAGAGCTGCCGGCCGAGGCCGAACACGGCCGGCTCAAAGCCATCACCGGCACAGGCGCCCCGATTGCCACCCCGCTCCGCACCGGCGCAGGACTGGAGCCGCCGAGCACCTGGGACCGGATCCGGCTGCACCGCTGATCCGGCGGTGCCGGCAGAGTCACGACCGGAGTCGTACGGGCGGACTGAGCAGGGCGGACGACGCCGAGGGCATGGACGTTGTGGGCTTCGCCGCGAGGACGGTGGCGTGGTGGCGAAGCGAAGCGTCGAGTTCGACCGCGAGTAGTCGTTGGGGTGCCGATGCCGCCATGCATTCACTGGACGGGTCAGCATATTCGCCACGATCGCGCTCAGCGCCGGAGTCGACATCAAAGTCGTCTCCGAACAACTCGGCCACTCCACCACCACCCTGACCCGCGACACCTACCAATCGTCACCAAGGAACTACTGCACCAGGCCGCCGACGCCGTCGCCAACAAGATCCACGCAATAGCTCCAGAAAGACGCAGGTGCCAGCCCAGGCGCTGTGTTCGTGGGAGCAGGAGATCGTGACCGGCGGGAGCAGGAACAGGTCGTAGGCCGCCGCGACCCGCTCGGCGACGGCGCAGGCGACGATGGTGTCGTCGCCAAGGGCAGACACGCGCCGTGCTGCTCGAAGCTGCCGACGGGCAGCACCGCGGCCGGAGCGGCTCGTCGCTGTTCTTCGTCATTGGTGGTGGTCGGCAGCATCATCATCGGCTAATCGTTGCAGGCGTCGAGGGCGGCGCGATAGGCGTCAGCGCCGGCACAACCGCGAGGTCGCGGTGCCGGCGCAGCCGCCGGCCAGCCCTTGGTTCGCTGCAGATGCTCGCCGAGCGGCCACGCTTCGGGAACCATGATATCGATGTCTCAGGTTGTCGGCGCGCATGATGCGGAGTGAGTGGCCGGGTGCGGCTCACGTCGTGACCTGAGCCAAGACTTCCACGGAGTGTTGCCGCCGAGGCGCGCTCCTGCCGGCCGGCGGCTCCCGGGCCGGGAGAGCGGGCGGCGAATCATGATCTTGGATGATGTGCGCGGTGTGTGCTCTCCAGCGGATGCCAACCGGGGTCAGCCGGTGCCAACGCGTGCCACCGTGGCCGACGGGCCGGTCGCAAACCGGGCTTGTGTGCTCCGGGTGTGGTCCTGGGCTGGGAGAACGGGGCTACGGGTGACGTGGGTGAACGTGGGCCACTCCCTGCCACCCCAGGTGAACGCCCAGGTCGCTAGACTAGGCCCTCGCGCCCTCGTAGCTCAGGGGATAGAGCATCGGTTTCCTAACCGGATGCTCCGCCCGTATCCGGAGGCTGATGACCTGCGGCTTTTCGTTTTCTGCCTGCGTATGCCGGTCGCAGCGGGGTGTTGCTGTGGTCGCTTGCCAAAAGATCAGCCAGGCGGCGTTCCTCATGGTCCAAACCGTGAGGGAAGGACCGCGGTGGACAGTGCCTCGTTGCCCCTGACCATGCGATAGAACCCTGAATCGAGCCTTCTGATCAGTAGTCCGAACCCATCAGATGCTCTCTGCGCTGCATAACAGCAGCTTTGCGCGTTTCGCTTGGCGCTGGTCCGTACCGAAATTGGCGGCTGAATATCTGCTGGTCAGGGCGACCCAGCGCATGTGGCGCCAGGTCCACCCGTGAAGCGATCGCACGTGCGTGACGAATCTTGCTGATTCTGATCCGATAGTGCTGGTCGAGCGCCGGACATTCGAGCACCAACGGAGCACCACCGCGATTCGGTAACAGGCAGCACGAATTGCTTGTCCGCCACCTCGTCGCCGCCTCCACGGGCCCAACAACTCGCCCCCGTCGCTGGGCTACGGGGGTTATCCCCCACACGAATGTGGGTGGAAGCTGCCTTCTACCGAACAACGTGACGCTCGTAGCGTGAGGCCGATGAAGGGCAGCCGCAGGCGCGGCCCTGGTTTCCTTAGTTTAGGAGTCGCTCATGGTAGGGAGATTCCGCACAGCCCTGTTCGCTTCGTTGATTGTTGGCTGTGTGACGGTCGCGTCCGCGGCACCCTCGTCCGCCTCCCGCAACGTCGCACCGCAGGCCCGGCCGCGAGCTGACGGGCCGGCTCGGCTGAAACTGCCGGCGCCGACCGGGCCCTATCCGGTGGGTACGGTCGACCTGCACCTGATCGACCGCTCTCGTACCGACCCGTGGACGGCCACCCCGGTCCACCGCGAGCTGATGATCAGCCTCTGGTACCCGGCCACCGACGTGGGCCGCTTCCCGCGGGCACCCCACATGACGCCCGGCGCGGCGGCCCACTTCGGCAGCGCCGCCGGCGTCGGTGCCAGCCTGTACGGCATACCAGCGGGATCGGTGGACTTTGCCGCGACCCGGAGCAGTGGCCACCAGGGCGCGCCGGTGGCGCGGCGCAAGCGGCCGTATCCGGTGGTGTTGTACTCGCCCGGTGCCGGTGACCCGCGGACCTGGGGAACCACGGTGGTACAGGACCTGGCCAGCCGCGGGTACGTGGTGGTGACCATCGACCACACCTACGACGCGTCCGAGGTGGAGTTCCCGGACGGCCGGGTCGTCGGCACCCTGCTGCCGGAGCTGTTCGGGCAGGCGCAGCAGCCCGACGAGTTCCAGAGGCTGGGGGCCAGGGTGTTCGACACGCGGGTCGCGGACACCCGCTTCGTGCTCGACCAGCTGGCGGCTCTCGACCGGGGCACGAATCCGGACGCGGAGGGCAGGCCGCTTCCCAGGGGCGTCGCCGGTGCCCTGGATCTCCACCGAACGGGCATGTTCGGCGTCTCGGCGGGCGGGCTGACCGCCTTCCAGGCGATGAGCGACGATCCCCGCGTCACGGTCGCCATCGACATCGGCGGCAGCATCGAGACGCCGATCATCCCCGACCCTATCCAGCTGTGGCCGGTGGCGCGGCGCGGACTGGACCGGCCGTTCATGTTCCTGGGCGACCCCGGCACCGACCACCGCCAGACGCCGTCCTGGCGGATGGTGTGGGACAACAGCAGCGGCTGGCACGTCGACCTGCGGCTCGACGGCGCGAAGAGCGAGGACTCCTACAAGGACCTGGTGCCGTTGCTCCCGCAGATCGCCCGGCAGCTCGGCCTCCCCGACAGCTTCGTCACCGAGACCATCGGCAGCATCGAGCCGACCCGAGCCGTCCGCACCGAGGAGACCCTGGTCGCCGCCTTCTTCGACAGGTGGCTACGCGGCCGGGAGGGTCAGGTGCTGGACGGTCCGTCGCCACGACTGCGCGGCGTCACGTTCGTCCCCTGACGCGAGGGCTGTCCCCGCCGGCTGGCAGCCATTTCGGCTGCCGGCCGGCGAGTACGCGTGACGCTGGATTCCGGGCCACGTGCGGTCAGCCGCCGAGATGGCGGAGGACGGCCAGAACCCGACGGTTGTCGCCGTCGGAGGAGGGCAGACCGAGTCTCGCGAAGATGTTCGCCACGTGCTTCTCCACCACTCCGGGGGTGATGACGAGAGCCGCCGCGATCCCGGCGTTGGACCGGCCCTCGGCCATCAGCGAGAGCACCTCACGCTCCCGTGGGGTCAGCGACGTCAGCCCGGCGGTGTCCCGTCCGGCCCGCATCAGGTGGCCGACCACCTCCGGGTCCAGCGCGGTGCCGCCGGACGCCACCCGGGTCAGCGCGTCCACGAAGTCGGCGACGTCGGCGACGCGGTCCTTGAGCAGGTAACCGACGCCGGTGGGTCGGTCGGCGAGCAGACGGGTCGCGTAGCGGGTCTCCACGTACTGGGAGAACAACAGCACGCCGACGCCGAGGTGGTCGCGGCGTATGTCGATCGCGGCGCGCAGCCCCTCGTCGGTGTGTGTCGGCGGCATCCGGATGTCGACGACGGCCACGTCCGGCACGGAGGCGGCGACCGCCGACCGCAACGTGTCCGCGTCGGCCACCGCCGCGCACACGTCGAAGCCGCGTTCGGTGAGCAGTCGGACCAGTCCTTCGCGCATCATCGCGGCGTCCTCCGCGATTACCACCCGCATGCCATCGCCTCCGTTCACGCGTGTGTGGGCAGTTCGATCTCGACCCGGGTCGGGCCCCCGGTCGGACTGTGCACGCGCATCCGGCCGTCCACGACCGCGATGCGGCGGGCCAGTCCGGTCAGCCCGGGGCCGTCCGGGTTCGCCCCGCCGGCGCCGTCGTCGGTGACGGTCAGCGTCAGGCGCTCGCCGGATCGCACGACGCCGAGCCCGACGCGGGTCGCGCGGCTGTGCTTGGCCGCGTTCGCGAGCAGTTCGGTGGCGCAGAAGTAGGCGATGGTCTCGATCGCGGGCGCCGGACGGTCGGTCAGCTCGACGGTCACGGTGACCGGGACCGCGCTGCTGGTGGCGAGCGTCGCCAGCGCGTCGCCGAGCCCGTTGTCGAGCACCGGCGGATGGATCCCGCGTACCAGGTCGCGCAGTTCGGCGAGGGCGTCCTTCGCGCCGCGGTGGGCGAGCGTGACCAGTTCGCGGGCCTGCGCGAGGTCGGGTGGCGGGCCGTCGACACCGAGCTTCTCGGCCGCCATGCCGAGGTTCATCGCCAGCGTGGCCAGCCGGATCTGCGCGCCGTCATGCAGGTCCCGTTCCAGCCGGCGCATCATCGTGGCCGCGTCGTCGATCGCTTGTGCCCGGCTGACCTGTAGTTGGCGTACCCGTTCGGCGAGCCGGCGCGGGCCGAGCAGCCGCCGCATCGCGGCCACGTCCGCTGTCGTACCGGCCCGCATCAGCCACGGCGCGACCAGCAGCATGGCGAGACCGGCCGCGGCGATGAGGAACGTTCCGGCGAACGTCCACGCACCGATGGGGCCGAACGGGGTCAGTGCCCACACCGGCCCGAGGCGGGTACCGGGCGGATGGTTGCGGAACAGCGGCCACCACAGCGGGTAGCTGAGGTTGACCGGGCCGAACACGTAACAGAACGCCCCGTACACCTGGGGGATGGCCAGGGGCACCTTGAGCAGGCCGTATCCGACGGCACGCCAGCCCGGTCCGTCGGCGACCAGCGCACCGACCCGCTTCGAGGGCCGGGATGGTGGGGCGTCCACGTGCACGTCGAGCAGCCGGGACGCGAGCCGGCGGTGCACGGTTCCCATCGCGCGCCCGGTCGGGGCGGCCAGCACGACCAGGAGCGCGACGGTGAGCGGGAGCAGCACCAGGAACAGCGGCGCGACGGCCGGGGCGGGCTCTCGGGACATGGCTCCGGTCGCCCAGAGGATGAGGACGCCCAGGGCCGGCACGATCACCGGTACGGCCAGGACCATGACCGCGCTGACCACACCGATCACGCAGAACACAGCTTGGCGCAAGGCCACGGTGGTGAACGGAGCGTGTAGCGCGGTCATCGGCCCATTGTCGTCGGTCACGCGTCGCGGAAGCGGAGCAGAACGCCACCGCAGAGGATCGCCACCGCCGCGTACCCACACATCAGCAGCACGCTGATCCACCCGGCGAACAGCCCGGGTATCGGCGAGGTCACCGCGACCGAGTTGAGCAGCATCAGCAGCGGCACGAAGCGTCCGACCGCGATTCCGTTCTCGCCGAACAGTCCGATCACGATCATCGGGACGAACATCAGACCGAACAGCGTGCCGATCGCGGCGCCCGAGTGCCGCACCACCGTCCCGATGCCGACCCCGATCAGCGCGGTGGCGGCCAGATAGACGCCGGTCAGCAGGACCGCGCGCAGGATCGCCGGGTCCCCGAGGGAAGCGACCGGGATGGCGGTGCCGCGGATCGCGAGCTGCCCGCCCAGATAGCCGGCGAAGCTCCCGACCAGGCCGACGGCGAGAGCCGCACCACCGCACACCACGGCCTTCGCGGCCAGGACGGTCAGACGCCGCGGTACGGCGGCGAACGTCGAGCGGATCTGCCCGGTGCCGTATTCGCCGGTCACCATCAGGACACCGAGCGCGCCGAGGAGAAGTTGGGCCAGGACGGCCCCGCCGAGGCTGTTGTTCAGGATCTGGGCGGCGGTGGCAACCGGCGTGTGTGACCGGTAGCCGAGTCCCACCCCCGCCCCTGCCGCCGCCATCGAGACCATCGTCGCGGTCGTCAGCCACCATGTCGACCGGACGCTGCGCAGCTTGATCCACTCCATCCGGGCCACGTGCCGGAATCCGTATCCATTCATGACACTTCCGTTCCGCGGTAGTCGGTGACCTGCGAGGTGAGCCGGAAGAACGCGTCCTCCAGGGTGTCGTGGCGGCCCGCGAGCTCGGCGACGGTGGTCTCGGCCAGCAGTCGACCCCGGCCGATGACCACGAGCCGGTCCGCGGTCAGCGCCATCTCGGCGATCAGGTGGCTGGACACGAACACCGTCCGGCCCTTGGCGGCCAGTGCGCGCAGCAGGTCGCGGATCCAGCGGATGCCTTCCGGGTCCAGCCCGTTGACCGGCTCGTCGAGCAGGAGGACGCCCGGGTCGCCTAGCAGCGCCACCGCGACGCCGAGCCGCTGGCGCATGCCGAGCGAGTACGTACCAGCGCGCCGCTGCGCCGCGTCGGACAGGCCCACGACGCGCAACACCTGGTCAACCTGGGAGCGGGAGATGTCGTTGCTCGCGGCCAGCGCGCTCAGGTGCGCGTGGCCGCTGCGGCCGGGATGGAACGCCCCGGCGTCGAGGAGCGCGCCGACGGTTCTCAGCGGCCACCTCAGGTCCGCGTACCGGACGCCGCCGATCAGCGCCTCACCATGGTCCGGGCATCCAGACCCAGGATCATCCGCATTGTCGTCGACTTGCCGGACCCGTTCGGGCCGAGGAAACCGGTCACTACCCCCGGCTGGACCTGGACGCTCAGCCCGTCCACCGCGACCCGGTCCACGTAGCTTTTGGTCAACTCCCGTAGTTCGATCACAAGATCGACGTTAGGCAAACGCCGGCGGCGGTCAGAAGCCGGAAACCACCCGACTCCACCTGGTGGTTTTCCCCTAGCGGACCGACGCGGGACGGGTCGCTCCGAATCGGCGGCGTGTGTGCATCTGGGCGGTCCGTTCGGCGGGGAAGCAAATTGCTCGGCTGGCGGAAACTGGTGCGCCGGCGTGGTTGCCGGCCGGCCCAACGTCGGTCACCCGGTCGTACCACTGCTTCAATTCCGGCCGCGCTCCCTCGTCCGCCATCAGGGCAAGCTGGAACCTTCGCGCTGCGGCCCTTGCACCGCTGGGTTCGGTGGGGGCCTGTCTCGCACATCGTGTCCGAGGTGCCTGCCGGCGGCGGCGGCAGGCTGGCGCTGCCGTGCCCGCTGGGCCGGGAGTGGGGATGGCTGGAGTGTGTTCCGCCGTGCCTGTGGCTGACATTCGAGGTGCCACCCACTCCCGCCTCGCCAGGCGGGTTGGTTGAACGGGCGCGGCGCCGCTGGCCGTAGACCCTGATGCCCGGAGGCGGTGGGTATGGCTGCGTGTGTTTCGCCGAGATCCAATGGCTGACGGTAGGAGATGCCGCCCGCCGCTTCGTCGTCTGTTGATCCGGTAGACCGCTGATGGAGATTCGCGACCTTGATCGCATCGCTAGAAGGTGCCGGCAAACCCGAACCCGCAGACGAGGGTTATCCGAGAGAACCGACCAACGAAGGAGAGGCGAGACGGTGGCGAAACTGTGGATCGGCGTGGACATCGGCAAGCCCCACCACCACGTGGCCACCGTTGACGGTGACGGCCGGCTCGTCTACTCCCGCCGGGTCGCCAACGACGAGACCTGTACCGCTCGAAAAGTCGGTCAGAGCTACGCCACCTGGGAGTATTCGTTGATCGGCCCGTTGAGGATCTTCCTACGCCGCACTCGTGCGGCGGTCAGGTCGACGACCGGTCGTGGCGGCATGTCGGTGGCGTTGGGCGGTTGTTGGTGCCGGGCTTGGTGCGGCCGGTGGTCGTTGTAGTGGGCCACGTACTCCTCGAGGGCGGCCAGTAGGTGTCGCCTGTTGTAGATAAGCATCCGGTCGAGACACTCACGGCGGACCGTGCGAACCCACCGCTGCG
Organism: Micromonospora sp. NPDC047548; assembly: GCF_040642975.1. Classification (NCBI taxonomy): domain Bacteria; kingdom Bacillati; phylum Actinomycetota; class Actinomycetes; order Micromonosporales; family Micromonosporaceae; genus Micromonospora; species Micromonospora sp. NPDC047548. The sequence continues at coordinate 12,862 of NZ_JBEYTI010000070.1, forward strand.
CGTACGCGTTCGCCCGCGGCGCCCGAGGCGGAGTGCGCAGGATCTCGATGCCCTCGGCGATGAAGACCTCGTCGAACGTGGCGATGTACTTGCTGTCACGGTCTCGGATCAAGAACCTGAACCGGGCGACTCGGTCGCCAAGATCCAGCAGCAGATTCCGGGCCTGCTGGGTGACCCACTCCCCTGTCGGATGCGTGGTGACACCGAGGACGTGTACGCGCCGGGTCTCGACCTCCATTAGGAACAGTACGTAGATGCGGGTCAGCCCGATCGTGTCCACGTGCAGGACATCGCAGGCCAGGATGCCCTTGGCCTGGGCGGTCAGGAACTGGGTCCAGGTCGGCCCGCCGCGTCGCGGAGCCGGGTCAACACCGGCGGCGGTCAGGATGGTCCACACCGTGCTGGCCGCGACCCGATAGCCGAGCCGGAGCAGTTCGCCCTGCACCCGGCGGTGGCCCCAGGTCGGGTTCTCCCGGGCCAGGCGCAGCACCAGGGTGCGGATCTCCGCCCGTATCGGTGGGCGCCCTGGTCGTCGTTTCGGGTAGGTCCACTTTCTGGCGACCAGCTCACGGTGCCACCGCAGCAGGGTGACTGGGGTGACGAAGAACGTCGACCAGCGGGACCGAGGCAGCAGCCGCGACAGGGGTGACAGCACCAACCGGTCGACGGGCTCGAGGTCCGGGCGTGCGACCTGCCGGCGCAGCACCGCGACCTGATGACGTAGCACAAGAATCTCGAGATCCTTGGACCGCTCGCCACGCAGGCCTTGCACCACGAGCCGCAGGATCTGACACAGGATCAGGTACCCGAAGGACAGGAACATGCCCGCCACCATGCCTCGCGGTCGGCTGGCTGGGTCGCACAAAACCGCACCTCAGAGGCCAGAACCGGGTTTCCGAGCGGTACACCCTTCCGCCGGCGTCGCTGATCGGAGTGGACTACCTCTTCGAGCCCGACGTGCTCGTCGACGTGGAGGCGACCGCAATCTCGCAGTGAGTGCTTCCTGCTCGATGGGAGCCGCCCGGGGTGGACGAGCTGGTGCGTCGGCATCGCGAGATTGAGACAGCGGTCCGCACGGCCACGCGTCGGTGTCGCCACCTCACGCCCTGCATCACCTTGTGTCATCGTGCCCAGCATCAGGCCGGCTCCGGCCTGATGCTGGGCAGGTGCCGCGCCAGTTCATCCATGCGCTCCGGGTATAGGTTCGGTGAGTGGATGTGGTCGCCGCCTGCCGGGCCTTCGTCGCGGTCAGCGGCCACGGCAGCTTCACCTCCGGGGCCGCCGCTGCGGGCATCCCCCAGTCGGTCGCCAGTCGCCGTATCGCCGCCCTGGAGGAGCACTTCGGGGCGCACTGCTCAGCCCTGGCAGCAGACCACGATCGATGCGGTCTTGCCGCTGCCAGGTGTAGATCGACTGGCCGCTGATGCCCAGGTCCCTGGCCACGTCGGTCACCGATTGGCCGGACTCGATCAGGTCCAAGACCTTGCGCTTGAACTCCGGTGGGTAGCCCCGTCGGTCCCATGCCACTCTCCTCAACATCGAGTGACACAAGATCCCAACAATCCACATCCGCGCAACCCGGGGCAGACCAGTCAGGTGGTGCACGCCGTGGTGACGCCTCTGATTGTGAGCCTCCAGTCGCAGCCGGTGGGTGCGATGGAGATGATGCCGTCTACGGGTCGGTCAGCCAACAGGGTGACGCTGCCGTTCGGCAGGTGCCACTTCAACAGGCCCTCACGGTCGGTGCGGACGAGAACGTCGTCGCCATTCGCCCAGCCGAGCACGGCGCAGCACCCGGCGGTGCGACCAGGGCCGAGATCCAGCAGATGGACGACCTTTCCTGTCGACACGTTGATGACGACGAGGAACGTGCCGCGCGCCGGTCCGTCCGCCGGCCCGCTGGCCACCTGCGCGATCCGGTCGTGCATCCGCCAACCGCGCGGCGCCAGGTCGGCGATCCGGTAATGCGTGGGCGCGCCCGTCCCCATGTTGAGCTGGCTACGTTCGACAAGACCGCCGTCGTCATAGGACCGGATGATCGGTGACCCACCTGGTGCGCCGTCCATGGTGACTGTGGTGAGCCCATTGCCGCTGCCTACCAGCGGGGTGACGGTACGACCGTCGGCTGCGGCAGAGACGACGGATCCGGCTACGACATCGACGAGCCGGGTGCCTGTACCACTGGACACCAGGACATGCACGCCATCGGCGAGCCAGCTTACGGACTCGTTGAGCCCCGGGACGGGGATGCGCTTCACGGTGCCGGTCACGATGTCGACGGTCACTAGGAAGTCGGGTTGTGGGAACGCCGCCCGCAGACCCATCGGCCCCAGGGAGTTGGTGTCCAGCGGCACGGCGCGGTTACCCGAAGCGTCGCGGGTCAGCCCGAGGTCCACCGGTAGCCGGGCCCAACGGAAGCGACCGTCGCCACTCCCGCCGTTCGCGGCACTCTCCCCATACGCGTAGATGACCACGTTCGAACCGGAGCCGATAGTGGTCGGTGTGGTGAGCAGTACGGCGTGGCTGAGCGGTGCGGCGGCGACGGTGGGCGCGCCCGCAGGCGGGTCCAGTGGGTCCGGCCACTGCCCCCGCGTGTCCGGCTGCTTGGTCAACCTGGCCGGCAGGCGGTCCAACCGCGCCAGTTTCGGCGCTTGCGCATCGGGTCCGAAGGTTTCGTCCGCCGGAACGGGCGTGGGCCGCGCGCCGTCACCGGTGAGGCCGAACGGTGCCGAACCGCGCCCCTCCTGATGCCACCAGGTGACTCCGGCCGTCGAGATGAGGACCACCGCCACCGAGGCGCCCAGGATCTCACGCCGACGACGGCGGACGCGGATGGAGCGCGCTATCACCGCATCCACGGGTGGTGCGCTGGTGATGTCGTCCGCCATGTCGGCGAGCATGCGGCGCAGCGCTTCGCGGCTCAACGGGAACCTCCCCGATCGTCGTGGTGAACCAGTTCGGACAGCTCTGGCGCGAGTTCACGCAGCCGGCGCAAGGCAACCGCCGTCTGGCTCTTGACCGTCCCCACCGAAACACCGAGGATCTCCGCGGTCCGCACCTCTGTGTGATCCTCGAAATAGCGCAGCACCAGGATGGCCCGCTGCTTCGCCGTCAGCCGGCCCAGCGCGACCGCGAAGAGGATCCGTCGCTGGGTCGGTTCGTTGCCGTCGTCCGGTGCCTGGTCGGGAGCCCGGTGGCCGATACCCGGTCGGTCGGGTGGGTCGGCGACGCTGACCTCGCGCCGCATCCTCCGGCGCCACGACACCGCGTCGCGGAATAGGATCACCCGCAGGTACGCCTCGGGATTGCCGTTTCGCAGCTGCCCCCACCGTAGCGCGACCTTGATCAGGGCACCCTGCAACAGGTCTTCCGCGAGATGCCGGTCCCCGCAGACCAGGTACGCCGCACGCAGCATCCGCAACTGGCACGCGCCAGCGAACACCGTGAAGTCCGCGCACTGGTCGATCCGGTCAGAGCCCATACCATCTGAACGTACGGGGCGCCGAAATTGGTTGGGGGTCACTGGAGGCGGGCTCCGGCAGGAGTCGCCGATGGTGGTGGCCACAGCGAGGGGGCGTCCGTCGTGGGTAGTTGGCCTGCTGCCCATGTAGCTCCGGTGGCAGATCCCCAGCCGACTCGTACCAGGGCGATCAGGTACTCGGCACGCACAGGGGTTGGTCAGCTGAGCCAGCCCGCCGAGTGGGCGTGGTCACCGGCGAATGCGGCGAACTGGCGGGCCCATCCGTCGTTGGGCCCGTCGGGCCACACCGGACGGATAGGCATCGGTGGTAGGCCGGTCAGCGGAACGACCACCACGCCGGGCCGCTGGTAGGCGCTCAGCAGCGAGGTGAGCGTCAGGTGTGTGAGGGCGCCCTGGGAGACCAGGCGCAGCACGTCCTCGATGTCGATCGACGGGCAGGTGGCCAGGGGGTGGGTGGTGGAGAGCATCACGGCGCGAGGGGTGCGGGTGGATGACCGGGCCGATGCGTAGCGGTGGCTGCACCGGTGCGGAGGCCACCGGCATCCACGTCACGTACGTGTCAACCGGCCACGGCTTGCCCAGCCAGGAGAACAGATCGGTGGTGGGGATCTCCGATGCCACGATCCGGCACTCCGGATACTGCTTCTCGAACGCCGGTACCAGGGTGGCCGCCACCTCGGCGGGCAGGGTCGTGGAGAAACCCTGTACGGTGCCAAAATTCTGTTTCAGGCTTGTGAGCTGCGAATTTGCGAGTAGCTCAAGCTGCCCGGTGATACTCGTTGATCACGCCGCCCAGGACGCGGCGCCGCCGGATCGGCTTGTCGATAGGGACGACCGCGCCGGGGTCGTAGTCGGGTGGATGCTGGTCCAGGCTCTGGTGGGGCCGGTGTCGGTCGAAGTGGTCCTCATAGTCGTGTAACACCGTACGGGCGTGCTGTTCGTTGTAGATCAATACCCGGTCGGTGCACTCGGCCTGGACATTGCGCACGAAGCGTTCCGCGAACGCGTTCGCCCGGGGGGTGCGTGGCGGGGTCTTCACCACGTCGATGCCTTCGGCGGCGAACACTGTGTCGAACGACGCGGTGAACTTGGCGTCGCGGTCGGGGATCAGGAACCGGAACAGTGTCATACGGTCACCGAGGTCCAGCACCAGGTTGCGGGCCTGCTGGGTAGCCCAGGCGGCGGTCGGGTGGGCGGTGACGCCGAGGATGTGCACCCGTGGGGTCGTGATCTCCATGACGAACAGCACATACAACCGCCGCAGCGTGACGGTGTCGATGTGGAAGTAGTCGGTCGCCAGCAGGCCGGACGCCTGCGCGTGCAGGAACGTCCTCCAATTGGTGTCGATCCCGCGTGGGGCAGGACCGTGCTTCGAGCTCGCGAGGATGCGACGGATGGTGCC
>NZ_JBEYTI010000071.1:0-17546 GCF_040642975.1 Micromonospora sp. NPDC047548
GTAGAGAACTCACATGATCGTTGATGCCTGTGCCCGCTTGCTGCCCCGATCTGATCTTCTGACCGAACCTACGGCCCAATTGCCGGTCGCTCTTATCAAGTTCTGCGAGTCGGTGAGCGGTGGCACGCAGCAGGAGTGGACCTTCTCCCCACCCACTTCGCCAAGGTCATCGACTCAAGTTCTCCGCCGGCTGACCCAGCTCTGCCTGGCAGACAGCAACCCGTTGCCGGCAGCGTCGTGCCAACTCGCGGTCGCCGCCCGGTTGCTCAAGGTCTCGGGCCAACGCGATGAACTCGGCCAAGGCCTCGCGGTAGGCGCCGGCCATCTCGTGAAGGTTGGCCAGGTCCAGCCGGAGCCCGATGATCTGAGGATCCAGTGGACTGCGCCCGATGCCGGCCGATCGGAGGGCCACCTCCAGCGCTTCGGCAGCCTGCACGAAGCGTTCCCCCTCGGCAAGCTCCCTTGCCCGACTGTGAAGCTCGGTCAGCTCCTCAGCCGACAAATCGATCGGCTGGTGCCCCGCCGAAGACGAGGGCCCGCCAAGTCGATCCGCGTCTGGGGCAGGCGACGTCGGCAAGCAACGGTACGGCGGCGTCGGGTCGACCGGTCGACCACGGGAGGCCACCACCGCGGGGCCTTCGTCGCCGGTGTTTGCGGAGGCGGTGAACGGCGCAAGCAGCAGCTGGAGCTCCGTGGCCGAGGTGGGCCGCTCGTCCGGGTCCTTGGCGAGCAGGCAGAACAGCACGTGCGCCAGGTCATCTGGCACGTCGCGCCGGTATTCGGTGACGATCGGGACCGGTGACTGCATGTGTCGACGCAACATGTCGGGAGCGTTCTTCGCCTCGTACGGCGGGCACCCGGCGAGCATCTCGAACAGAATGCACCCCAGGGCGTACAGATCGGCACGGGGGCCTACGACGTCACCTGTGGCCTGCTCCGGCGCAATGTAGGCGGGCGTGCCGAGCGTATGGCCGGTCGCCGTGAGTCGCGATGCCTCGGCCGGTCCGAGCAGGGCGGCGACGCCGAAGTCGAGGACCTTCACCACACCGGCAGGCGTGATCATCAGATTCTGCGGCTTGAGGTCACGATGCACCAGTGAGGCGGCGTGCGCGACTTCGAGCGCCGAGCAGACCTGCACGGCGATCGAAGCCGCCTGCCCCAAGGCAAGCCGCTCCTGCTCGGCGATGAGGTCGGCGAGCGTCACTCCGGGCACGAGTTGCATGACGATGTAGAGGTCGTCCCCGCGCTCGCCCAGGTCGTGCACGACCGGCACGCCGGGGTGGTCGAGCCGGGCGGTCGCCCGCGCCTCCCGCCGGAACCGCTTGACCGCGGTATCACGCTCGTCCTCGGGCACCTCCAACTGGCGGAGGAACTTGATCGCCACCGGCCGGTCGAGCCGCTCGTCGTACCCCGCCCAGACCTGGCCCATCCCGCCGCGTCCGATCGGGTACGTCAGCTCATAACGGTCGCCGACGCGGTCGCGCGCCTGCATTGCCTGCCCTCCCCTGACGTGATGGTGACCCCGTGCCGGAGCAGGGGGCCGTGACTCACGTTAGCTGTCGCTGCACGAGCCGGCTCGTGAGGAACGGGCTGGGCGTGCCGTGCCAGAACACCACCAGTTCGTCGCGGGGTCGGGTCGCCGCCACGAAGAGCAGTGACCGGTCCCGCTGACGCTCGCGCTGGTAGCGCTTCGGGTCGATGTCGCGGTACCGGTTGATCATCTGCCTGGGCACCAACCCGTCGCTGACCGCGGCGATGATCATGCGCTGGTACTCGAGGCCCTTGAACCGGTGCATGGTGCCGACATGCACACCGTCCGGCTGTTTGGGTCCGTCGGGGCCGATCTCCACCGCCGGTACGTCGTCTGCCTGCAGCCGGGCGATGATCTCCGCCGCATATTCCTTCGTCGGCACGCAGATGGCCACCGAGCCGTCAGTCGGATTGTCCCAGCTCCGCAGCTGCTCGGCGATCAGATCGCGTTCCTGAGCCCAGGTGGCCGCGCCCTGGAAGGCCGGCTGGCCGCCCCTCAACAGCGAGCGGTATCCGGCCAGGTTCTCCTCGCCGCCGTCGAGGTCGTCGTAGACCTCACCCGTCATGATCTGAAGGGCGTCCGCCAGGATCTGCCGGGTGGTGCGGTAGCTCAGGGTCAGCCGGGACGAGCGACCGCGGATGTTGATCCCGAGGCTGCTCAAGGTGACGTGGTTGTCGTAGATCCGCTGGTGGGTGTCGCCGGTGAGGAACATGTCGTCCGCGCCCGGCACGACCATGGCACGCAGCATCTTCCAGTGGGCTGCGCTGAGGTCCTGCGCCTCGTCCACCACTACGTGCCGGTACCGGGGGCGGTAGAAGCCGCCCGAGGATTCATCGCCGGTCCCTATGTTCTGCGCGGCGCGGTCCATTTCCAGCCGCGCGGCCCGTTGGGCGACCTGCCGCCAGGTCCAGACGCCCTGTCCCTCCAACCAGGTGACGAAGCGCTCGGTGAGCTGCCAGATCTGGTCCCGCTCGGCACGGTTGAGGCTGCGTCCCCGGTTGGGGCGGCGGGCCTTGAAGTAGTCGGTCCGCGAGTTGAGGACCTGGCCGAGGATCACCTGGTTCCATTCGGCGGCGAGGAACTCCGGGTCCCAGCCGGACTCTCCCGTCTCGACCAGGAAGTCCGTCCAGAGCTCAGAGACGCGGTTGTCGTCGACCACCCGTCGGGTGCCGCCGGCCTTCGCCTCGGCCACCACCCGGCTCGCCAGCCGGTCGATGTTGACGATGTCGACGCGCGATACCAGCTCCTGCCCGCCGAGGGCCATCAGCCGCGTCCGCAGGTCGGCGGCGAGGTTGCGGTTGAAGGTGGTGAGCAGGATCGGCTTGTCCACCCCGGGTGGCAGCTGCCGGGCGAGGTGGGCGACGCGGTGTAGGGCGACGATGGTCTTGCCGGTCCCCGGCCCACCACCGACGCGGGCAGGCCCGTTGTATTTCTTCTCAACCAGCTTGCGCTGTGTCGGGTGTAGGAAGATCTGCCAGCGTTCGAACGACTCGCCGAGCATGGCCTGGAGGGCCTCGTCATCCGACGAGACCTGGGTTGCCGGGCGTTCCACCGCCGCTTCGAAGTCCTCAGGGTCGACCGGTTCGTCGGCGCGTACCGGGTCGGTGACCTGCTGGAGCACCTGGTCGTAGGGGGTGCCGTCGAAGAGCGCGAAAAGCACATCGGTGGTCAGCTGCGGCGCCCGGTCGAGCAGTTCCAGCAGCTCCGCCTCGGTGGTCAGGTCCCGGATCTGCGGCAGCAGCGGCTCGGATACGCCAAGCTCCAGCAGCTGCGCGTCGGTGTACGCGTCGAAGAGCGGCTTCTGCGCGGGCTCCGGTTCGACCTCCGGCGGCACGACCCGCCCGATGATGCTGTCGCCAACCGGCGCCAGGTCGACGACCTCGATGCCACCGGTCACACGGTTGATCCGGTACGCATACCGGGTGAGGTCGTCGTACACCTCACCCCGGTGTTTCACCGCGACGAGGAGATAGTCGCGGTCGGCGATATGCAGTAGCAGTGCTCGGTAGTCCTTGTTGACCCGGGCGGACATCAGCCGGGAGTCGCCGTTGAGCGACTTCAGGTTCAGCCCAGGGTTTTCCGGGTTGTGCCGGAACTTGTGCATGAACTCGTAGACCGCTCCGATATCGGCGCGGGTGAGCTTCATGACCTCCTTGTCGGCGCGGTCCAGCATCCGCAAGGTTGCCCCGGCGCTCATCGGCCTTCTCCCCGGTTCGTCGCCTTGATCTCCGCCACCAACTCGTTCACCGACCATTCCCGCGCGGTGCGTGCGTGCCAGCCCGCTTGCGCGTATGCCCGGTCGCGGTCTTCCGTCTCCGGGTCGTCGGGCAGGCCGGTGAGGACGATCGCGATGCGCCGCTCAGGCCAGGCCAGCTCGGCCTGCCAGCCCTGGTCGCCCAGCTCGTAGCCGACGACCGGCGCGGGCAGGTTCTGCCGCGCAAGTTGCTGCACGAGCACCTCGAGGGTGTTCTCGTCCCGGTCCACGTATCGCAGGATGTCCCGCCAGGGGGACTCGTCGTCGACCGGAGCCGCCTGGGCGGGCACCGACTGCGGCGTGACGCCGAGCCAGGTCGCCGTCTCCTCGTCCAGCGGCAGCGCACGCTGCGCCAAGACGAGCCCCGTGCCCTCGGTGACCGCCATGGACGCCGGATCGAAGGCGTCCAGGGTGGAGACCGCGAGCTGGCCGGCGTCGCCGCCGCCCTCGGCGAGGAACTGGATAACGTTGCCCCAGGCCAGCCACGCGGTCCAACGTTCCTTGTGCCCCTCGCCGGTCACCGCGGCCGGCAGATCGTCGAGGACGGTGAGCGCCGACCACGTCGGCAGTGGCTTGCTGCGTCCGTCGACGACGACCGTCACCGGGCAGTCGGCGTTGTCCCGGGCCCGAGCCACCATGATGTGGCGCGCGGTCGGCCCGGGAAGCGGCTCTCCGCGTAGCGCGGCCAGCAGCCGTTCCGCCACCCCACTGGAGTCGGTAGCGGTATTGTCCCGCGCCTGCTTGAGCATGCCCGCCAGGGCCGCTTCCGCTCGCCGCTCCCACCGGGTGAGGTCAGGGTCGGCGAGGAATCGCATCAGCTGCTCGATCGGGTTGACCCAGATCGTCTCCTCGAGCTCGTCCGGGTCCGCGCCGGGAAGGAACTTCCGGTACCTCTCCCGGGCCGCCTGCTTGCAGACTCCGCCGTACGGCATCCAGCGTCCTTGCCCGTCGGCGCTTCCCCAGGTCTTGACGTCGTCCCAGGTGGCGGCGAAGACGAGATAGCCGTGGGCGCGCAGCCGGGCCCGCTTCTCGGCGTCGTCGGCGAGCCGGTTGTACTGGGAGGAGGCGTGATACTTGAACCCGTCGAGGTAGACGGCCACTTCGGGGGACGACCCGTCGAGGCGCTTGAAGTGGACGTCCGGCCGGGTGCCCTTGACCGTGTTCTGCAGCTTCATCTGCCAGTGGGTGATGCTCTGGCCACCGTCCCTGATGAACCTCAGATCGGCGACGCGCGCGCCGTCGTGGTCAGTCCGCCGGTCGATGCGTAGCCCGGAGTTCGGTGCCTCACCTAGGGCCAGCAACTTGGTGAGGAAGCGCATCTCCAGCTCGCTCTCCACCTGGTGGATCAGCGAAATCTCGTCGGTGCGGGTGCCCTCCTCGACACCCCAGCTGTCGAGGAGTCGGTCCAGCATGCCCAGGGCCTCGTCGCGGCTCATCAGCACGAATTCCTCGTTGCGGGCGTAGCGCAGCAGGCAGCGGTGGCACACCGCCTTGGCCTCGTGCCGGCAGACACAGTCGGCGACCCGATGGCGGGCCAACTCCAGGATGCTGCGGAACTCCTCCGACCTGGCGAGGCGGTGCAGGTATCCGGTGCCCTGCGGCTGGGTGTCATAGACGACCACGAAGTTGCGCGTCCCGTCGCTCTGCCCGTCGGGCATCGTCGACGACACGACCTGCAGGTGCGCGGGATCGCCGCCGTACTGCGCAGCGATGCCAAGGCGGACGGCGCCGGCAAACGAGACGAGCCGCTCGGCCACCATGGCGGTCGCCGCGGGGATGAGGATGCGCAGCGCCTCAGTCTCCAGCTCGTGAGCCAGGATCAGGTCCACGTGGGTGTCCGGCGCGGCCGGGGAGCGGCGGTACGGGCACCAGGGTCGGTGGTGCTCCGCGCCCTGCACGACGGTCGACCCGGAGGCCTGCGCGGCGAGCTGCTGACTCACCGCCGGTACGCCGTCGACAGTGGTGCCGCCGCACGAGGTGCAGGTGTGGAAGCGGTTGATCCGCACCTCGTCACCGGCGAACAGTTCGGCGGCCCGGTCGTAGCGCTGGGCACCGAGGTTGAAGTGGCGGATCATGGCGTGTCGGCTGTAGTCGACGCCAAACGTGTCGTGGGCATGCCGCCAGGACGACTCGACCTTGGCCGGGTCGATGTCGACCGTGACGGTGGTGGCGTAGAAACGCCGGTCCCGGTCGTCGCTGTCGTCCCGGATCCGGGCGTCGTCGCGCTTGTCCCGGCTGAGCACCCTGGTTGGTTGGAGCACCTGGAACAGCCGTCCGTGGTCGGCGATGCCCGGGTCCGTGCAACGCGAGCAGGGGCTGGTGTCCTCCTTGGCCAGGTGGGTGCGCACGTAGCCGCACTGGGCGCAGACCCGCCACTGCTCGTACGCCGGCCGGCCGGCCGGGCCGACGTCGAGTCCGGAGATCTCGTGCTTGTAGCCGCGCACGTAGTAGCTGTTGCCGGGGGCGATCTCGACGAGGGCCTGGCGGGCGGGGCGGGCGTACTCGCGCAGTTCGCTGTGGAACCGGCGGTCGCCGTCGGTCTTGTCCTCCCAGGTGAGGGTCGCTTCCAGGTCGGTACGGGTGTCGATGAGCGCGTAGTTCGGTAGTAGCCCGAACTCGACCAGGGTGCCGTGGGCAGCGGCCGAGCTGACCTCGCGCAGCCGGTGGCGGACGGCACGTTCCTCCGCCTTGAGCATCTTGATCTCGCGGGCGTGGTCCGGGTCGCTCTGCACCAGCGTGCCGCGGGCGGTGGCGAGCTCCTGGAGCCGGCGCCGCAGGTCGGACAGCCGGGCTTCCCAGGTCTCGTCGGCCTCCTTCACCCGGTGGGCGATGCCGTCGCGCGCGAACTCCCGCAACTGGTCGGCGGCGGACCGCAGGACCTTGTCGCCGAAGAGTGCCAGGAACCCCTCCACCAGCCGGGAGCCGTCCCGACGCCCGGCCTCGGCAAGGCCGGTGAGCCAACCGGTCGGGCCGAAGAGGACGTGCGCCCGGCGGGGCATCGGCAGCACGCCGGGCAGCCGCCCCCGGGCGGTCAGGTCGATCAGGTGGGCGAGGTACTGCCGGCGCAGGATCTCCACGGCGGAGAGGAAGCAGCCGGGCGGAACGATCTGCCCGGCGATCATGTCTCGGGGATCGGTGAGGTAGTAGCGGTCCCGCTCCGAGCGACCGACCAGGGTGAGCACCAGCGCGTTGCCGCTCTTGCGGCCGGCGCGGCCGGCCCGCTGGACGTAGTTGGCCGGGCCGTGCGGTAGCGACGCCAGCACCACCGCGGAGAGCGCCCCGATGTCGATTCCCATCTCCAGGGTGGGCGTGCAGGACAGGACGTTCGGGTCGGTGTAGCGGTCGCCGTCGCGGAACTGCTTTTCCACGGTCTCCCGCTGGGCCCGGGTCAGCATGCCGGTGTGCTCACCGGTGACGACGCGGAAGACCGGGCTCTCCAGGTAGAGCCGCCGGTAGTAGTCGTCAGACGCGGTGTCGTCGTGGGCAGCCTGGAGCCGGCCGCGGCAGCGGTACTGCCGACACGGCTGACCGATCCAGTCCCCGACCCGGTCCGGGTGCACGGTCTGCTGCCAGTGGCAGGTGTCGCAGCCGACCCCGGCCGCCACGGCAGCCTGGTCGTCGAGCCGGGTGACCCGCAGGTGCCCGGGCATCAGCCCGTACACGGTGTTGCCGTCCTCGGTGTCGCCGGCGGCGACGATGTCGGCGGCGGCCAGGGCCGGCAGCAGCCGGGTCAGATAGCCGGCGGCGTTACCGAGGTCGAGGCCGAGGCAGCGGGAGGCCCAGTCCTGGTACCAGTTGCCGCGCGCGGTGATCGCGTCGAACTCGGAGCGGGACTTCGGTGTGGCCAGCAGGAACGCGGGCGCCGACAGGCCCTTCGGGAACGCGGGCATGCCGGTCGGGCGACCGCCCCACACCTGCCACCGGGTGCCACCGCGTTTCAGGTACGGCACCAGCCACTCGTGGTAGACCGCGCCCCGGGTCCGCAGCCGTTCCAGCAGGCCCCGGAGGAAGGCGAGGTAGCGGGCGTCGTCGAGGGTAGTGCCATCGTGTTGACCGGTGAGGTGCACGTCCCGGCAGATCGCGGCCGCCCGGGCCGGGTCGTCGAGGGCGACCTCCACGGCGACGCTGCGGGTGAGTTCCAGCGTGCGGCCCTGCCGGGACCGCAGCCCGGTCTCCATCACGGTGGCGAAGACGAGCCGCTCGCTGATCAGCTCCCAGGTGTGCCGGCTGCCGGTGTGCTCCCCGGCGAGCAGGCTGTCGACGCCGGGCTGGTCGTGCAGGTCCGGCGGGACGACGGCGGAGAGGATCTCCGGCTCGGCCGCCGCCTCGATCATCTTGGCGAAGAGGTCATCGAGCCCGACCGACTCCCCCGCTTCCAACCGGCTGGCGAGCAGGGAACGCAGCGAGAAGGCGTACGACCGGTTGGCGACGAAGCCCGCCCGGTGCGCGGCGTCCTGGACGGAGTCGTTGAAGAGCAGCGACTTCTTCTCGCGCTCGTCCAGCTCACCGCCGGTGAACAGCTGGGTGATCGCCACCGAGGCGAGGGTGGCCAGGCCGGCGCCGAGGAAGCGGATGCCGTGGTCCAGCTCGCAGGACGGGCAGCGGTCCTTCTCGGCCGCGTCGATGGCGAGAATGTCGCCGAGCACGATGATCGCGTCGTCGGTCGGCTCCCGGTCCCGCTGCTCGTCGAACGGGCGCACCCGACGGCCGTACTCCAGCACCAGCAGGCCGGCCGGGCGCTGTCGTACCTCGTCGTCGGTGGCGGCGATCAGCGCGCGGACCCGGCGCTTGTCCCGGCCGACGCTGGCCCGGTAGATCTTGTCCGGGTCGGTCTCCAGTTCCTGCGGGTCCTTTTCCGGAGACAGCGCCATCCAGCCGGACCGGCCGCAGTGCCGGCAGTAGACGGCCGGCAGCCGGGGGTGGCGGTTGTCGGCGACCACGGCGTCGGCCTCGGGCGCGTACGGGTCCAGCTCGCGGGGGGCCTCGCCGTACCAGCCGAAGGCGGCCTGGTGGGAGGTGCCGCGCAGCAGCCGGGAGACCGCGCGTACCCACAGGTGGGTCTCGATGTTGAGCAGCGGGCGGCCCGGCGCTTCCGGGTTCTGCGCTGCGGAGAGTAGTCCGACGAAGCGGGCGAGCGCCTTCGCGGTGATCTCGGGCCGGGTCTTCATTGCGCTGCCCCAGCCGGTGGCGTTCTTGCGGGGCAGCACGTCGATGATCTCGTCGAGGGTGCACGGCCTCGCCTGCAGCGAGTCGAGCACCGCCTTGGTCAGCGGGTGCTGGCGCAGCAGCTCACCGAGGCGGGTCGGATCGTCGAGGCAGCGCTCGCCGAGGACCAGCTCGGCGACCTCGGCCATCATCCGCTCGGGGTCCCGGTCGTCGACGGCGGCGAGCTGCTCCGGGCTGGGCAGCGGCAGGCTGAAGTCCTGGCGGGCGACGAACTCGCCGGCCTCGTAGCGGTCCTCCCCGACCAGCGACCCGGCGTCGAAGGCGACGCCGAAGACCTGTTCGGCGACCTCCCGGATGGCGGTGCGGCCGTCTCGTCCGCCGCCCTCGCCGAGGGTGGCGGAGGTGGCCACCGGGCAGATCGGCCCGAGCGGACGCTCCGGCTCGTCGAGGCCGAGCGCGGCGGCGAGCCGGCGCAGCAGCATCGCCACGTCGGTGCCCTGCGCGCCGTCGTAGGTGTGGAACTCGTCGAGCACCACGTACGCCGGCTCGGCGCCCTCCCACAGCGGCAGGTCGTCGGCGCGCTGGAGCAGCAGGTCCAGCATCTTGTAGTTGGTGATCAAAATGTCCGGCGGAGTGCGGCGCATCTCCGACCGCTTGGTGAACACGTGCGGGTATTCGATGGCCGCGACGTCGCCGATGTAGAGGCCGGCGGTGACTCCGCTGAGTGCCGGATCGGAGAGCAGCTCATTGATGCGCTGCGTCTGGTCGGTCGCGAGGGCGTTCATCGGGTAGAGCAGGATCGCCTTGATCCCGGCCCGACCCTGCTGCCGCTGCCGGCGGCAGTGGTCCAGCACCGGGATCAGGAACGACTCGGTCTTGCCGGAGCCGGTGCCGGTGGTGATCAGGGTCGGCTCGGCCGCCTTCCCCTTCGACGACAGCCGGGCGAACGCCTTCGCCTGGTGCAGGTAAGGGGTGAAGTCGGCCGGCGCCCAGTCCAGACACGCCCGCCAGTCGCCCTCCGCTGGGCGGAAGGGGGTGCGGATCCGCAGGTACGGCCCGCGGAAGATGCCCTGCTCCGGGTGGGAGAGGAAGCCTTCCAGGCCCTGGCGTACGCCCTCCTCGGTCAGGCCGAAGGTGGTGGTCAGGTACTGGGTGAGGGTCCGGCGCAGAGTGTCGGCGGCGATGGTCGGCCTCATGAGCGGATCACTGCCGCATGCTACTTCACTCCTTACCTGCGCTGACCTGCCCAACAGTCCCCGACTGCGGCAGGATGAGTCGGATTCACGACACCTCTCAGTGCCGGTAACCGCCCAGGCTGCGGGCCCATGTCCCCGACTCCGCCCCGGACGCGCCGCGAGGTTCTGTTCAACGGACGGCGGGTCCGCATGTCGGACCTGATTGACGCAGGTTTGCTGGAGCCTGACGCTGTCCGCAAGGCCTTGGCCGCGATCGAAGCAGCACTCGCCATCGCCGAACTACGGGAATTGTCGATCGGTCGGCGGTCAGGTGGCGTGCGCATTGCGGAGCTGATGATCGTGGAGTTTGTCGATGCAGGTGGCGCGCATGTGGTGGAGCGCGTCGGTCATGCGAGCGTCGCCAGGGTGCTGGCGGTAGACGCGGCGGTGGGTGGTGATGGTGCGGGCGAGCAATTGTTGTGCGTCCTCGCAGTGGCCGGCGTCGTGCAGCACGACGGCGAGGGTGGCTTGGGCGGCGAGGGTGGGTAGTGCGGTGGGGCCTTCGGCTTCGGTGTGGTGGCGGATGAGGTCGCTGTAGGCGTTGGTGGCGGCGGTGAGGTCGCCGGTGCGGCGGTGGGCGGCGGCGAGGATTTTGAGGGCGGCGCGGGCCTGGGCGGAGGCGGCACCGAGGAGGTGCCGTAGGGAGCGGTGTGCCCAGGTGGCCCAGGAAAGCGCGGCCGGCGGGTCGGTGGCGAGGGTGAGTTCGGCCAGGAATGCGGCAGCGTGGGCGGTGGCGGTGTCCAGGGCGGGCGTGTCGTGTGTGGGGTCGATGTGGAGCAGGCCAGTGCGGAGGACGTTGACGGCTCGGATGCGATCACCAGTGTCGACGTAGAGCCGGGCGTGGTGAAGTCGTTGCGCCATCGCCATCAGCGGTCCGGTGAGCTGCCGAGGTACGGTCCGCCAGGTAATACGCAGGTCGGTGGGGGTGGCGCCGACGCTGATGCGGTGGATGGCGCCGGGGGCGTAGGCGGCGGCGTGCGCGGTCTTGCGGGTGGGTACGAGGTGTGGGATGCGGTGCAGCACCGCTGCCGCAACCGCGTTGCGGATCGCTTCCGCCGGCACGGGCACCCGGGCGCAGGCCGGCGCGCACAGGTACAGCGGCCCGCCGGTGGGGAGCTGGATCAGAATCATCGGCTGGTCGCAGGCTTGGCAGACGAGCAGTCCCGGCGGTACGGGGGCGGTCTGCACGGTGCGGGCGCGGGACACCCACTCCTCGATCGTGGCTGCGGATAGGCGGTGCGTGCGGGCGACCTCGCGGATCGCCTGGTACAGACCGTGATCGGCGGCACGGCTGACCGTCGCGGCCACGGCATTAGCGACGTACGCCGGAGTCCACGCGGCGACCGGCCGCGTCCGCGTTGGCATCTGGCACTCCTCCAGGATGGTGCGGGTGGCTGTCCGCTGCGCGGAAGCACGGTGGGTGGGGTGGCGGAGCTGGGGTGTGGGGCGGTCCGGGCCCAGCACCAGGGTCGCCCTGTTGTTGAGGCGGCCCTGGTGCCGGTGGTGGGGTGGTCAGCTCGCTGATCCGGGGCGCGGCCTTGTCTCGCGGACACCCCCGTTGCTCTGGGGCCGCCACATTGGCCAGATAGGTGGTGCGTCCCACGACGCCTGTATCGGCTGGCCGGCCTGGTAGCCGTGGCGCAGGTAAAGCCGGCGATTGCGCTCGTTGCTGGCCTCCAGGTAGGCCGGCTGGTTGTCGACGTCAAGGGTTCCGTGGGCGTGGTTGAGCAGCATCGACCCGATCCCGTGGCCCTGCCAGCTGGGGTCAACGGCGAGGTATGCCAGGTATCCGTGGGGCAGGTGTGGGTGGTTTGCCTCGAACAGGGCGTCGAGCAGCAGAAACTTCGGCGCGTAGATTCCGCACGCCCGCTCCAGTTGGTCTTGATGGGTTGGGGTGGTCGGGGTGGGTGTTTCATCGCGCCGGTACCAGATGGACACTGCGGAGAGGTTGGTGGTGGTGTCGACCCGGCCGTGGCGTAATCCGTGGTCGAGCATCAGCCAGAAGTACCGGTAGTAGACGGCTCGGCGTTCGGTGCGGTCGGGGATCAGCCAGTCGGCGACGGGTCCGTCGAGGAACGCGTCGACGAGTACGGGCAGCAGTTGGCGGGCGTCGGGTGGGGTGGCTCGGCGGATGGCCAGGCCGGTGGGGATCACGGTCACGGTGGGGCTCCTCATCGGGCGGCCTGGTGGACAGGTTCGGGGGTGCGAAGCGGCGCCGTCGCGGACTGCGCGCCCAGGCCGATCGCCTGGTAGACATCGGGCCGGAGTGTGCGTAGGAGCAGCGCGAATGCCAGTCCGACCGTGGCGGTAATGCCGTAGCTGGCGGGGATCCACCAGCGCAGTGGTGAGGTCGTCGGCACTCCGAGGAGGGTGTCGAACTGCTCGACGGTCACCACGAGGATTGCGCCGAGGGCGAGGGTGGCCAGACCGGGCGCGAGCCGGGTACGCCAGAGCCCGTCGTCGTTGGGGGTGCGGGCGAAGAACACCACCACGGCGAGGGAGGTGACCGTCATGAGGATCAGTACCCCGAGGCCGCCGGTGACGGTCACCCAGAAGAACAGGTGCATGATCGGGTCTGCTCCGGCCAGCACATACCCGGCCAGGACCAGGGCGGCGAGGGTGCTTTGGATGATCGAGCCGGTCTTGGGTGCTCCGGTGCGCCTGCTGGTGCGGCCGAGGGCGGCCGGTAGCACCCGTTCGCGGCCGAGGGCGAACAGGTAGCGGGCCACCGTGTGGTGGAAGGACAGCAGCGCGGCGAACAGGGAGGTGATGAACAGCAGCCGGCCGATGGTCACCAGCTCGGAGCCGAGGTGCGGTGAGACGAGGTTGAACATCAGGTCGGTGCCGTCGGCGGTGGCGGCGTCCACGATCTTGTCGGGGCCGGTGGCCACGGACATCGCCCACGCCGACGCGCCGTAGAGCAGGCCGGTGATCGCCACCGCGAGGTAGGTGGCCCGGGGCACCGTCCGGCGTGGGTCCTTCGTCTCCTCCGAGAAGACCACGGTGCCTTCGAAGCCGACGAATCCGGTGATGGCGGTGACCAGGGCGGCGCCGATCCCGGCGGCCAGGAGGTGTGACGGTGACAGGGTGTCGACGGTGACGCCCCCGTCGGCGGGATGGGTCACCATCACCGCGTCGTAGACCAGCGCGACGACGACTTCGGCGATCAGCATGACGGCGAGGACTTTGCCGTTGAGGTCGATGCGTAGCACCCCGAGCACGGCGACGATGGCCCATGCGGCGTACGCACACAGCCACCACGGCACCTGCATGCCGCGGTCGGCGAGGAATCCGGCCAGGACGCTTCCGAACCCGCCGTACAGGCCGATCTGCATGGCGTTGTAGCCGACGACCGCGACGAATGCCGCCCCGACGCCGGCTGGGCGGCCCAGGCCGCGGGTGATGTAGGTGTAGAACGCTCCGGCGTTGACGATCCGCCGGGACATGGCCACGTAGCCGACGGAGAACAGGGCCAGCACCGCGGCGACCAGCAGGTAGGCCACCGGGATACCCCGTACGCCGGTGACGGCGTACCCGGTGGTCGCGCCGCCAGCCACCACCGTCAACGGGGCGGCGGCTGCGATGACGAAGAACACGACGGCCCACGTGCCGAGTCGGCCACGGGCCAGCACGGCGGACACATCAGGAGGTGATGAGGACATGGGGAAGCTCCCAACAAGGGTGCAGGGTGGACAGGGGCAAACCGTTCCGGACCGGCAGGGTGCGCGGTGGTGCGACCGGTCAGGTGCGGTGGCTCAGGACGGCGGACCCGATCGCGGTGTCCAGGTCGGCCAGCAGCTCACGCATCGGCTGGGGCGCTGCCTGCAGCTGCCGGCGCAGGTTCGCGAACACCGACGGACCGGCGCCATCGAGGATGAACTGGTCAAGGCCACACGAGGTGGCGATACCCATCAGGGCAAGGTCGAACGGCTGAAGGTGCTTGTACTCGCGCAGGTGGGTCGACAGCCGCGCCCACGACCAGGCGGCGACGTTGGTGTCCGTCGGGACGTACACCACGCTGGTGCGCAGCAACCGACGCCGCCGCTGCTGTGGGGCCACCTTGCCCGCCTGCCACAGCCGCTCAGCCACCTGCTCGGGCACCGTCTCGGCGAGGAACGCCAGCCAGGTGCGGGTGGCGGTGTGCTGCGGCTCGGCCACCAGCCGGGCCAGCACCCGATGCTGCAACCAGTCCTGCGGCGGCCGGTGGTCCAGCACCCACAACCGGCCCCGGTCGAAGGAAATACTCCCGGCGGCGGCCAACTCCCCAAGCAGCGCGGCAGCGACCCCATAGTTGGTCGCGGCATCGTGCAGGCGGGGCCGGCCGCTCCGGTCATCGTGAGCGAGCAGGAAGAACTCATCCGCCAGCAGCTTCGGCCCTCGGTGCGGGCCGCCGCGTACGACGTCGTGGCGGACGGTGGCGGGGATCGGGTCGAGGTGCACGGTCGGGCGGTCATCTGCGCCAGGAGGTGTGATCACCACAGATGGCCTCTCTGGTCATGTCTGGTCAGAAGGGGAGTCGCTGTACAGGCGGTGGGGGCCGGGATGCTGGTCAAGCTCCTTCAGCGCCCACCACTCCACGGAGCAGGGGCCCTCCGTGGGGCAGTTGAGACAACGGCGGTTGCCCTCGTGGGCCTTGACGGTCAGGAGAGCCACCGCGCGCCGGTCGCTCGGCCCGACCGGCTCATCCAGCCGGGTCACGGCGAGCACCCGTGCCGGAACAGCACGTCCGTGCGGACCCGCAGCTCCACACAGGGCAGGTGCTCCTCGGCGGCGTAGTCGCACTGCGGCCGGTGCCCAATGACCCACGTCCACCCGTTGTCGGCCGGGTTGGTGCACAGGGCGGACAGCACCACGGCAACATCGGTTTCGGCGGTGATGTCACCACGGCCCGGCGTCCAGTCGCCGGCGGCGAGCTGTAGCAGCGTTCCGGCCGGCACCTCCAACGCGCGGGCTGGCAACTCCAGCGGCCCGGTCACGGCCTGGTCCTGCCGCGTAACAGGCGAGCCAGCAGCCCCGGCTGTGCCGGCACCGGAGCTGCCTCCCAGAACGCCCGGTTGGCGGCGGCGCGCTCCTGCGGGTCGGTCGGGCCGGTCGAGGCCGGCAGCGTAAAGCCATCCCGGCGGCCGTAAAGGGTCGCCGCGTAGTCGACCACGCCAAACAGGTTGTAGGGATCGTCGGCATGGGCGGGAACGAACCATTTGATGCGCCGCACAGGCGCCACCTCCTTCCATGGGGTGCGCGGCCGGGCCCTCCCCGGCACCGACCGCGCACCCGGCCGGTGGGGCGCGGACCCTGGGGGAATCGATCCGCGCCCCTGTTTGCGGACGTGGTCGCTGCGGCCTGGCCTGGGAGCGCTGGTGAGGTCGGTACGCGGCCACGTCTCGTCTGGACTTGTTGAGCCTGTCGCGGGCCCACCGGTCGTCCGGTGCGGGCCGGAGCGACCGGTGGGGCTTTGGACCTCGGCCACCGTGCCCGTGGACACCGTGTCAGCGGTCACTGTGTCAGCATGCCACTGCGTTCGTCTATGTCACAAGGGGCGCACCAGAATTCACCCAAGGTCATCACTGCCCATGCAGAAGGGGCCGACGCCCGAAGGCGCCGGCCCCTTCTTCTGCTAGTCGGGTGTCAGCCGATCTGGTCGTCCTTCACGCCCGCAACGAAGCGGGTCCAGGCGGCCCGGTCGAACGTAAGGACCTGCCCGTTCGGGCCCTGCTTCGAGTCGCACACGCCGACGACGTCGACTGCGGCGACCTCGACGCACGCGCCGTTGCCGTCGCTGCGGCTGGACTTCTTCCAGCGGCCGGCAAACCGTGGGTCCGTGGTGTTGTCGAAATTGTCCATGGTGGGTGACCTCCCGGTCAGGCTTCAGCGGTCAGCGTCTCGGCCGCCTGTTGGATGAGTGCCGCGCTCTCCTCAACGGACACCGCGCCAGCGCGCAGATCCTGGAACCTGCGCGCGTAGTCCGCCGCCACGTTCGGCGCAGTGAGCACCAAGTCCTCGCTCACCGTGTCGACGGCGACCAGCGTCAGGTCGCCAGGGCCGGCGTACTGGTAGACGGCGAAAGGGTGCCGAGGGACCCAACCCTCAGCCAGCCGGGCGTCAACCGGCAGGATCCGGACCTCCACCTTCGCCGTTTGGGTCGCGAGCTGGTGCAGGTGCAGCAACTGCTCGCGCATTACATCCGGCGGCACCGGTCGCCGCTGGATGGCCTGTGGTTCGAGGACGACCTCGTAGGTGCCGTCGCCGTCCTCGTTGAACACCGCCTGCTGCCGGCGCAGCCGCGCCTGCACGGTGGCCTCGATGTCCGCCTCGGTACCGCCGTCCACGGCGAACCTCGCCCGGTAGCGGGCGTACGCCTCGGTCTGCAACAAGCCGGGCAGCATGCTCGTCTGGTACTCCCAGATCCGGGCGCCGCACTCCAGGTCGGCGACCTTCGCCTGCCGCTCACCCATTGCGGTGTACGGAGCGACATTCCACCAGCCGGTAGCGGTGCCGGTGCGCGCGACGGTCAGCAACTCCCGGGCCTCCTCCGGCTCGACGAGCAGCGCATCAAGCAGCCGCAGGATCGTGTCCAGGCTGGCACGCCGATCCCCGGCTTCGACCTTCGACACCACCGTACGGTCGACGCCGGCTGCCTTGGCGACCTCTGCGGCGGGGCGGTTACCGCGTAGCCGGCGCACCGCCGCCCCGAGTCGAATGCGCCTGGCCAGCGGACTCACGGTCGCGAGGGATCTCGCCACAGACACGTCACCTCCCGGTGTGGGCACAGTGTCAGGGTGACACCTGTCGCCCTGCTGCGAGCGTACGCGCGGCATTGCGGGATCGGTAAGCGTGTAAGCCCCCCCATGCGGGGGGTGGCGGGGATAGGCTGGTGACGATCTGGTGCGGGACAGGTCAGGCTCTTGGATGAGGGCTTGGTGCGGGGTTCCGGCGCGTCACCGGAACCCCGCACTACTTGGTACTAACAGCCCCAGGTCCTACCGTGCTGGTGCTGGCCGGACGAGCGGCTCTACCTCCGGCTTGTAGCCAGCGGTGCTTGGCCAGAGCACGGTCGCACGAGATGCGGGCCGCCATGCGCGCCCGGAGCCCGGCTGCCGAGCGTCAACGGCTGTGCCCGCCTCATTGGCATGGACGCTGGTCCCGCACGTCGCCTCGCTCGTTGGCCAGGGCTCGGCCCAGGGCCCCGGAGTGTTCCGTGATTGTCCGTTTTGATCATAGGATGCGGTGGAGGGTGAGGGCGGCTGCGGGGGTGGTGTGGGCGCGGCGGGCGCTGGCGGTGTTGGCCCAGCCGGTGAGGCGGAACGTGCTGCGGATGATGTCGCGCAGGGCTGCCATGACGGCGGGGGTGTGGTGGGTGCGG
>NZ_JBEYTI010000072.1:0-17534 GCF_040642975.1 Micromonospora sp. NPDC047548
CCGGCATCGTCCTCTACACCGGAACCTCCACGCTGCCGTTCGGCGACAGACTCCGCGCCCTGCCAGTCAGTGCCTTGTGGCAGGTTCCCGCCCCGACAGCAGACTGACCTCGCTCTCTTCCCAGATCGCTTCCGTCAGGTGAGACTCATCGATCACCAAGCCATCTGGCCTGCTGATCTTTGGCAAGCGGAGTCTCTACGCCAGTTTGCATGCTGCCGTAGCTTCGGATCTTGGCTGTTTGGCTGGTAGGGGGTCTTGTCGCGGATGCAGGCCCAGAGGACGTTGAGGCGTTGTCTGGACAGGGCGGCGGTGGCTTGGCGGTGGGTCTTTCCTTCGGCTCTCTTTCTGTCGTAGTAGGCGCGTGATCATGGACAGTGGGACAAGGCGGCGAAGCTGGACATGCTGAACACCCGGCGCAGGCCGCGGTGGTAGCGGTGGGGCCGGACCTGGTGGCCTTGGCGGCGGCCGGAGTCTCGGGAGATCGGTGCGAGCCCGGCGTGTGCGGCGAGTGCGGCGGCGCTGGGGTAGGTGGTGAGGGTGCCGGCGTGGGCGAGGAACTCGGCGGCGAGGGTGGTGCCGATGCCGGGCAGGCTGGTGACGATCTCTCCCAGCTCGTGGTCGGCGACGACGCTTGCGATGGTTTCCTCGATCGCGGTGATGCGGTCGTTGACCGCCTCCAGGTCGGTGGCCATCTCCTCCACGATCCCGGCCGCGGTCGCCTCCCCCGCGACGGCCACGGTCTGCGTCCGTGCGGCGGCGAGGACTTTGGCGGTCAGTGCCTTGGCGGCCCAGACGCCGCGCTGGCGCAGGTAGGCCAGGACGCGGGCTTCACCGACGCGGCGCAGCCCGGCGGGGGTCTGCCACTGCGCCAAGAGCCGGAGGGCGCCCTTGCTGCGCAGATTCAGCGTCTTCTCCAGGGCGGGGCTGATCATGGTCAGCAGTTCCTGGATGCGTGCGGTGATGCGTACCCGGTCGTCGACCAGGTCGAGGCGGCGGGAGACGAGCAGCTTCAACTGCTGCTGCACGCCGTCGGTGAGGCTGAGCGTCGGAAGGTCGGCGCGCATGCGCAGGGTCTGGGCGATGACGTAGGCGTCGTGGGCGTCGGTCTTGCGTTCGCCGTGGAACGCCTCCGCCATCCGGGAGGTGACCGTGCCGCTGACGTAGCGGACGTCCGCGTCCCGGTCGAGCAGGACCGCCAGCAGCAGCGAGGCGGGTCCTCCACGCAGGTCGACGGCCCACCGGACGGGCTTGCGGCGTTTGCCGAGCCGCCCGGCGATGCCGGAGATGGCGTGCTGGTCGTTGGGGATCTTCTCGGACAGGACCACGGTGCCGTCGTCGTCGACGACGCAGACGTGGTGGTGGGTCTTGCCGACGTCGACGCCGGCCCACAGGCTGCCCATCGGGCATCACCCTTTCCGCTCGTGCTGGTCAAGGGGCGTGGACCCGCCGCGGTTCAGTAGCCACAACTTCGGAAAGGGCGATCGGTCGCAAGTCTCCATCCAGTGCTGACACAGCGGTCATCAGCGAGGGCCGGGGCGTCCTACTCCAAGCTGGCCATGACATCGGCAGCACACACCCAGACAATCACCCGACCCTCCGGGTCCATACCTACAAACGACAGAGCTCAATTCCTGGTTGCTCTTCATACCGGGTGGGAGGTAGGTGGACTCCTGGACAAATGACCAGCGAACGAGCTGCTTACCGCAGCGACACCTCTCCGACGACTACGCCTGAGCCGCCGGTCCGGGCCATCCACACCTGAGCAGGATTCCGCCGCCCTGTCGCCGCACGTGCGACCGGGCGGTCAGCGTACGCCGACACCGACCGTCCGGAACGTCGTGCCGGCGGCCGCTCATCCGTCCCGGCCGCCTGGTGCTGGCGCGGATTCCACCATCGCGGCGAGGAGCGTGGCCACCGGCACGGTGGCGAACCCGACCCGGTTGTCGCCGGCCCCGTACGGCAGCCACAGCTCGCCGTCGTGGACGAGCCCACCGCAGGAGTAGACGACGTTGGGGACGTAACCATCCTGCTCGGCCTCGCCGGGCGCCAGGAGCGCACCGGGGAGCCGCGCGACCACCCGATCCGGCCGGCGCAGGTCGAGCAGGAGCGCGCCGATGGCGTACCGGCGCATCGGGCCGACGCCGTGGGTGAGCACCCGAGGGGCTTGCTTGAGCCGTGTGCATCGACGAGATGCTTGCACGGTTCTGAAGGGGCCCCGGCGCAGCAATGCGCCGGGGCTACCTGGCGGTGTCTTAATCGTGCATTACTCGGGTGGCGGGGGATGGTTCGGCCCCGCCACGATGAACGTGCGCAGCGGGCCCAGGCCTCGTCCAGGTCGTCGGGGTGAACGGGGCAAGGTCGGCTGGCGTGGTGATCGTCGAACGTGCCAGTGGTTCGGGGCGGTCGAGAAACGGTCGCCGCGTCGCAGGTCTCGGTGGCCCGTGGCCGTCACGCGCCCGCGGAGTCCGCGGTCTCCCAGGGCAGCAGGTCGCCAGCTGGCAGTCGAGGGCTTCGCAGAGTGCGGCGAGGGTGGTGAAGCGGACGGCCGTGGCGCGGCCATTCTTCAGCACGGCCAGGTTGGCGGGTGTGATGCTGACGCGTGCGGCGAGTTCGCCGACGGACATCGTCCGCTTGGCGAGCATGACGTCGATGTCGACGGTGATCGGCATCAGATCAGCTCGTTCAGCTCGGTCTGCATCTGCGCCGCCTCGGCGTCGCGAGCATCGTTTGGCGGCGCTCCTGCCGCTCTGTGACCCGTGCCATATGCAGTTCCTGTCAGTAATCGGGGCGCCGTTCCGCTCAACTCACCGAGAGCAAGCGAACCGACAGGAGCGACACATGAAGCACCGCATCGTCGTCCTCGGCGCCGGTTATGCCGGGGCCTTCGTGGCCGGGAACCTGGCCCGCCGGCTGTCCCCGGCGGATACCGAGATCACCGTGGTCAACGCTGTGCCGGACTTCGTCCAGCGGCTGCGGCTGCACCAGCTCGCGGCCGGCCAGGAGATCAAGGCTCCGAAGCTCGCCGACGTCTTCGCGGGCACGGGGATTCGGTTGCGCCTGGCCCGTGTCACCGCCGTCGACCCCGAGCGCCAGGTCGTCGCCGTGGCCGACGCCGACGGCGGCGGCGAGCTCGGCTACGACACGCTTTTGTACGCGCTCGGCAGCCACGGCGACGACCGCGGCGTCTCCGGCGTGGCCGAGCACGCCTTCGACATTGCCGCCCGGCCCTCGGCGCTTCGCCTGCGCGAGCGCCTGGACAGCCTGGGCAGGCGGGGCGGAGGCGGGCGTGTGCTGGTCGTCGGCGATGGGTTGACCGGCATCGAGAGCGCCACCGAGATCGCCGAATCCCGGCCCGGCCTGTCGGTGGCGCTGGTCGCCCGCGGCGAGCTGGGCGCCCGGCTCTCCGCCGGAGCCCGCAGCCACCTGCGTCAGGCCTGCGACCGGCTGGGCATCACCGTCTGGGAGCACACCAGCGTCGAAGCTGTCGAAGCGACGCGGGTGCTGTGCGCCGACGGCACCGTCCTGGCGTCCGACGCAACCGTGTGGACGGCCGGGTTCGCGGTCAACCCCATTGCCGCCGCCAGCGGGCTGGAGGTCACCGAGAGCGGTCAGATCGTCGTCGATCGCACCATGCGGTCGGTCTCGCACTCGAACGTCTACGCCGCCGGCGACAGCGTCTACGCCATCGGCGACAACGGCCGGCCGCTGCCGATGTCCTGCGCTTCGGCCGGCTACACCGGCCGGCAGGCCACGGACGCGATCGTGGGACGCCTGACCGGCCGCAAGATCGCGAACACCGAGCTGGTCTACACGCTCAATCACATCAGCCTCGGGCGGCGGGACGGGATCCTGCAGCCGGTCGACGCAGAAGCGCAAGCAAAGCCGAAGTATGTGGGCGGCCGGAAAGCCGCGCGGATCAAAACGGGCATCCTCAAGATCTCGCTGTGGGCCACCTCGCACCCGACCTTCGGCCTGCCCAAGCGCAAGCACCGCCTGGCCGCCGCGCCGGATGCGTCCGCCAAGAAGGCGATCGCGTAGCCGCCTAGGGTGGACCGCGTGGACAGCACCGCCACTGATCGCTTCGACACCAGTCGGTTCGAGGCCAGCCGGAACCGGCTGGCCTCGCTGGCGTACCGGCTGCTGGGCTCCGCCGCCGACGCCGAAGACGCCGTGCAGGATGCGTTCCTGCACTGGCAGGCCGCCGACCGGCAGCGGATCAAGGTGCCGGAAGCATGGCTGACCAAGGTCGTCACCAACCTGTGCCTCGACCGGCTCCGCTCGGCACCAGCCCGCCGCGAACGCACCGTCGGCGCCTGGCTGCCCGAACCGCTCCTCGACGGCGACCCGATGCTCGGCCCGGCCGACACTTTCGAGCAGCGCGAATCGGTCTCCCTGGCCGTGCTGACTCTCATGGAGCGCCTGTCACCCCTCGAGCGGGCCGTCTACGTCCTGCGCGAAGCGTTCTCCTACAGCCACGCCGAGATCGCCGAGATCCTCGACATCACCGAGTCCGCAAGCCAACAGCACCTCCACCGGGCCCGGCGCCGCATCACCGCCGCACGCCGCCGCGGCGGCGGCGGCGAAGTCGACCCGGCATCCGCCCGCAGGATCGTCGAGGAATTCCTCGCCGCTGCCTCCTCGGGCCGCACCGAACGCCTGGTGGCGCTGCTCACCGACGACGCGACCGCGATCTCCGACGGCGCCGGCCTGACCGAGGCGCTGCTGCGGTACGACACTCCGCAGCGCATCGCCGCCGTCGCACGGGCCGGCTTCAAACCCACACCCGCGAAACGGCGACTTGCCGGCGGCACGCCCGCCATCCACTACGCGCTCGTCAACGATGCCCCCGCCATCCTCTTCGTGCTCGGCGACCAGGTCATCGGCGCCGTGACGTTCGACATCACCAACGGCAAGATCGCAACGGTGCGCGGCATCGCCGCCCCCACCCGCCTCGCCCGCCTCAACGAAGCCTGGCGGCAGCACGAACCGGACACGCCGCTCATCACCCAGTGGTGACCCGACGCCGACCGCGGCCAGGCGCAGCACCCGCGCTGCGATGAACCGCTCCCGGGCTTCGGACGCCACCAGCCGCATACGGACAGCGTGCAGCGGCTCGCTGCCGTCACGCGCGCTGAGAGCCCTGCCAGTCACCGCCGACGGGGTGAGCTGGCTCACGTGCTGTCACAGCTGCCGGTCACGCGGTGTCTTGAGGCCGACCCCTGGAAAACGGAGGAGCCACCTATGGCTGAGAACACCGATGTCGTCGTGATCGGCGGCGGCTACGCCGGCGTCATGGCCGCCAACCGGCTCACACAGCGCGACGACGTGACCGTGACCCTGATCAACCCGCGCCCGGTCTTCGTCCCGCGCCTGCGCCTCCACCAGCTGGTGGGCGGATCCCACGACGCGGTCGTCGACTGGGGGCGTTGGTAAGAACCGCGTCACCCGGGGCCAACCTGTGTCGCGTTGCTGTTCACGGGTGCGGTGATCATGCATCTTCGCCGTGGCGAGCGGAAGACGATCGTCGGCGACCTGGTCTACCTCGCTATGGCCGTCCTCGTTGCCTGGGGCCGCTTCGGTCTCCAGTCCTTCACCAGCTGAAGCTGGCGCGTTCACCGAACATGCAGCCGGACCGTGCGGCGACCGATCGGGCCACAACCCGGCCGCCGGGCCGGGTCGCGGGCACCCGCTGGGTGGCGCGCCTGGGCGTGGCCCGGGCAGGCACAAGCAGCACACCAACCATCCCTCACACCAACAGCTAGATGCGAACGGAGAGTTCATGTTCATCGCCTATGTCACGGTGACCGTCCTGACCGCCGTCTTCACCGGCGGCTGCGCGTACACCTATCTGACCGGGCACGACTATCCGAAGGCCATGATGACGATGAAGCGGATCCCACACTCCTGGGGACCGGTACTGGGCGGCCTGCTGGCGGCCGGAACTCTGGGCCTGCTGGCCGGGTTCGCCGTGCCGCTGCTCGGTGTGCTCGCCGCCATCGGGCTCGAGCTCTACTTCATCCTCGCGCTCGTCGCTCACCTGCGGGTTGGCTCCCGCAAACTCACCGGCTGGGCCGTCTTCTTCATCACCGTGACCGCCGCCCTGGTGGTCAACATCGCGTACCACGGCTCTTGGTGACCGGTCTTCCCGCAGCTAGCCGGACGTCGGGTGTGAGCCAGGGCGAGTGACCCGGCTCACGCGCTGTCACAGCGACCGGCCGGGTGGTGTCTTGAGGCCAACACCTGGACACGGAGGAGACACCATGACGGAGAACATCGAGGTGGTCGTGGTCGGCGGCGGATACGCCGGCGTCATGGCCGCCAACCGCCTCACGCAGCGCGACGACGTGACCGTGACCCTGATCAACCCGCGCCCGAGCTTCGTTCACCGCATCCGCCTGCACCAGCTCGTGGGCGGAACCGGCGACGCGGTCGTCGGTTACCGGGAGATCCTGGCCGATCGAGTGCGGCTGGTGGTCGACACCGCGACCCGGATCGACGCGGCCGGGCGCAGCGTGACGTTGGCGGACGGCGGCACGGTCGGCTACGACTACCTCATCTACGCGGTGGGCAGTGGCAGCGCCGACCCGAGCGTGCCCGGGGCCGCCGAGTACGCCCACAATATGGCCAGCCTGGAAGAGGCGCAGCGGCTGCGGTCGGTACTTGAGACCACGCCCACGACGGCCGTGGTGACGGTGGTCGGAGCCGGTGCGACGGGCATCGAGGTCGCCGCCGAGCTGGCGGCCGAGGGCCGCACCGTGACCCTCGTGTGTGGCAGGGTGCTCCACCCGTATCTGCACCCCCGGATTCGCCGCAAGTTCGCCAAGCGGCTGGCCAAGCTCGGGGTGACCGTCATCGACGGTCCTGGTGCGAAGGTCACCGCAGTGAGCCGCGGCGCCGTGCTGCTGGCGGACGGCCGCGAGCTGCCGAGCGCGGTGATCATCTGGACGGCTGGGTTCAGCGTCCCGGATCTGGCTGCCCGCAGCGGGCTGCGCACCGACGCCGCCGGACGTCTCCTCACCGACGAGACGCTGACCAGCGTCGACGACGACCGTATCGTCGCGGCCGGGGACTCGGCCGCACCGTCGGGCATGCCGCTGCGGATGAGCTGCCAGTCCGCCAATCCACTCGGCGCGCACGCCGCCGACACGGTTCTCACCCGGATCGTGGGCGGACAACCCGCGACCATCGCCATCGGGTTCTTCGGGCAATGCGTCAGCTTGGGGCACGGTGCCGCCACCGTCCAGGTCGCCTCGAAGAGCGACATTGCCAAAGGTTTCGCTGTCGGCGGCTTGCTCGGCGCGAAGATCAAGAGCAGCAGCTTCACGGGCCTGATCGAGCACCTGGCGCACGAGGCGCATGAACCCGGCTCCTTCACCTGGAAGTTCCGGGACGACACCCGTCAGCAGCGACTGCAGGCCAAGCATCGCAAGGCGCTCGCCGCCCGCTGACCGGACGAGCGAAAGGAGGGCCTTGCAGTGGCTATACCGCCCGCCGACCCGGCGACCGAGACGTTCGTCGCCCACCGCAATCTGCTGTTCACCGTCGCCTACGAGATGCTCGGTTCGGCTGCCGATGCCGAAGACGTCCTGCAGGAAACGTGGCTGCGCTGGGTCAAGGTCGACCTGGCACAGGTGAGCGACCAGCGCGCCTACCTGGTCCGGATTACGACCCGGCAGGCGCTCAACCGGCTGCGTACCATGAAGCGCCGCAAGGAAGCGTATGTCGGCCCTTGGCTGCCGGAGCCGCTGCTCACCGCGCCGGACGTGGCCGAGGACGTCGAGCTCGCGGAGAGCATGTCGATGGCGCTCATGCTCGTCCTCGAAACGCTGTCGCCGACCGAGCGCGCCGTCTTCGTTCTCCGCGAGGTCTTCGAAGTCAGCTACGCCGAGATCGCCGCCGCGGTCGGCAAGAGTCTCGCGGCCGTGCGCCAGATCGCCCACCGCGCCCGCCAGCACGTCGACGCCCGCCGCCCCCGCCAGGTGGTGTCCGCGAGTGAAACCCAGGCGGCGCTGGAATCGCTCCAGTACGCGCTCGAAACGGGCGATCCGCAGCGCCTGCTCGACGTGCTCGCTCCCGACGTCGTGCTGGTGGGCGACGGTGGCGGCGTCAAGCAGGCCGCGCTGCGGCCGGTCATCGGCGCCGAGAAGGTCGTCCGCATGTTCGTCGGCGGCCTCCCCAAGGTCGAGGCCACGATCACCGGTGAACCCACCGTGGTCAACGGCAACCCGGCACTCGTCCTGCGCCTTGACGGCGAGATCGACGGCGTCCTGGCGGTCCGTGTCGAGCAAGGCCGCATCAGCGGCATCTACTACGTCCGCAACCCGGAAAAGCTGACCCGCGTCGAGTCCGAAACCCCGCTCACCCGGCGATGAACCCTGCCCTCAGAAGGAGATCACATGTCCACTCAGGCCGCGCCCACACCCGATGCGCTGCCCTCACCCTGGCCGATCGTGGCCAGGGCAGTCGCCCTGCTCACGGCGATCATCAGCGTGCTGCTCATCGCCTTCGCCTGGCCGTCGGTGCGCTCATCGGTGCACCATGTGCCGATCGCCGTCGCCGGGCCGACCGCAGCAGTCAAGCAGGTCACCGCCGCCCTCGGCCAACGCCTGCCGGACGCCTTCGAGATCACCGAGGTCGCCGACACCGCCGCCGCCGAACAGTTGATCCGCGACCGGGAGGTGTACGGGGCGATCGACGTCAGCTCCGGCACCGCGCAGGTCATCACCGCCTCCGCCGCAAGCGCGGCAGTCGCCCAGACCCTGCACAGCGTCGCGACCGCGCTCAGCCAGGCCCAGGCACAGGGCACCAGCACGGCGGTCGCCGTCCGCGACCTCGTCCCCCTGCCGGCCGACGACCCGCGCGGCGCCGGCCTGGCCGCCGGAGGCCTGCCCCTGGTCATGGGCGGCCTGCTCGCCGCGCTGCTGCTGACCAGACTCGTCCGCGGCACCACCCGCCGGGTCACCGCAGCGCTCGCCTTCGCAATCACCGGCGGCCTGGCCGTGGCAGCGATCCTGCAGTTCTGGCTCGGCTCGCTCAACGGCTCTTACCTGGCCAACACCAGCGCCATCGCCCTGACCATCGCAGCCACCTCCCTGACCATCCTCGGACTGGAGTCACTGCTCGGCTACGCCGGCTTCGGCCTCGGCGCCGCCACCATGATGCTCGTCGGCAACCCTCTGTCAGGTACCTCGACCGCACCCGAGATGCTGCCCGGCTGGTCCGGCACGTTCGGCCAGCTGCTGCCACCCGGGGCGGGCGGCCAGTTGCTGCGCTCCACCGCCTTCTTCGACGGCCACGGCGCCACCCACTCCGTCAGCGTCCTGGTGACCTGGCTCGCGCTCGGTGTAGTGCTGTGTCTGGCCAGCGGCCTGCGCACCCGCCGTACCGCCACCGTCGCGGACACGGCCGAACGGCCGGCCGCGCACGCGACGGTCTGACCACCACACAGCAGCACTCGCCAGCGTTCGCGACGGCCGGCCTGGCGGACCGGCCGTCGCTGGGCACGTCCGCCTGCCCGATCCCGTCGCCGGAGGCGAAAGTCATGCCCGCAGATCACAGCCAGGCCACCGGCGATGCCTCTGCCACCGCTGCAGGGCCCCGCCCGAAACGCGGCCGCCGCCGTTGGATACGCCTGCTCGCCGTAGCCTCGCTGTTGACCCTGATGCATTCAGGCAGGCCGGTTCCGTCCCGCCGACCCCTGGTCCATCACCCAGCACACGTGGTGTCAGCTTCACGGCCTAGTCGGCCTCGAACTCGCCGGCTACCTCACCTCAACCCACCCGTCTGACGACGAGTTCCGCCAGCACCTACGAGACCTTGCGGTTGGAGCCGGCGACACACTCGAGCAAGCCCAGGTATCGATAGCGCTAGCCCTAGACAGAGCGAACAACACCTGACGACAGCCCGCCGCGCAGACACCGACGGGTAGAAGCAATCGATGCATCAACCTCGGCGCAAGATCAAACTCGTTTCGCGGACGGCCGAATCTGCCGCTGCCAAGGCGCGCCGGTCGCTGGTCGGATCGTCACCGTCCGTGCCGGCGGTCTGCGTGGCTACGGCATCCGGAACTGCCGACGTGAGTGCACTCGACGGCCGCCTGGCGTCTAGCCGGTTGATCGCTCCGGCTCACCGATGAGCAAAGATGCGGCCTATGAGCCATGAGCATCATGTCTTCCGCAACCCACCGCCGGCAACACCGGGCAAGGTGCGTGCGGCGCTCGATCGCGGCGAGCGTTTCAGCGCCCTGGACGCCATGGTCGGCGCCGTTCTGTATGGCGGTGGAGACCGGAAGGAGCTGCAGGAACTCTATCTTGGTTTACTCGATGACGAGGATCGCCAGGTGAGGCTACTTGCCGCGACTGGGGCATCTGGCGAGGGTCTATGGCCGACTGGACGAAGACCGGGTGGTTCCCGAACTACGCCGCGTTGGGTCGACCAGTGCGTTGGACGACATTGAGATCTACCTCCATCCGCGCCGTGCACATTGGCGCGGGCGCGTGTGGAGAGCCGTCTGTCCTTGGACGTGGATCTAAATGCACCTTCTTCGGAC
Organism: Micromonospora sp. NPDC047548; assembly: GCF_040642975.1. Lineage (NCBI taxonomy): Bacteria > Bacillati > Actinomycetota > Actinomycetes > Micromonosporales > Micromonosporaceae > Micromonospora > Micromonospora sp. NPDC047548. The sequence goes on from NZ_JBEYTI010000072.1 coordinate 10,550, forward strand.
GTCGGAACGATGCGCCGACAAGCTATGCGCGTCCGCCGCGAGGAACAACCCAATATCCCGGCAGGTCGCGGCGACGTCGACCGGCCGGCTTCCCGCCGGCACCAGCTTGACCCGGGCGTACGGTGTAACCGTTCCGACGGCGATACCGAGGGAGATGATGGGCGAGGACGGTCCGGCGGATTCGGCCGAGGCCGGTCCCGCGCGGGTGCCCGACGAGACGATCCGCCGCGCGCAACGCGGCGACCTGATCGCGCTGCACGACCTTCTCGACGCGATCACGCCGTACGTGCGCCGGCTGTGCGGGCCGATCGCCCTGCAGGACACGCCGGACGCCGCCCAGGAGACCCTGATCGTTGTGCTCCGCAGTCTGGGCACGCTGCGGGAACCGGCCGCCCTGTTCGGCTGGGTACGGGTGATCGCGGTGCGGGAGGCGGTCCGGATCGCCCGGCGGTCGTCGCGATCGGCACCCGCGGAGTTGATCGACCTGCCCGCGCCGGGCGATCCAGCGCTGGCCACCGACATCCACGACGTGCTGAACCGGCTGTCGCCCGAGCACCGAGCCGTGCTGACGCTCCGCGATCTGGAGGGACTCGACGAGCAGACGGCCGGCGCGATGCTCGGCGTGCCGACCGGCACCGTGCGGTCCCGGCTGTTCCGGGCCCGGGAGAGTTTCCGACGCGCCTGGCGCTCAGAAGGGGGTGCGCGGTGACCTGGCCCATCGGCGAGTTCGACGACCTGCGCCGGCTGCGGGTGCTGCACGAGGCGATGCCGGGCACCGTCCTGGCCGAGACGGTGCTGCCGGCCGGCTTCGACGAGGTGTGGTCCGTGCTCGGCGACCCGGAGCAGGGATTCCCGGGGCTGGTGCCCGATGTCCGGTCGATCCAGATCACCGCGCGGGACGGCGAGCGGATGCGGGCGGTGGTCCGCGGCCGGTCCGGGCTCCGTGGCTCGTTCGACCTGATCCTGCGGCCCGGCTGGTGCCTGATGCAGAGCCGCTTCGTCGTCTTCGGCATGGCCGCCGCGCCAGCCGGCGACGAGCGGGACGGCACCCGGTTCGGCTACCTGTCCGGCGTACGAGCGCCGGGCATGCGGCTCGTCAGCCCACTGCTGGCACCGGTGCGTCAACGCTTTGCCGCGACTGTCCAGCGGCGCTTCGAGGCCCGATTCACCCCCGGCAGGCACCCCGGCACGTGACACGGCGCCCGATGTGGCCCGGCTCACTGGAGTGTTCTCGGCACCCGCTTCCTCTTCTGAGGCATGGAGACCTACCAAATTGCGGCCATCGTGGTGGCCGGTGTCCTGGGCCTCGACGCCCTGATCCACGCGTACTGGATGACCGGCCGCACCTGGCCGGCCCGCGACGTCCGGACGCTGTCGCAAGTGGTGCTCAACGCCGACGTCCCGTTCACCGTCCCGGTGCTGGCACCGCTCGTACTCATCCTGCTCGGCGGGGCCGGCGCGGTGCTCGCCCAGGCTGGCCTGGTGGACGCGTGGCTGCCCAGCTGGCTGCCGGGTTGGGTGCCCACGCTCGGGGCGCTCGCCGTCGCCGCCGGCACCCTCCTGAGAGGCGGCGCCGGCATCGTCTGGGCGTTCGGGATCGGCGCGCGGCGGGACAGCACGTTCTACCGGCTCAACCTCATCGCGTACACCCCGATGTGTTTGCTCCTGTGCGGCGCGTCCGCCCTGGTGCTCGTCGGCGGGTGACCCGGTCGCGCCGATCTCCGGACGGCGCCGGCGGCTGGCGGGCGCCCGTCTCGATGCGCCTGCCATGCGACTTCGCAATAACGATGAATAGCGATGGGATCTTGGTTGTACTAGTCTTCGCGCCATGGCCTTGCGTCCAGACCAGTTCTATGACCACGCGGTGGCCGTCGCTGACAGCGAGCGGCGGCTTCCGCTAGCGCGCATGACGGGATGGGACATCAGCCCGTTCGAACAGGATGGATTGCGCGTCGCGCCGCTGCGCCCGCCGGTGCTGCCCGAGCCCGCCCGGCACGGCGAGGATCCGGCCGAGTGCCGGAACTGTCAGCAGCGCGACGAGGGAATCTGGTTCAACGATCACTGGCGGCTGGCCCGTGTCCCCGGAGTGGGCGTGCCGCTGGTGCTGATGCTGTACCCGCGCGATCACTATGACATGGCGGATCTCCCCGACGAGCTCGCCGCGGAGCTGGGACTGCTGACCACGCGAATCGTCCGCCACGTGCAGGCCCTGCCGCACATCTCGCGAGCACACGTCTACCGCATCGGCGACGGCGGCGCTCACCTGCACATCTGGTTCTTCGCCCGACCGGAGGGCCAGGCGCAGCTCTACGGATCCTGGCTGGTCGTCTGGGACGATCTCCTGCCGGAGTATCCCGCCGACGTCGCCGAGGCGGACGCCGCGATCGTGGCTGATGCCCTGGTCGCCTCGCATGGAGGCCACCGATCGGCCGCCACCCCACCGCGTGCCTGACCGGCTGATCCGCAGCAGCAACCGCTCCCGTCACCGCCGCGCCGCCATCCTCATCTGCGGCAGACTGCGCGTCGTGGAGCGCAGCCGGCTGACGGGTGGCGACGCGCGGACGTGCCGATGAGCGTGCGTCTGGCCGAGCCTTGGCACTGACGTGGTTTCCGCCGATCAGAGCAACGAGGCATCGTAGGCGGCAGTCAGCGCACCGCCTGCATCGCCGGTGTTCACCACGACAGCCGGCTCGATGAGAAGCGCATGCACCTCTCCGTCGGCGACAGGGCAATGCTGGACGCCTCGGGGCACGACGAACAGCTGACCCGGACGCAAGACCACATTGCCGTCCCGCAGCTGAATGGAGCAATTGTCAAGAGTTGTGAATGAAGGATCTTGACTTGGCCGCGGTGGCGCGGTGGGTTGGTGAAGTGTTCGGATTTGGTGGAGCTGGTTGCGTTGCTGGCGTTCTGGATCGATCGGCCTCTCAGGCCGGCGGTGCGTGAAGGATGTGCACCCCGCCCTGGTTGTCGCCGGCGAGGATCACGCGTCCATCCGGACTGATCGCCAGTGTCCAGGGTTCAATCTCGGCCGGCATGGCGACGCGGGCGACCGGCTGTCCACCGTGCGGCTCGACGAGCCGGACCTCGTTGCCGACCACGGCCACGATCAATCCGTCGGCATCGATCATGGCGTTCCAGCATTCGGTCAGTTCGGCGTACGGTTCGACCGTGCCCGCGCGCCAGTCGAGCAGCGCCAGTCGCAGCACCGCCGGTATGACGGAGTAGTCCTTGTAGCGAAGACACACTGACCCGTCGGGCAACGTCTGCGGCAGGGCGTCGTGTCCGTTGACGACCTCGAACTGGCTGCGACGCTCGCCGGTAGCCTGGTCGAGGACCACCACCTGCGCCGGCGTGCATTCCGTCGCATCATCCCCGTTCGTGCAGACGAGGACCGCGTCGGAGTGTCGTGGCAGCACCACCCAGGCCGGCGCCCACCACTCGGTCTCCTCACCGACGGGATCCGCGATCCAGGTCCACCGCACCTCCCCGCCGGGTAGGTTCCGGCAGCACACGGTCTTCGTGCGCGCCGACTCGTCCTCGTCGAGCACATCTTCCACGATTATCGTGCAGGTGCCGTTCTCGCTGTCGAGCCGGTGTTCGACGCCGTATTCGGCGACCATCGACGCGCCACCGTCGGGAAGGAACCAGGCACCTTGCCCGAGCGTGGCGTCCAGCTCGGCGTCGGTCAGGCACTGCCCACTGCGAAGATCCCACAGCCGAGTTCCGCCGTCCTGGTCGATGGATCTGCCGTACCGGCCGGTGCGATCGATGACCGTTCGCCATACGGCGGTGGTGTGGGCGCCGTGTCGTGCGTGTTGCTGATCCACGGTGACCGGCCACACCAGGAGATTTCCGCTGGTCTGGGCGGACACCAGCCGTCCGTCGGGCGTGAAGGCCAGCGCGGTCACCGGCGTGTGGGTCGGGCCGAGCGCGGCGACGAGTTCGCCGTCGCGGTTCAGTAGCTGGATTGACTCGTCCACAGCGGCTGCGATCAGCCCATCTGCCGGACGCACCGCCGTCACCCGAGCTCTGCTGGTTGTCCCGGATGGACGAAGCCCATCCTGCTCGTTCAGCAAGCCGGCAGCCAACTGGCCGTCCGCAATGACGAGCCGGTTGACCGTGGGATCCACCAACGCGGTGGCCCGGTAGACCTCGTCGAGTGGCAGTTCCCAATCCCAATCGACCAGCCGTGTCCAGTCGATGGGGGGCATCCCGGGGTCAAGGCGACGCAGCCTCCGCACCGCCGTGCCTCGTCGCAGATCCCACAGCACGACCCGGCGATTCCTCTCCACCGTGACGGCGTGCCTACCATCGACGGTTACCGCGACCGCCATCACCTCACCGACGGCAAGCGCGCACCGGCGCCGGCCGGTGCTGATATCCCACACCCATGCGCCGTCCCAGCCGCCCGCGACCACGAATTCGTCCGTCGCGGCGACATCCGTGAGCGCCCTACCCTTGTATGCCAATCTCCGGGTCACCGTCCAGCCGGCCGAGTCCCAGACCAGGAGATCAAACTTGCCGGCGGTCACCAGGCGGCTGTCGGCAGTCAGCGACAGGCGTGCGACCGGTCCTCTTGCCTTCACCCTGACCGCGTCGCCGGTGGACAAAGACCTGACGAACAGGCCGTAGTCGGTGGCGGCCACGCAGGTATCACCATCGGGCAGCACCAGCAGCGCCGTCGCCGATGTGGGCAGCTTAGCGGTGACCAGCGGCGTCACCGGTTCGATCAGCGATGGGCCAGACAACCGCACCAGTCGGGGACCAGGCATGGATCGCAACGGTACCTTTCTCGTCCCTGGACGGGGACAAAGTAGGCTGCTCAGGCCGCCGCCGTCGCGGCGGTGTCGGTTGTGGCTCGTTCGACAAGTTGCCCGCGTTCAAAGCGGGCACCGGCGCGCACAAGGGCGACGAGCTGGGGTGCGTTGACTGCGCGCCACCGGTGTTGGGCGGCTTCGATGAGCTTGAACGCCATCGCCAGGCCGGCGGCCTTCGACCCAGGCCCCTTGGTGACCTTGGTGCGATGTCGGACCGTGGCGAACGTCGACTCGATCGGATTCGTGGTGCGCAGATGCACCCAGTGCTCGGCCGGGAAGTCGTAGAACGCGAGGAGTTCGTCGAGGTCGTCTGTGATCTTCGCGGCGGCCTTGCCGAACTTCGCGCCGTAGGCCAGCTTGAACGCGGCAACGGCGCGGCGGGCGTGGTCACGGTCCTCGGCGTTCCAGATCTCCGCGAGGGCCTTCTTGGCTCCAGGATGGGCGGACTTCGGGAGTGCTGACAGCACGTTGCCGATCTTGTGGAACCAGCAGCGCTGCTCCCGGGTGTCGCGTTGTCGTACGAGTCGCCCTTGGACCCGACCGACGCGACCGCGCCGGCCTCAGCGAGCCGTTGGGTGTAGCGGATTGCTCGATACTGGACTCCCCTGTCCGAGTGATGGACAAGTTTGCGCAGGTCAGCGCCCTGGTTCTCGCGGCGCCAGATCGCCATCTTCAGCGCGTCGAGCGCCAGATCCGTGTAGAGCGACGTAGACACCTGCCAGCCGACGATCATGCGGGAGTACACGTCGAGGACGAACGCGGCGTACACCCAGCCCACGGCGGTGCGTACGTAGGTCAGGTCCTATGCCGACCTCCGGACTATGCCGACGGTTCTGTGATGGTGCATGCGTGTCAGGCTTTCGGGGCTAAGTGGTCGGCATAGTCACAGGGATGTGAGCCAGGCCAGGATGTCGGGTTCGGGCTGGTAGGTCCCGGGTTTCACCTCGGGCGGGCGGGTCCGGTCGATGGCGGCTTGCTTGATGGCCATGTCGGCGTGGAGGTAGGCGTCGGTGCTGTGGGTGTCGGCATGCCCGAGCCACAGTGCGATGACGGAGACGTCGACTCCGGCGGCGAGGAGGTTCATCGCCGCCGTGTGCCGCAGGGTGTGCATGGTGACGTGCTTGGCGGCGATGCTGGGACAGGCGATCGCCGCGAGGATGAGGTGCTTCGCCAGGCGGTGCTCGAGCGCGTCGCGGGACAGCGGTTGCCCGTGGGGACCGCAGAACAACGCGGCGCCAGGACGAGTACTGCGTTCAGCGAGGTAGTTCGTCATCGTGGTCACGGTGGCCTTCGTCAGCGGGGTGATGCGTTGGCGTCGCCCTTTGCCGGTGCAGGCGACGTGGGGGCCGGCGCCGAGGTGGATGTCGTCGCAGGTCAGTGAGCAGACCTCGCTGATGCGAAGGCCGGTCTGGACGGTCATGGTCAGCAGTGCGTGGTCGCGTCGCCCGGTCCAGGTCTGCTGGTCGGGTGCGACGAGCAAGGCGTTGACCTCGGCGGGGGTGAGGAACTCGATGAGGGGCCTGGTCGTGCGTCTTGGTGGGATCGCGAGGACCTGGGTGATGGTCGCGGCATGCTCGGGGTGGTCGGGCAGGGCACGGCCGAGCACGGAGCGGATCGCGGTCAGGCGAGTGTTGCGGGTTTTGGCGTTGTTGCCGCGCTCGTGTTCGAGGTGGTCGAGGAAGCCGGTGACGTTCCTCGCGGTGACGGCGTCGAAGTCGAGCGCGTCGGCGGGAACGCCGAGCGTGGCGGTCAGGTACTTCAGCAACATCCGCCAGGTGTCGCGGTAGGAGCTGATCGTGTTGGCGGACAGGTCACGCTGGGTGTGTGCGAAGGTCGTGAAGTAGGTCTGCAGGCTGGTGGCCAGGGCGTTCATGACGGTTCTCTTTCGGCGTCGGTTCGAGCATGCCGGCGGCCAGGGTCATCAGTTCCCCGGTCGCGGTCAGGTACCAGTAGGTGTGGGCAGCGTCGGTGTGCCCTAGCCAGGTAGCGAGCAGGGACAGGACCCGGTCGGGGTCACCACCGTGGGTGTAGGCCGCGGTCATGTGCGCAGTGGCGAAGGTGTGCCTCAGGTCGTGGGTGCGCCGTGAGGCGCTGTGGTTCGAGTGGAGGTGAGAGACCTTCGCCGCTGACCCTGTCGCAGCAGGGCGGTGGAGCTGGGGGCAGCC
>NZ_JBEYTI010000073.1:0-17285 GCF_040642975.1 Micromonospora sp. NPDC047548
CGGCGGGCATCCCGCACCCGGGAGTGCGCGCGGGCGACCTTCTGCTTGGCCTTGGCCCGGTTCGCGGAACCTTTCCGCTTGCGGGCCATCATCCGGCCCTCGTGCTGGCCGACCTGGACGCCACCGCCGCCGGCGCGGTGGCCGAGGGCATCGGCCCGGTCGCCCGGGCCGTCGTCGTGGACGTCGCCGACGAGGGCCAGGTCCGCGAGCTGGTCGCCGACACCGAGCGACGGTACGGCCGGATCGACCTGTTCTGCGCCAACGCGGGCGTGGCCACCGGCGGGGGCGTCGACGCGGACGACGCGGACTGGGACCGGTCCTGGCGGGTCAACGTGCTGTCCCACGTGTACGCGGCCCGCGCGGTGCTGCCGGCGATGCTGGCCCGGGGCGAGGGCTACCTGCTGCACACCTGCTCGGCGGCGGGGGTGCTGACCGCGGTGGGGGACGCCCCGTACACCGCCACCAAGCACGCCGCGGTCGGGCTGGCCGAGTGGCTGGCGATCACCTACCGCGACCAGGGCGTCCGGGTCAGCGCGCTCTGCCCGCAGGGGGTGGACACGCCGATGCTCGCCGACGGGCTGGCCGCCGGTCACCTGGGCGCCCGGGTGATCGCCGCCTCCGGCGCGGTGCTCACCCCCGACCAGGTCGCCGACGCGGCGGTCGCCGGGCTGGCCGAGGAGCGTTTCCTCATCCTGCCGCACCCCGAGGTCGCCGGCTACGCCCTGCGCCGCGCCCAGGATCCCGACGGCTGGCAGGCCGGCATCCGCAAACTGGTCCGCCGCCTGCGCGCCTGACCCGCGCTCGCCCCCTCCCGCCGCTCCGCCCGATCAAGAAGTTCGCGTCCCAGCAGCCCGAAATCACGATGGGCGGCCGGGCGGGGTCAGGGGCGCCAGCGGAGGGGGCCGGGGTGGACCGACCAGAGGAGGCGGCGCCACCAGGGGCGGGCAGCGCGCAGGGCGGCCACGTACTCCTCGGCGACTGCCGCCGCCCGGTCGGCCTGGGCCGGGGTCGCCGTGCCCGGGGCGAAGGCCACCTGGTTGAGCAGGGTGGCCAACTCGTCCACGTCGGGCCCGTCCACTGTGGCCGCGCGAGGCGCAGCCGTCAGGGCCGGGCCGTACGGCGCTGACCCGCCGCCGTCGGGCGCGCCGGCTCCCAGGCCGGCGTTCGCGCCCCGGCCGGGGGGCCCCGTCGGCTCGCCAAGCCCGCCGGGCCCCGCCGGTCGGACATCCGTGCCGGCCCCGGCGGTCGGGCCGCCGGCCGTGGTGGCGCGGGCGTCGGCGAGCGCCTGCCGGGCGCGCAGGGCCACCTCGGTGGCGGCCAGGTCGCCGCCGACCGGCCGGCCCGCCAGCCGCAGCGCGTCGGTGACCTCCCGCCAGGCCCCGGCGACCCGCTCGCCGGGGTCACCCCGTTGCCGTCGCGCCCGGGACTGCGCCCGGCGCATCCCCGCCAGCGTGGCCGGCGCCGCCCCGACCAGCAGCAGCAGGCCGGCGACCGTCCCGCCGACCAGCACCGGCGTCGGCACGCCCGCGTCGCCGGCGGGCCGGTCGGGTGCGGCCACCGCCGGCGGGGTCGCGGTCGGTTCCAGGGTCGGCTCGGGCACCTCCGACGGGGGCGGGTCGTCCGGCGTCGGCCGGAAGTCCTCCTCCACCGGGCGGGGCTCGGAGTCCGGGCGGGGCAGCGGGTCGAACGGCACCCAGCCCACGCCCGAGAAGAGCACCTCCGGCCAGGCGAACGCGTCGGCGGCCCGCACCGGGCCGTCGCCGCGCGAGGAGAAGCCCACCACCACCCGGGTCGGCAGGCCGGTCAGCCGGCCCAGCACCGCGAACGCCGCCGCGAACTGTTCCGACGTGCCGCGCTGCCCGCCGCCGCCGCGCGGTCCGAAGAGGAAGAAGTTCAAGTTCGGGTACGCGTGCCCGCTCGGTGCGTCCGCCACGACCCGGTAGTGCTCGGCGAGGAACTGCTCGATCGCGGCGGCCCGCGCGTACGGGGCGCCGTTGTCCTCGGCGAGCTGGGTGGCGAGCCTGCGCAGCGGCTCCGGCGTCCCGTCGGCGACCCGCAACACCCGCGCCACCTGCTCACCGGCCGGCACGTCGGCGGTGGCGAGCAGGTTCGCGTCCGGCCGCTCCCGGGCCGAGGTGACCGTGTAGCGCAGCCCCGGGCTCAGCCCCTCCGGGCGGATCAGCGTCCCGGTCGCCGGGTCGTACGCCACTCGCGCGCCGGTGACCTCGCGCGGGGTGGCCACCGCCGGCAGCAGCCGCCCGGTCAGGTCGGCCACCGTGATCTCCTGGCGCACGGTCTCCACCGGCCCGGCACCGGGCTGCGCGGCGGGCAGGATCCGCCCGGCGTTGCGGTAGGTCGCCCCGACCCGCCAGGTCACCCCGTCGTAGTCGCTGAGCACCGCCAGCCGGATCCGGCTCTCCGCCCCGGCCGGCGCCTGCGTGCGCACGTCCAGCAGCTTCTGCTCCGGGTTGAGCGCCCAGCCGGAGATCCGGATCAGCGGATTCTCGTCCAGCGACTCCACCCGCGGCGGCTCCACGTAGCGGCGCGGGTCCACCGGCCGCTCGTCGACCCGGGCGGCCAGCAGCGGCCCGAGCAGGGCAGCCAGCCCCACCACCACCGCCAGGCCGAGCGCGGTGCCCGCCACCAGCCGGGCCCGCACGGCCGCCCGGACCGACGGGGCCAGCCCGGCAGTCGGGTCGGTGGCCTCGGGCACGCCCCGCCGGCCGGACGAGGCCAGCCCCAGCGCGACCGCGCCGGCGAATGCCACCGACGGCCAGGTCGCCGGGTCCGCGTTCGGCCCCACCACGTAGAGCGCGCCGGCGTAGAGCAGCGTCGGCGGCAGGAAACCGAGCAGTGTCCGGCCGGCGCGCAGCGCCACCTCCGCCCCGGTCAGCCCGGCCAGCCAGGCCGCCACCAGGGGCACCAGCACGGTGTCCGGCGCCGGCTCGACCGGGATCATCGCGGTGAGCAGCCGGGGGATGCCGTTGCGGGCCGCGTCGGCGACGATCGGCGCGAAGCCGCCCGGCAGGTCTGCGTGCCGGGCGGCCAGGTGCATCGCGAAGGCCGTCCAGCCGGCCATCGCGGCCACCGACACCGGCGCCACCAGCCAGGACGGCAGCCGCCGGGCGGCCACGCTGACCAGCACCGAGCCGAGCGCCGCGCCGAGCATCAGCCGGGTCAGCAGGTCGCCCGCGTACACCCGGCCGAGCACCACGCCGGCCAGCGCGGTCAGCACGACCAGCGCCGCCGGCACCGGCACCGCGCGCAGCACCCGCCGCGCCGTCGCGCCGCGACCGTCGCCCGGCGCGGCCGGGCCGGGGGCGGTCGGGCGCGCCTGCGTCGTCACCACCGGCGGACCCCGTCCCACTCCGCGGCGAACCCGGCCCCGTCGGCCACGTCCAGCACCACCAGGCCCGCCGCGGCGGCCGGCGTCGGCCCGTCCGCGCCGAAGACCGCCACCACCACCGACGGGTACGCCCCGCGCAGCGCGCCCACCTGCCCCAGGTCGCCCCGGCCACCCGGGCCGGTGAGGAAGACCAGGGTGTCGCCGGCCCGGTCCTGGCGCAGCCGGCTCGCCGAGGTGCGCAGCGTCCCGGCGTCCCCGTCGGTCAGCTCCACCGCGGCCAGCCGGTCCAGCGGCGGCTCGCCGGCCCGGTCCTCGCCGGGCGCCACCAGCACCAGCGCCACCGGCAGGTCGTCCCGGACGGCGGCGGTGACCACCGAGGCGGCCGCCTCGCAGGCGGACTCGAAGGACTCGGCCACCCCGTCCACCTGCTGCGGGTGGGCGGCGGCCCGGTTGTCCAGCAGCAGCACGATCCGGGGCAGGCTGGTGTCCACGTTCTCCCGCACCATCAGCTCGCCGACCCGGGCGCTGGTGCGCCAGTGCACCCGGCGCAGCTCGTCGCCGACCACGTACTCGCGCAGCGAGTCGAAGGTGATCGACCCGTGCGGCACGCCGTCCAGCCGGCCGTCCAGGCTGCGCCCCGCGCCGGCCGGCACCGCGGCCAGCGGGTGGATGCGCGGGTGCACCCAGACCGGCACCGTTGCCCCGTACGGGCGGGAGAGCGCCACCAGCCCCAGCGGATCGCGCCGGGTCACCCGCAGCGGCCCGACCGGCACCACGCCCCGGCGGCGGGTCGGCACCTCGTACCGGACCGTGGTGTCCCGCCCGGGACGCAGCCGCAGCACCGGCACGGGCACCGTCGCCGCCCCGCACCGGTCCTCGGCCAGCAGGTTCGCCGCCCGCAGCCGCCCGGCGTTGCGCACCGTGACCGCCATGTGGGCCGACTCGCCCCGGGCCACCCGGTCCGGGTCGGCGCTGCGGGCGACCTCCAGCCGGGGCCGCCAGGCCGCGGTCACCACGGCGTAGCCGACCGCCACCGCGGCCGCCGCGCCGAGCAGCGCCAACTCCGGGTACGCGAAGCGGAAACCGGCGCCGATCAGCAGCACGGCGGCGACGAGCAGCCCGACGCCCCGGGTGGTGATCCCCATCGGCGAACGGCCGTCAGCCGTGCGCCGGGACCGGCTGGCCCGACGGCAGCGGCACCGGCACCGACGCGACCGACTGGCGCAGCACCTCCGCGGCGGTCACCCCGCGCACCTGCGCGTCCGGGGTGAGCAGCAGCCGGTGCGCGAAGACCGGCTCGGTGAGCGTCTTCAGGTCCTCCGGCATGATCCAGCCCCGGCCGTCGATCAGCGCGTACGCGCACGCCGCGCGGGTCAGCGCGATCACGCCCCGGGGGCTGACCCCGACCCGTACCTGCGGGTGGTTGCGGGTCGCGGCGGCCAGCCGGACCGCGTACGCGTAGAGCGGCTCGGCGATGTGCACCCGGCGGGCCATCCGGACCATCTCCCCGACGGTGGCGGTGTCGGTGACCGCGTTGAGCTGGTCGGGGGAGCGGACGGTGGCCCCGCGCAGCACCTCCACCTCGACCGACTCGTCCGGGTAGCCCACCGACAGCTTCACCAGGAAGCGGTCCAGCTGCGCCTCCGGCAGCCGGTAGGTGCCATCCATCTCGACCGGGTTCTGCGTGGCCACCACCAGGAACGGCTGCGGCACCGGATGCCGGACGCCGTCCACGGTGACGGTGCGCTCCTCCATCACCTCCAGCAGCGCCGACTGCGTCTTCGGCGAGGCCCGGTTGATCTCGTCGGCGATGACGATGTTGGCGAAGACCGGGCCCGGGTGGAACTCGAAGCCCCGGGTGGCCTGGTTGAAGATGGTCACCCCGGAGACGTCCGAGGGGAGCAGGTCCGGAGTGAACTGGATACGGCGCCACTCACCCTTGACCGTCGCGGCGATGGCCCGGGCCAGGGTGGTCTTGCCGACCCCGGGCACGTCCTCCAGCAGGACGTGCCCCTGCGCGAAGAGCGCGGTCAACGCCAGCCGAACCACCTGCGGTTTACCCAGCACGACCGCGTTGACGTTCTCCGCCAGCCGGGCGGCGAGGGCGGCGAAGCCCTGCACCTCCGGCTGGGTGAGCGGTTCGTGGCTGCTGTTCACGGTGGTGGTGCTCCTCGACTGGGTGATGCGGCGTCAGCAGGTGGGCAGGACGTTGATGTCGTCGCCGCCCTCCAGGTTGAGCCAGGCCCACGGGATGTAGTTCCTCCCGGAGTACTCGACCTGCACCCACCAGGTGCTTTGCTTCTGGTTGTTGTAGATCCAGGAGTCGACGTTGTCGCCCTGCTTCCGGCAGTACGCCTTCAGCCGCGTCCCTGGTCTGGCCCAGCCGACCTGTTTGTTGTTGTCCTGCCGGGTTACCGAGAAGACCTCGTTGCCGTTGCGGCCGTCGACCTCCGCGTCGCAGTAGGTGCGCTGGTCGCCGCTCGGCCCGTTGTTGCAGGTCGCGATGCCGTACAGCGGGTCGGTGGACTGCGCCCGGGTCGCCGTGCCCGCGCCGGCCGCGTTGCTCGCGGTGACCGTGAACGTGTACGCCGTCCCCGGGGTCAGGCCGGGCATGGTGATGCTGGAACAGGGACCCGGCTTCGCCGTCTCGCCGGCGGTGCTCAGCGTGCAGGTGGCCTGCCCGCCGCCCGCGTCGACCGTGAAGCTGACCGTCGCCGCGGTGGCGGTCGCCGACGAGCCGGTCACCGTCACCCGGGGCGGGGCGACCGTCCGCGCGGTGGTGCTGGCCTCCGGGCCGGGGCCGGCCTCGTTGACCGCCTTCACCTTCACTGTCACGCTCTGCCCGTCGCCCAGCCCACCCCTGGTGGTCTGCGTGTCGGTCACCTCGGTGACCTGCCCCCCGACGTCGACCAGGTACTTCGTCACCGGGCGGCCGTTGTCGAGCGCCGGCGACCACTGCACGGCGATGGTGCCCGGCTGGTCGGCGACCGTGCTCGCCCGCAGGCCGGCCGGCTGCCCCGGCGGGGCGAACGGCACCACGGTGTTGCTCACCGGTGAGGCCGCCGAGCCGGCGCCCTTGTCGTTGACGGACACCACGGTGAAGGCGTACTGGGTGCCGTACTCCAGCTCACCGGCCGGAACCACCAGCTCCGTCTTCGCCGACTCCCCGGCCGGGGCGTTCGTGCCGGCCGAGGTCGCGGTCACCGCGTACTTCGCGATGGTGTTGCCCTGGCCGTTGGCGGCCGGCCACTTTACCAGCACCGTGCCGTCGGGCCGGGCCTCGGCGGTCACGCTGGCTGGCGGGTCGGGCACCGCCGCGGTCGGCGTGACCGGGTTGCTCCGGCGCGCCGGACCGTCACCCTTGGCGTTAACCGCGTGCACCGAGAACGTGTACGTCTCGCCGTTGGTCAGACCGGTGATCTCCACCGCCCGCTGGTTGGCACCCACCTCGTGCTGCTGGCCGGCACCCTCCACGACGTATCTGATGATCTCGGCGCCGTTCGCGGCCGCCGGCTTCCAGGTCACCCGGGCCTGCGCGTTGCCGGCGGACGCGGTGACGCTGCGGGGTGCGCTCGGCTTGCCCACCTTCGGCTTCTTCGGCGGGGGCGGTGGCGGGGGGACCGGCAGCGGGTCGCCGCCGAGCACGTCGTTGGCGTACTTGTTGACCTCGCGCACCTGGTGCTTGTCGTCGACCACCCGGGCCGTCGACGAGTCGGGCGCGTTGATGAACAAGTGGTTCTCCCGCACGTCGAGCTCCAGCGGGCCGGTCATCCCCCTGCCCCGGATGGTGTCGACGAGCTGCCCGGCGTTGTCGAACGCGTAGACGGTACCGCTGGCCTCGTCCGCGCAGTAGAACCGGCCGGCCCAGGCGACCGCCGCGTTGAGCCGGTCACCGGCGCCCGGCACGGTGAACTGCCGTACCTCGCTGCCGCCGGCGACGACGTACACCCGCCGCTGGCCGCCGACCGTCACCGGCACGGCCGGGCCGCTGGTACGGGCCGGCAGGGTACCCGCGGACGACATCGTCAGCGAGGCCCGCTGGGTCTCGCCGGCGCGGACGGTGACCAGCGACGCCGACGTGCGGTCCAGCACCGCCACGCCGTCGTCCAGGGTGGACACCACCAGCTCGTGGCTCGGTTCCGCCACGGTGTACGTCTCGACCCGCTCCGGGCTGAGGCCGCCGGCCCCGGCCGAGGCGGGGGCGGAGGGCAGCTCCGCCGCGGTGACCGCCGAGACGGTGCCCTCGCTCGGGATCGCGATCCAGAGGCGGCCCTTGCCGTCGAACGCGCCGCCGGTGATGCCCGGCGGGTAGCGCACCGGCTCGCCCACCGGGGTGAGCGAGCGCGGGTCGAGCTGCCGGACGATGCCCTGCACGGCGTCGACGACGAACGCGGCGTCCTCGTGCAGCGCGACGTTGACGCCGAGGCCGGGGGTGGTCCGGGTGGTAGCGGTGATCTGCAGGGTGGCCAGGTCCAGCGAGCTGACCTGGCCGGTGTTCAGGTCGCGCAGGATCAGCAGCCGGTCGGTCTGAGTGACCTGCATCGGGTGCCGCCGGGCGCCGGGGATCTCCATCCGGGTGTCGACCCGCGCGGTGACGCCGTTGACCCGGGCCATCTCGCTGCGCGCCGCGCTCCACAACCAGCTGCTGGCGTCGTAGTTGGCCACCGCGTTGTCGGCGGCGCCCAGCCCGAGCACCGTCAGCCCCATCGCCGCCAGCAGCGCGCCCACCGTGCCGATGGTGACCAGCCCGCCACGCATCCGGGAGCGGCGTGGCGGTGCGCCGGTGTCGGTCACGGTGCTCGCGGCGTCCTCGATGGTGGCCACGTCCGGCTGCCTCCCCGTCTGGCTGTCCAGGTGGCGCGCCGTGTCCCCGGCGACCCTCCCCTGAGCCGTGGGACATCATATGGGCCGGGCCAGCACGAGGAAACCCGCTGGGTCCACCTGTGGACACCGAGCGTGTGCGAGGTGGACGACCCTCAGCCCGCCGGGGTACGCCGCTCCCGATCCGTGCAGACCTGGCCCGACGTGGCGAAGGCGTCCGTGGAGTAGACCGCCAGCACCGTGAAGCAGTAGTCCACCGTGGCGCTGAGCCCGTTCACCGTGTAGGTCGTCTGTCCCGGATCGACGGTGGCCATCACCCCGAGAGCCTTGCCGGCGCGCCCCCCGGCGACCATGAATGGCACGCCCCCACCCGCCGGGTCGGACCAGGTGATCGTGACCGTCGTGCCGTCGTCGCGCAGCTTCAGGTCGTCCGGCGGGGCGCCGGTCGCCTTCGCCGCGCCCGACGCACCCCCCGACGGGGCCGGCCCGACGGCGGGATCGTCGCGGTCCAGCGCCACCGCGCCGACCAGGCCTGCGACGCCCAGCACCGCGACACCCGCCACGACGGCCAGCACGGTGCGGCCCCGCCCGCGCCGCTCCGCCGGCTCCTCCATCGGGTACGCCGGCGGCGGCAGCGGCGGCTGGTACACCGGGCTGACCGGCGGGTATGTCTCCTGCGGCGGCTGGTCGACCTGGGCCGGCGACGGGTCGTCGGTTCTCTCCACCGCCCGCTCCGGCACGTCGTACGCGACCAGCGACTCGTCCATGGGTCCGTCGGTGTCGGCGGGGCTGGTGACGTCGTCGTCCTCGGCCGGTTGGTCGTCGACCGGGGGTGTGGTCAGCGGCTGCGGCGGAGCCACGCTGCTCCACGGCGGCGCGGTCAGCCCCCACGGCGGCGCGCTGACCGGCGGGGTGCTCACGGGGGCGGCGCTGACCGGGTAGTGGGGTGCCGGCGGCGTGCTGGCCACGGGCGGCATCGGTGGTCTGTGCAACGGGTGGTTCGGTGCCGGCGGGGTGCTGACGGGGTGGCTCGGCGCCGGCGGTGTGCTGACGGGGTGGCTCGGGGCCGGTGTCGGTGGGGTGCTGGCCACGGGTGGCGCACTGACCGGGGGAGCGTTGACCGGGTTGGTGGTGGCCGGCGGCGCGCTGACGACCGGCGGTGCGGCCACCGGTCGGGCGGCTGCCGGCGGTGCGCTGACGGGCGACTGTGCCCCGCCGTGCGGCGGCGCGCTGACCGGGTTGGTGATGGCCTGCGGCGCGCTGACCGGGGGTGCGCTGACGGGGGCACCGGTTGGTCGGGTCGCCGCCTGTGGTGCCGACGCCTGACGCTGACTCTCCTCGCGAAGCAGCGGACCGATCTGCTGGACCTGGATGGTCGGCCGGTCCCAGCCACTCGCCTTCGGGACCGCCGGCTGGGGTGGCTGCACGGCCACCGGTTCGGCGGGCGGTGCGGGCGGCGCGGGCGGCGCGACCGACGGGGCCGGAGCGGGCGGCAGGGCGTGCGACACGGCGGTGCCAGTGGGCACCGGCCCCGGCGTACCGGTGGCCGGCTGGTGGTGCGGAACAGGCGGGTGTGGCGTCGGCGCTGCGTCGACCGGCTGCGCGGGCGGGGCCGGCAGCGCCGGAGCCCGGGTCGGCCCCGGGGGCGGCGGTGGCACGACCGGAGGCGCGGGCACCGGACCGGTCGACACCTGTGTCCGCGGGGGGACGGGGGGTGGCGGAACGGACGCCCGGGCCGGCGCGGGACGCGGGGTCGGCGGCGTCACGGCCGGCGTCGCGGCGGGGCCGGTATTCGGCGGCGCGGGTGGCCGGTGCGGCGTCGTCGGGGGCACGGCCGGTGTCTGAAGGTGCGGCGGCGCCCACGGCGACGTGGCCGCGGCGACGTGCGCCGGTGGCCCGGGTCGGGGCGGGGTGGGCGCGGGCAGCACGGGTGGATGCGGCGCCGGTCGCGCCTGTGGGTGCGGTGCGGGTGGGGCCGACCGGGCCGCCGGTACCTGGGGTACCGGCGGCACGGACCCCTGACGGTGTGGCACGGCGACCTGGGGTGCGGGCGGAAGCTGCGGGGCCGCAACGGGCGCCGGCGTTGCGGGTGGTGCCTGTGCTGCGGGCATCTGCGGTGGGGCTGGCACCTGCGCCGGCGCGGACGCCTGCCGGGGCGGGACCGGAACCTGGGGCGCCGGTGGCGCGGTCCGCTGCGGGGGCATCGGCGCCGTGGGTTGCGGCCGCGGCGATGCGGCCGGTCCCTGCTGCGGCAGACCGACCGTGGGCGCGGTGAGCGCGCCGCTGGCCGTCGGCGGGGTGCTGGGCGCAGCGGGTTGCCCGACGGCGGGCGGCGCCGGGTGCCGGGGCGGGACCGGCCCGGGCGGCGGGACCGGCCGGGGCTGGGCGACGGTCGGAGGCTGCGTCGCCGGAACCGCAGGTGCCCCGCCGCCGAGGTACTGCCGGGCCGCCCGTACCGCGGGGTGATGCTCGCCGAGCACGGTGGGCCCGGCGGTGGCCACCCGGGTGTAGTTGCGGCGAGCCTCGTGCCGGTTGCCCAGCTCCTCGGCCACCGACGCGAGGTCGAAGGAGATGGCCAGCATCAGCGGCTCGGCACCGTTCCAACGGCGCTCGCCCGCCGCGTACGCCTCTTCCAACACCCGCCGGGCGGCGGCCGGGTCGTCGGCCTCGCGGTGCATCCGCGCCAGCAGGTGGGCGGTGCCCAGCATCTCCGGGTGATCCTCGCCGTACGCGGGCCGGGCCGAGGCGATCGTGTCGGCCAGCAGCCGGCGGGCGGCCGGCAGATCACCGGCGGAACGGAGGGCGAGTGCCCGCTGCTGGACCGCGACGAGGGGGGAGGGCTGTGACACGTGGGCAATGCTGCCGGTAGACGGTGCCCGGACGCTACCCACCCGACGGGACGCCCTGCCCGTGGTTCCCGCCCCAAGCCTCTGACCAGGGCATATGCCCCGATATTGAGCCGGTCGGGCGGCGATGTGCATGATCCATCTCGGCCGTGTACAGTAAGGCCCCGTGCGGCCCACCAGGGGCGGCTGACCGGCGGGTGAGCCGGCGGCGACCGACAGGGTAGGCTGGACGAGCAGGTCCGGGTGGCGGAATGGCAGACGCGCTAGCTTGAGGTGCTAGTGCCCGTATAGGGCGTGGGGGTTCAAGTCCCCCCTCGGACACGTTATTTCCACACGAAGCGTGACAGTTTTTCGTGTTTTGCGTGATCCCCGTCCCGTTGGGCGGGGATTTTTGCTGTCGTGGCGAGGAAGCTCCCCGCCGGGGTGAGCGGGTAGATCGCGGTCTCGGCTTCGATGGTCCACGCGTGGTGGTCACACACAATGATCATGTTGTTGGTGCGTAAGTAGGCGGCCAGCTTTTCCGGGTCGGGGCTGCGCAGCGCGGGATGGCGACGGTGTAGCCCGCGGTCGTGTCGGATGCGGTCGAGCAGGTGGTCTTCCCGGATGTAGAGGATCGTCGGTTGGGCGGAGGTCCTGGTGCGGGTGCTCGTGTGTCCGTGGCGGCAGCGGTAGCCGGGGCGGCCGTGGACCCAGTGGGAGTCCATGATCCGGCCGCACACGCCGCAGCAAATCACTCCGGCCAACAAGTAGCAGCGGGGGATGCCATCGGCTGGGGTCGGCGCGGTATGGATTGCCTGGACGGCGACGAAGTGTTCTTCGCTGACCAGCGGAGTATGCGCGATCTCGCGGGAGATGACCCAGTCAGTGGAGGCGCTCCACCGTTGAATCTCATGGTGTCGATCGAAGGCTCCCTTGTCAGGGAGGGCATCACGGTCGGTCCGTTGACGGTTCCAGACCTGCCGCCCGGTGTAGCGGGGGTTGGCCAGGATCGCCGCGACAGTGGTGAGCATCCATTGGCGGCCGCTGCGGTGGGGGTTACGCGCTGGGTCGGCGCCGGACGGGCACGGGACGCCGTTGTCGTTGAGGGCGCGGGCGATGCTGGCCACGCTCCGGCCAGCAAGCCGCTGCTCGAAGATCCACCGGACGTGGGGTGCGGTGGCAGGGTCGGGCTCCAAGCGGTGCAGGCGCCGTCCCCAGGCGGCGTGGGCGCGGTTCGGATGAGGGCCGGCGTCGGCGAGCCGGTAGCCGTAGGGTGGCCGGCCGCCGAGATGTCGACCCTGCAACTCGGCCTGAGCGCGCATGGCCGCGGTCGTGCGATGCCGGGCTCGGGACACCTCCCGCTGGGAGTGCACGCCGAGCAGGTCCAGCAACGCCAGCTGCCGCGGGTTGTTGAAGTCCACCGGCCCATAGGTTTCCGGCAGCCACAGCTGCACGCCGTGCCGAACGAGGGTAGGGGTCAACTGTTCAAGCTGTTGGCCGTGGAAGGCGCGTTCGTACTCCCCGACGACGACCGCGTCGAATCCGCGTGCCGAGTCCATCACGGCGTCGAGCAGCCGTGACGCCTGCGGCCGGTCCGGCCAAGGCGCACGGCGGGAGACGCCCTCGTCGAAGAACTCCACCACGATTCGGCCATGACCGGCGACCAAGTCTTCGGCGTAGCCACGCTGCCACCGGCACGACGACGCCCGATCCTGAAAGTCGACGGTGGACATCCGTCCATAGAACGCGAACCGCAGTCCGCCCGCGGACGGGGTGAACCGTTGCGGCCGTAGCTTCCGCTGCCCGGCAGCCCAGGACGAAAGAGTGCTCCGTCCCGGTTCTGCCGCCGCCCTCGTCGCCATAGGACCTCCACGATCGGTGCGTCTACCCCGTCCTGGTTCCCACATCCAGGGTAAGAGGCATCGCACGACTCGTGCCGATCGATCACCCTTTCGGGTGATACTTATCGTATAGCTGGCCCGGCTGGCCCGGCTGGCCCGGCTGGCCCGGCTGGCCCGGCTGGCCCGCAGCGCCAAGCGGCGCAGCGTGACAACGGACCTAAGCGCCTGACCAGAAGTCTTGTCCGTAACCCTCGGGTAGCCAGGGTGAGGTCCAGGGTGCGGTGGTGAGGAGGTTCTGGTCTGGGGTGCGGTGGCGGAAGAAGGCGTGGGCCTGGCGGATCCGGTCGGCCATCGTGGCTGGGGCGGTGTTCGCGATGTACTGCTTCAGTACGGCCCACATGCGTTCGACCGGGTTGTCCTGAGGGCTGTACTTGGCGCCCTGGATCAGTAGCAGGCGGGGATGCTCGGTCAGCCATTTGCGGGTGATGCCACTGTGGTGGGTGGTGCCGTTATCGCAGATCACCGCCACGATCGGGGCATCGGGGTAGGCGGCCAGCAGCATGTCGAGGAAGTAGCAGAACACCACCGACACGTTTTGACCGAGACGTGGTAGTGCCAGGCGCCGGTGGCCAGGTTGACCGCGCCGTGCAGGGTACGGCGCAGGTTGGTGCCGGGGTCAGGATGCGGTGGCGGACACCTCGTGGCATCCAACAGGCACGCACGCGGGCGAGGAGGTCGAGGTGGGTTTCGTCCTCGGCGAGGACGACCGCCCCGGCGGGCAGGGCCGTGACCTGTGCGCGGATGTCCGCGCAGAGGGTGTCGTGGTTGGGGTCGCTCTTGGCGATCAGGCGGGGTCGACACCAGCGGGCTTGCTCACGGACACGACGGTAGACGGTGCGCAGGCTCAGCGGTGGACGGCCCAACGCACGCCAGATCCGGGCGGTGGTCCACGCCTTCGGCGTGCTGAGCAGGGTACGGATACGGGCACCGAGGCCGGGGCTGCCCAGCCGGGGCCGGCCGGAGCGGGGGCGGTCAGGCAGTCCATCGAGACCTACGAGGTCGTGACGGGTGATCCACCGCCGGACGGTGGCCGGGTCGTAGTGCAGCAGCGCGCCGATCTCAGCGGCGGGCATCCCGCCGGCGGACAGCAGGATCATCACCGCGCGGGCGGCGACCCGCCACTGCCGGTGCAGGGCATCCACGACCTGGTCGTACTGCTCGTCGGACAGGTTGGCGTACACGTGCGCGGGGCGCATACTGGCGAAGACCTCGTCGGGATGATCGTTGTGTGGAAACTCGATCAAACTCCCGACGGGGTCTTCACGTTGGTAACAACATCAACTCGGGCGAGTTACGGACATAACTTCTGGCAACCCGCTTAGTGGCGATCCGGCCCGAATTCCGCCGCCGGCTCACCGATCAGCAGGCCGGCTTCATCACCCGGCCGGTGGCCATCGGTCTCCTGGATCCGGCCCGCATCCGACAGGCCGTCGCGGAGCCTGCCCGGGCTGCCGGACTCACGTTCGAGGACGACCTCATCGACCGCATGACCGCCGACGCCACAGTCGGCGATGCGCTTCCCCTGCTCAGCCACCTGCTGCAACGCCTGCACCTGCAATCCGACCGCCAACACATCACGGTGGCCCAGTATGAACAGGCCGGGGAGGTGGGTGGTGCCATCGCAGCTCACGCCGAGCAGATCTACGAATCCCTCACCGATCGGTACCCCGAACACGCCGTCGACTCTGCTCTGCTGCGTGGCATCGCTATGGAAGGTAAGGAAACCGTACGAAGGACGATCGAACGATCTGACCTCGATACCACCGCAGCTCGCATCCTTGAGGAGTTCAGGGCAGCCCGTCTGATCATCGACGTCGAGGACGGCACTTGCCTTGAATTGACCCACGACGCCCTGTTCCGCCAGTGGCGACGACTAGCCTCTTTGATCAGCGCCAACGAGGAACGCCTGCACCGCATCACCCGACTCGAGCACCGAGCGGCAGCATGGCAAGCGGACCCACACACAGACGACCTCTTGCGCGGCCGAACGCTCGCCGATGCCCTCGCGCTCGCAGCCGAGGTGCCCCTCTCCACCGCAGCCCGACGCCTGCTCGACGCCTCTCAAGAGTTCGATCACCAGGACCGCGTCCGACAGTCCGAGCGGATTGCCGAGTTGGCACAACAGGTGCGCCGGCAGGACCCCAAACTGGCCGTGGCACTGGCCCACACCGCGCTACACGAGTTACCACCCACCCCGGCAGTGACGACGACGCGCTGGGCCCTAACCGGCGCGTCACGAACACGGCACCTCACCATCGGGCATACCACCGGCATCACCTCCGCAGTCTGGCTGCCCGACAGGGAGGCCCTGCGCACCGCCGACAAGACGGGGCGCGTCTGCACCTGGGACGACGCCGGTCGCCTTGCCGAGGTCACCTTGCCGCTGACCGGGATGGATACGGGCACACACTGCTGAGTGCCAGCGGCACCCTCGCCCTCACCCAGCATCGCGCGTCGTGGTCAGGGGCGGCGGCTCGCTGCCACCACAGTCGCGATCGTAGGTTAGCGGACATGGTCGAGCGGGCGGCGTTACCTCAGGCGCTTTGGCCCGGACACGCAGGCAGCCCGTCGGCTGGCGTGGAGTAGCGGAGTCGGGCCGCGCCGACCACAGACAAGCCGTGGGTTATGAGGGTGGGAAGATTTGGCCGGCGGCCGACCGGCACGGCCTGGACGACGTGCACCAGCTGCCCGCGTCCGGCCGCAGAGCGCGTCACGGTCGTCGAGCTCCGGGTGCGGCGGCGCGCATGGTGTCCGGCCACCCCTCCACCGTCAAAGGCGCTTCGCGTCGCAGGCGACGGCCACAAACCGGTCGCCCTTGAGCAGCGGAGCCTCTGCGACCCTATGCGGTCAGGAGTGAAGCGGCAGGCCGGTAGCCTGCCCGCACGAGGCGCACGCTGCCGCACCCGTCATCGACTCAAGGGCAGTGTGAGTGAGCGTCAAGGCCGCCTCGACGTCTAACGAGCCGAACGGAGGAGACGGCATGTGCCGGACATGGCTACCATTGATCATGGAGCCGGTCGGTTGAACCCGGTGTTGACCCACTGGGCCGTGGTGCTGATTTTCCTTAGTTTGGCTTGCATCTCAACCCTTGTCTCAGTGTCCGTATCGGCAATGAGTCCTGAGAGCAAGGTGAGCCGGATGGTAGCAACGCTTGTCACCGTTGTTATGTCTGTCGAAGCAGGTCTGATGACCAACTTGGCAGCGTCAGCACTGGGTTGAGTCGATCGTCTCCACCTCAGTTACCCTTCCGAGTCGTATGGCAATTGGCAGGCCGGAGATGGCAGGGTGGACACTGTGACTGGACGTGAGATCGCCGAAGTGGGAACCTGCGAGACCTGTCATGATCCAGTTGATCCTACGAACGAGCATGCCGTGGCGCACCACACTTTGCGTACCAACGATGCCACCTGTGACGCGTGCTGGCACTGCTGGGACAAGCCTCGTTGTTACAGGTGCTTCAACGCCGACTGCGAGTGCTCAAACCACTAGATGACCGGGACGTCGGTAAGCACCGAACCAACATCCCGTTGACGCCCAACCGCGGCCACTTCGCCTCCTGGAACGGCACCGCACCGCTGAACGCCTCGTCCGGCGACCAGAAACGCCACCGGCTGTCCCGGGCCGGGAACCGGCGCATCAACCGGGTACTGCACATCAT
Source organism: Micromonospora sp. NPDC047548 (assembly GCF_040642975.1). NCBI lineage: Bacteria > Bacillati > Actinomycetota > Actinomycetes > Micromonosporales > Micromonosporaceae > Micromonospora > Micromonospora sp. NPDC047548. The sequence continues at coordinate 16,552 of NZ_JBEYTI010000073.1, forward strand.
GGCGATCGTCCAGATGCGGCACGACACCGAAGGTCGCGCGTACTACCGGCGCAAACTCGCCGCCGGCAAGACCCCGATGGAAGCCATACGCTGCCTGAAACGACGCCTGTCCGACGCCGTCTACAAGCAGATGATCAAAGACGCCGTCTTTGCGAGGACGGGCCCGGGAGGACACGTGGGGACGACTCTTCAATCCAGCGCGGTCGACCCAATCCCCATGGTCGACACTTCGGAACAGTCACTTCCCGGACCCGCCGAACAACTGCCTAGAACACCACTACTCGCCGCCCCTTGACACAGAGGGATGCCAGATGAGCGCGCCCGCTAGTGGCGCCATTCGGCCGGCCAGGACCCGAGGCGGGGTATCCCTTGACTCTCGACCCGGTCGAGGGCTGACCCTTCCTGGGTGACGTCTGAAGCGCGCGACCAACGATCAGTCCCTCCCGCGATTGACCTGGAGATGCTGCGGCCGGTACTGCGCGGCGGCTGGGGAGCGGATACCTGTGACCCGCACGATGTGCAGGATTGGCACACCGGCAACCCAGCCCGTGGTCAATGCGGGGTGACTGTCTTGATCATTCAGGACCTGCTCGGCGGAGAGCTGATCCTCGGCGAGGTCCTCGCCGGAGAGGCCAAGGTCGGAACCTGTCAAGTCAAGTGAGACGTTTTCGTGGTCAGGTGTTCTGTAGATCTGCGGGTTGAGCTGCTGGTTTGTTGATCCACACGGTGTCGGG
>NZ_JBEYTI010000074.1:0-17251 GCF_040642975.1 Micromonospora sp. NPDC047548
GGTAGCCCCAACTGCCGTTCTCCCTGGCCAGGCGCAGCACCAGGGCCCGGATCGACCGTAGCGTGCGGGCCGGCCGCGCCGCCGGGGCCGCGACACCGCGGCGTGGCGGCGGGCGATCAGGTCACGGTGCCACTTGAGGATCGTGTCGGGCCGGACCAGTAGCCGCAGGCGCCGCAGGGTCCTCCTCGGCAGCGGGTGCAGCAGCGCGGCCAACCACGCCCGATCGACTGGCTCGAACCGGACCCGCGGCCCGTCGAGTTGGCGCTGCAACACAGCGAGCTGGTGACGCAGCGACAGGATCTCGATGTCCTTGTCGCGGTCGCCGTCAGACAGCAGTCGCAGCAACGCAAACGCGTTCGTGATGCCCAGGTACGCCAGTCGCAGCAGCATGAGGCGGCATCATCGCGCATTTATCAATGACGATGGGTGCGGGCGACGCCCTCGATCAGCAAGGTCAGGCCAGAAGGCCAGGAGGGCTCACGACCTGCACGGATGCCTTTCTCGGCAGGTACAGGGTCAGTCGGTCAGCGTGTTGTGGTCGCGGCCGCTACATCTGAGGTCGGGCGCGCAGGCGATGGCGGTGCCGTCCGGTTCCCTCGTCGTGGCGGAGCGGTGCCGCACATGCCGCAGCTGGCCCGGCCGAACAGGTATGTGAGGCCGTCGACGAGGGTCGTGTCGCCGCCTGCGACTGCGGTGTCGTGCATCCAACGACCGATTCCCGTCAGGTCCTGGGCGATGATGGGGTCGAGCGGAAGGCGGCTGATGTCGCCGTCGTTGTGGTCGCGGATCGCCGAGTAGTGGCCGTAGTCGTCGATGACGATCGCCAGGCGAGTTGTGCAGTGCGGGCAGTTGAGATGGTAGTGCTCGTCGGTGAAGTCCAGGCTGATCGAGGCCCAGAACGTGTAGCCGGCGAAGGTAAGCGCATCCTGCAGCTGCTGGACCAATGCAGGACCGGTGCACGTGGCCAGACGCGTCCGGGCAAGCGAGTGCAGCGCTGCGAGGGCTTCCGGGTTGGTCCGCACCAGGTCGTCGTGTCGGTGATACCGATGCAGGGTTCGTACGATCACCGCGCCGAGCTGCAGCGCTCGTTCCCAGAACTCGTCGGCGCCTGATTGCGCCAGTCGGCTGAGCTGGGGGAGCGTGGCGAAGCCAGCCGAGCAGCAGCACTCTGCCTCCACAACGAGCCGGCGTTCGACCTCGTCCCACACGGCGGCATCGGGTTGGCGTCCGAGCCGGTCGAGCAGCCTTCCGATCACGACGCCAGAATCGCCCTGCACGTCCTGCACCGAGCGCCAATCGATCACCCGGCGATCCAACACCACGTCCTCAACGCGTAGGTGGGCGGATCTGCCGCCGACCGGGCGCCGGCGGTGGTGCTTGCTCGTGCCGACGCGTGGAGCCCGCAGTCACGAGGAGACGCGGTGTCGGATCACGTGCGCACCCGGTGGTCGTGCACCATGCTGCCTGTGCGTGTCGAGCGTCTGAGTTTCTTCGTCGAGTCTGTCCGGGTCGTCCCTGAAGGCTGGCGTTTGGAGGGTGAGCCGGGGTTTCACCCACGGCACTGGGCTCGTCCTGGAGACCGCTTCGATCGCGCATGCGGCGAACACGGCAGGCAGGAGCGGGGCGTAGACCTGGTCGTGGTGGAGCTCAGCGCGTCTCACGCCATTGAGCGTGTCCAGACCTCGTTTCCGCTGGTGGGTGGTGGTTGACAGGACGATGGTCGCCGCTCAACTCCAGGCCAGGAGGGTGATCAACTTCGGGTTCACGGGGTCGATCATCGGGGTTGGTCCAGATCACGAAACGGTGTCGATACGGCTGGTGCCGAACGGGTCGCGGATCAGGTACTGGAGCGTCTGGACGGCCTTGACCACGGTGGTGAGTTGGCGTGGGTTGCCGCGGAAGTCGCGGGTGAGCACTGTCCAGCATTTGAGTTGGGCGTTGGCGCGTTCGCCAAGGCACCGCAGGCTGGCCTGGGCACGGTTGGCGGCCTTCTTCGCCTCGGACAAGGTCTTCTCACCGCGCTTGCGCTTGTACCCGGTGATGATGTCCGGGTGCAGTCCGATGTAGCCGAGATCGGCCAGCAGGCCGAGGAACTCCAGGACCTTGTCGGCTATCTTGAAGAGTCGGGCGGCCGTGATGTCGACGGTCCTGCCGGGCAGCACTCCCGATACCCAGAGCAGTTCGCCGTCGGGGGCGGCCACGGTCTGCACCGCGCCGCCGTGGCGCTTGTGCTTTCCGGAGTACCAGTACTGCTTCTTGGTGTACTGGGCCGCGACGCGCTCGGTGGGGATGTTGACGCCGTCGACGATGAGGTAGTCCCAGCCGGCTTTCACCGCCAGCCGCACGACCTCGGTCAGTGGCAGCGCCCGCCGGGCTAGGACCTTGATGCCCTCCTGCACGAGGGTCCGGCAGGTGCTTTTCGGCACACCGTTGCCGGCACCCAACGAGCGGTAGGTGTGCCCGCCTTCCAGCCAGGCGCAGGTCAGGATCGCCTGGGTGGTGGTGTCGTAGCCCCGCCCGCGGGTACCGATCCGCCGGCGATAGCGGGTCAACGCCCCCGGCGAGGTGCTCCACGACGCGCGCTGGCGTGGACAGGGCGACACCGTAGATGATGGGACCGGAAGCCTCTGGTTCTGGGTTCTTCACACAGCCGACGTACCGGAGGCTTCCGCCATGCCTGATCTTCCACACCGGTGGTGATCAAACCGTTATCCGGGCCGCCGGTGAAGATCGTCCCCACCACCCAGAAGTTGATCACCTTCCTGGCCTCGGATTGAGCGGCGCCGGTCGTCCTGTCAACCGGCACCTACCAGCGACAACGAAGTCTGGACACGCTCAATGAGCTTGAGCAGGTCCGCCGTGCGCACGCGGTAGGAGGTTCCGATCCGAAGCACCGGGCACGGGAAGGTCCCGCTCTTCGCCAAGTCGTAGGCCTTTGTGCGGCCCACGCCGAGTGCGCGGGCGGCGGTCGCGAGATCGACCACCGCGGGTAGCTGGAGTAGCTCGTCCTGGTTGAGAGCGCTGGTGATCATCGCCCTGCTCCTTTGGTCGAGGGAGCGGACGCCGGGGCGTCCGGCTGGAGAGGCACGGTTCGACATGCCTCGACACGACCATCCAGTTTGGGCGTTGCTTGTGGCGCTACCCGTCGGTAGCGGCGGGCCCCGGGACGGCTGGTAGCGCCGCGTTCTGCCGGGCATTCGCCGCCACGTACATCACCGAACGCGTTGACGGTGCCGCAACCGGCAGTAGCGCGTGGTCGCTTGATGCGAGTGCGGCCCCTTGGTCACGCCGGGTAGGTGACCCCGCGGCCCGTGGGGGGCTCACCTAGACTCTCTCGATCGTGGGAGAGACCGTGGTGCTCGGCGAGGTGACGTGCCCGTCAGGAGAGCTTGTCTTGATGGACGGCGGCTACCTGGAGCTGTGGTCCGGAGACCGATCACCCGACGAAGTCGACGGATCCGAAGACATGCCGGCGTCGGACTTCGAGGTCGTCGGCCCCGATACGGAGGCCGCAGCGAGGTCGTTCGATCGTCAGTCCGGCCGCATGCTGTACGACATCCCGCAGCACGGTATTGACGAGTTCACCACGCTGTTCAACCAGCATTGCCGCGAGCACGCCTATGACGCTTCGCTGAGCCCGTTCCCCCGGCGGGTTCCGCACCGGGACCGGGTTCGACGCGCGGTTGCCGCAGGCGATCCTGACTTCCTGATCATGGGTGTGCCGGTCGTCCCCGTTGGGGGTGTGCCTATCGACCGGCCGTTGCCGGTGACCGCAGTGCCGGGGGAATGGGGCTGGTCGCAGATCCGCATCGAGCTACGTGAGGGCACTGCCGTTGCTGGCCGCCGGCTCGGCAGTATCGGGGTGGACTACGCCCGGTTCGTCTTTGCCGACGCGGGCGCACTCGGCTCATGGGTGCACGACTACCCCCTCGATGGCCTCGCCGATGTGGTCTTCTGGGGTAGGGACGAGGAGCAGATCGCCGCCGAGTTCGGCGCGCAGCGCACGGGAACGCCGGGAGACGACGGCTACGGCTGGCTCAACCTCCCGGTACGGGATGCGTATGCGCGAGCGGTCGCGCTCAACGACCGCAAGAAGGCTGCTCCGCTCCGCGGGTTCGCCTTCGACTTCCGCCCTCACTCACACCATTGGCAGGTCATGGCGGGCGTGCGGGCATCCGAGAACGAGGCCGCCACCATCGAGGTTGGCGATGCCCAGATCATGATGGCGACGACCTCCGTCGGCGACGGGTTCTTCCCAGTCGACCTGGACGTTGATGCCGCAGGGATTCCCGTCGCCGTCCGGATCACGGTGAGCGGCGACGACTGACACCTCCGCCTCGGGCCGTGCTGTTCTACGCGCAACGGCTCCCAATCTCAGCCGGCGTCACCCCGACGACGCCGGCAACCCCGCGATCCTGGGCTGGCCATCGGTGAAACTACCGGCACCCGTGGATCCGCTGAGACGGCTTTCAGCGGGGCAGTGGTGCGACCGGGCGAACCGCCGTGAACTCGGCGTGCTCGTACCGGGTGGCGGAGAGCAGCAGCAGCCACTCGTCGCAGCCCTGCCACGGGTAGACGTCGGCGGCTCCGCCACGTACGGTCCGGGGCCCGTCGCCGGTCCGTGGCTGCGCGTCTGCCGGCGCGCCCGCAAACCCGGGGATCCATACGTCGGCGCAGAGCTCGTTCGCCGACCCCATCGCCGCCAGCCCGAACGCGTTCTCTGCGGCGGCCGTCCGCGTCTCGTCGCTGAAGTCGTCGAGCAGCTGGTCCTCGCCGGGTTTTCCGTCACCGCGGAAGGTCAGCGTGGTGGTGCCGGCCCGGGCCGCGTATTCCCACTGCGCCTCGCTGGGCAGCTGGAACGGCAACAGCTTGAGTAGGTCGTCCAGGTCGTCCTCGAGCCGGGCCGTGCCAGTGTCCGCCTCCGCGTACTGGTCCTCGTACTCGGGCAGCCAATGCCGGACCTGCGCCACAGTCAGAGGGTGCCGGGCGAGCAGGAACGGCTCGACCCGCACCTCGCGTACCGGCTGTGCGTCCCCGGCGCCGGCGAGGAACGGCTCGATGGTGTCCTCGACCCCGCCGCTGCGCTTGATGGCGCGTACCGCGTCCAGCTCCGCGTCGGACAAGCCCATCCGGAACGTGCCGCCCGGGATCTTCCGGAACACCACGCCCGACGGAATGTGCCGCCATGCCGGGCGTCCGGCCACGATCTCCTCGGTCCACATGGCGCCGAACGCTAGCAGCCCGTCGCCGGTCGGCCTTTCCCGACGGCCCGCAAGATGCGCATGGACCAACTGCTTTGCGGTGTCTCTGGATCGGAGCTATCGGTACCCCGAATGGACGGGTCGCGTCCGCTCGAAGGTTGCGGATGATCAACGCGCTGACCAGCGGTTCGCGAGGTAGGCCCGGACGACGTTGGGCTGAAGCGTCCGGACTTTACCTTGCGGTTTTCGGGCGGAGGGCGTTTCGGTAGCTTCGGTCCCCGTCAGGCGTCCCGGCTGTCGAGGATGTAGTGGCGCAGCTTGACGGGTCGGCCGTCGGGGGTGGTCCAGTCGGCGTCTGTGGTGTGGGAGTGCTGCCAGCCGCTGGCTTCGTAGAAGGCGACGGCGGCCGAGCGGTGTTCGTCCGTGACGTTCAGCGTCAGGTCGTAGCCGTGCTCGGCGGCCCATGATCTGGCGTCGCGGACCAATGCGCTGGCGACGGAGCGGCGGCGGGCTGCGGGTGTGACGTAGAGCCGTGACAGTTCGGCGTGGCGGGCTGGCGCTTGGCTGGCCGGGGCGTTGAGGGTGCGTTGGACCGCGACGTGGCCGGCGATAGCGCCGTCAGGTCCGTCTGCGATCCACGCCTGCAGCAACCGGGGTGGGGTAAGCCACTGATGTGGGTCCGCCGGCCAGTTCAGTGGGTAGGCAGCGGCGTGGTGGACCACGCGCAGCGCGTCAACGCATCGGTCGAGGTCGGCCGCGGATCGGGTCCGGACGATCAGGTGCTGCATCAGCATATTTTCGCCAGTGACCAGTCGCGGACAAGGACGGGGCCGACGTGGCGGTGATAGAGGATGACCCGTCCGCCGCGGCGGTTGCGGGCGAACCAGCGGGCGTTGCGTTTGTGCCGGTCGATGCTGCGCTGGTGGGCCTGGGGATGGTCTGGCCGCCGAAGCCGCGCAGGGTGCGGTAAGTGGTTCCCGGCAGGCTGGGTGGCCGCCAGCAGTCGTCGCCGATCCAGTGGGCGATGAGGTCCTTGACGGCTTTGGGCCGTAGTGGGGTTAGCCGAGCCGGCGGCCGATTTTCGCAGCGAACGTCGCTGCCCGTCGGGGCCACTCGCGGCGAGGCGGCGCCAGTGCAGGGACCCGACGAGTACGGCGACCTGGACCTGACCCGCATTGACGGACATCTGAGATCAGCCAGAACGGCTGCGAGGCCACCGCTCGGCGTACTCGTCGGCGGTGAAGCGTACGTGCGTGCGGTGGTCCCGTCCTGGAAACGAGTACCGGCGAGACCGCGCTGTCACCCGCGGGATTGTGGCCGCCGCCCGGGCGCCGCCCGGCGGCGGCCCGGACCCTCGACCGCGACCAGGTCGCGGTCGCGCTCGATGACTCGCACCGCGGCCATGGCCCGCGCGTAGTCGTGTCGAGGGTGAGGGGTCGGCCTGCTTGGCTGGAGCCAGGCTGTGTCTGGTTTCATCCCGTGTCGCACTGACACGGCACGCGGTAGGTCGTGAGGATGTGGGCATGAGTTCATCGCAGCCCCTCGCCGACCCCGGGTCCGAGCCGGACACGACCGCAGGCGGGCCGGTGGATACCGCTGGCGCGGGGTCTGGCCCCCCATCGCCGCACATTCCTGGGTCTGCCTCGGATCGCCGCTACCTGCTCGACAACGCCCGGGTGGAGGCGGGCGAGCGGTTCATCTGGCTGGCCGAGCTGTTCGACGGCGTCACGCGTGGGCACTTCGACCGGCTCGGGGTGAGGGCGGGCTGGCGCTGCTGGGAAGTCGGCGCCGGAGGCCCCAGCATTCCCGAGGCACTCGCCACGGCCGTCGGACCAACCGGTTACGTGCTGGCCACGGACATCAATCCGGCCTGGTTGGACCCGCACGGCGGGTACGAGGTGCTCCGGCACGACATCGTCGGGGACCCGCCGCCGCAGCCAGGCACGTTCGACCTGGTGCACGCCCGGCTCGTGCTCGTTCACGTGCCAGACCGTGCCCGGGCGTTGGCGACGATGGTGGCGGCGCTGCGGCCCGGCGGCTGGCTATTGGTCGAGGACGCCGATACCGAGCTGCAGCCGCTGGCCTGCCTCGATGAGGTTGGCCCGGCGCAGCGGCGCGCCAACCGGCTGCGGCGCGCTGTCCGGGAGTTGATGACCCGCCGCGGCGCCGATCTGCGCTACGGCCGTACGCTGCCGCGGGCGTTGCGTGCGGCGGGCCTGGTCGATGTCACGGCGGCTGGCTGCTTCCCGGTCGGCGGGGTAGCCTGCGACCGGCTGGAGACCGCGACGGTACGCATGGTCCGCGCCGAGTTGCTCGCCGCGAGGTTGGCCAACGACGTCGAGATCGACGCGCACCTGGCCGCCATCGATGCCGGCGAGCTTGACCTCACCCTCGCGCCGCTGATCTCGGCATGGGGACGCCGCCCGGGATAGCCCTTGCAGACGATCACTTCGGCCGAAAACGCCGTCGCGAGGAACCAGACGAGGTCCGGGTCACGATCGGGTCGAACACTCCCGATCACGTGCCCTGGTCACGCTGCTGTCGCAGTTAGGGAAGATCAACCGAACAGGGTTTGCGCCAGTTTCCGTTCCAGACTCAATCCCCGTTGCTCGTCGACGGTCCCCCGTCGCCCGGCCCGAACAGGTACTGCGCGGCGTGGCCGAAGTCGCTGCCCTTGCGGATGACCGCGATCACCGGCGCCGCCGGGCCCGTGCCGTGGCCGTAGCGATCGCCGCCTGGATCTCCACGACCGCCTGGCGTACCTGGTCGTAGACCGCGCTGGCCTCCCGCTCGGCCGGATACCGCTGCTCCGCGTTCGCCCGCGTAACCAGCTCGCCCAGCGCGTTGGCCACCGTTACCAGCGTCAGGTACGTCTGCGCGTCCACAATCGGCGGCGCCGGCTCCGGCCGGTCCAGCCGCTCCCCAGAGGACAGGCCGAGCAGCTCGTTAACGGTCACCCGCAGCCACGCACCCAGGTCGCGGCGGCCGGTAACAGCCCGGGCTGCGGACCAGGCCGCGTGCTCATCGGGCGTCAGCCGTACCCGCACGTCGCACGTTCGCCGTACCGGCCCGCCACGTACCACTGCCCGCGCACCTCCCGCCCCGGTGGCGCCCGCGGGCCACCGTACCGATCTCCCGAACGACCAGATGGCTCGGGCTTTGGGCGGTCGACCGGGCAGCGATCAGTCCGCGCGTCGAACGCCCCCGGGTTGCCGCCGGTGGAAGCCGGTGTCCATGCACCGACCAAGCCCAAGATCACCGATAGGCTCGATCCGGGTAGGTCCGCTCGTCGGTGCCATCTCGGACAGCGCCCGCGACGGACCCGAACGGTAAGTCCGGACTCCGAAAGATCATCCGAAAAAAAGTGCCTCTACTGCCGGTCTCGTGGGTGATTTCTGGCCCCGGATGGCAGCGCACGCCGTGTCTCGTCTAGGTTCCTGAGCTGCTAAGACACGGGAACTGAAGATCGGAAACACGGCGTGCTGGGGGCAAGGCTATTCCATCGACTGCTGGGGCTGGAACGTACCGTCATCGAGGCGGTGCGGGTCGCTGAGGACGACGCGGGCGAGTACCTGATCGTGTCGGTGCGGCCGCGGATGAAAGCCACGCGGCGGTGTGGGCGTTGCCAGGTACGCGCGCCGTGGTATGACCGGGGCGGCGGGCGTCGGTGGTGGCGCGCTGTGGACCTGGGCGTGATGAGGGTCTGGCTGGTCGGCGACGCGCCGAGGGTGAACTGCGGTGAGCACGGGCCGACGATGGTCGCGGTGCCGTGGGCGCGGCACGACTCCCGGTTCACGATCGGTTTCGAGGACACGACGGCGTGGCTGGCCGCGCATGCGTCGGCGTCGACGGTCGCCGAACTGCTGCGTACCACGTGGCGGGCGGTGTCGGGGATCATCACCAGGGTGGTGGCCGAGCGGGCTGGTGCTGTCGCCGTCTCGCCGGGCTGATCAGGATCGGTATCGACGAGGTCGCCTACCGCAAGGGTCACCGGTATCTGGTGATCGTCGTGGACCACGGCAGTGGCCGGATCGTGTGGAGCGGCGAGGGTCGCAAGAAGGAGACAGTCGAGAAGTTCTTCGCCGCGCTGGGACCCGAACGGGCCGAGCCGTTGACGCACGTGTCGGCTGACGGCGCCGGGTGGATCGGCGATGTGGTCGCTGAACACGCCCCGCGGGCGGTCCGGTGCCTGGACGCGTTCCACGCGGTCGGGTGGATCACCGACGCCCTCGACGAGGTCCGCCGGGCGGTGCGCAACCAGCTACGCGGCGGTAAAGGCGGAGTGGGCCACCCGGTCGAAGATCCCCTCGATGGTGAAGGTCGCGCGCAAGATCCGCAGGCATCTGCCCGAACTGCACAACACCCTCGCGACAGCGGACTGTCCAACGCGCGGGTCGAGGCGACCAACACCCACCTGCGCGTCCTGACCCGACGCGCCTACGGCTACGCCAGCCCCGACGCGCTCATCGCCATCGCCGACCTCACCCGCGGCGGCCTCTGCCCACCCCTACCCGGCAGATGATCAACCACCGCTACCACCCACGAAACCAGCAGGAGAGCCGGAAATTCTGGTCCTTCACCACGAAAACGCGGTCCTGCGCCGACAGCACCCCAAGCCGCGCCGCGGCTCTGGTCGGGTGACGCAGGGCCGTGCGAGACTGGCCGCACACGTCACCGGGGGACGGGATGCCGCTGGAGAACGAGGACCGGCCGTCGGACTCGCCGTACGTCCACCGCGTTTGGCGCAGCCACGCGTCCGGCGTCGCGCGGATGACCTCGATCGCGACGTCGAACTGGGAGCTCGTGTTCTGGGAGCACCACGGCCGCGTCCACGCCGCCGTACGCGGTCCGGAGACCACGGCCTTGAGCGTCGAGGTGCCCGACGGATCGGAGTCCTTCGGCATCACGTTCGCGTGCGGCACCTCGATGCCGCACCTGCCTCCGGCGCGCTTGGTCGACTCCGCCCTGGAGAGCCCGCACGCGACCGCGACGACGTTCATGCTGCGCGGCGACGAGTGGCTCATCCCCGACTTCGAGGGCGCGGAGCAGTTCGTCGCCCGGCTTGTGCGGGAGGGCGTCGTCGTGCGCGACCCGCTCGTTGACGACGTCGTGGCCGGCGGGATGCCGGACGTCGGGACGAGGTCGGTGCAGCGCCGTGTCGCCGCCGCGACCGGGCTCACGCAGGGCAGCATTCGGCAGATCGAGCGCGCCCGGCAGGCCGCGATCCTGCTCGGCGAGGGCGCCGCACCGCTAGACGTCACCAACCGGCTCGGCTACTACGACCAGCCGCACCTCGCCCGCTCGCTCCAGCGCTTCATCGGCCGCACCGCGACCGAGCTGCACCGCCAGGATGCGGCCGAGGAGCCCCTGTCGCTTCTGTACAAGATCGACGCCGCCGCCGACTCCTAGATTGGTTGCGACGCGGCACTCCGCCGCTCCGGGAGGCATCCCGCACCGCCACCAGGAAGGCAAACCAGATGACCGAGAACGTCAGCGCGGCCGCGGTGTCCGCCGACGGCACCGTGATCGCGTTCACCGCATGGGGCCAGGGCGAGCCGCTCATCATCATCGACGGCGCGACCGCCTACCCCGCCATCAATCCGACGAACGAGGAGGTTGGACGGCTGCTGGGCGACGAGTTCCGGACCTATGCCTACGACCGTCGCGGACGCGGCGAGAGTACGGACACCGCGCCGTACGCCGTGGAGCGCGAGATCGAGGACCTCGCCGCGCTCATCGAGGTCGCGGGCGCGCCGGCGACCGTGTTCGGCTGGTCGTCCGGCGCGGTCCTCGCGCTCGACGCCGCAGCGGCCGGTCTGTCGATCACCCGGCTCGCGCTGTTCGAGCCGCCGTTCGTCGTCGACGACAGTCGCCCGCCGTTGCCGGCTGACTACGTGGGGCGCCTCGACGCCGCCGTGGCCGACGGTCGTCCCGGGGATGCCGCGGAGCTGTTCATGACCGCTGCGGTCGGCCTGCCCGCCGAGGCCGTCGACGGCATCCGGCAGAGCGAGTTCTGGCCAATCATGGAGGCCGTCGCGCCGACGATCGCCTACGACGGTCGGATCATGGGGAACACGATGTCGGGTGCCCCGCTGCCACGTGATCGCTGGGCCGCCGTCACCGTGCCCACGCTCGTGATGCACGGCACCGGGACGTTCCCATTCATCATCACGGGCACCCAGGCGCTCGCCGAGCTGCTGCCGACCGCGACCCTGCAGGCCGTCAAAGGTGAGCAGCACACGGCTCCCGCCGACGTGCTTGCCTCCGCGCTGCGCGATTTCGCCCACGCCCACTAGACAGTCGAGGAGGGACAAGACATGGGAAGGATCGTGGTCACCGAGTTCATCTCGCTCGACGGCGTCGTGCAGGCGCCGGGCGGGGAGGACTTCAAGCATCCGAACTGGAGCTTCGAGTTCGACCGCGGCGAGGAGGGCGAGCAGTTCAAGGTCGATGAGACGCTCGGCGCAGAGGCGTTGCTCCTCGGACGCCGGACCTACGAGGGATTCGCCGCAGCCTGGCCGCAGTACGAGGGCGCGCTCGCCGACAAGTACAACGGGATGCCGAAGTACGTCGTCTCGAGCACGCTCACCGACCCCAAGTGGAACAACACACGCGTGCTCTCCGGCGGCCTGGTCGAGGAGGTGATCCGGCTCCAGGACGAGGTGGACGGCGACATCTCGGTCGCCGGCAGCATCCAGCTTGTGCAGGGATTGCTCGAGCACGACCTCGTCGGCGAGCTCCACCTCATGACGTTCCCGGTCCTCCTCGGCACTGGGAGGCGCCTGTTCGGGGAGACCCCGGACAAGTCAGCGTGGAAGCTGACCGAGTCAATCACGGTCGGCGAGGGCGTGCTCATCACGATCCTCCAGCGCGCACGGTGACCGCCCGCGCGGTGCCGGGCCCCATGCAACCCGCGCGGGCGTGGTGAGAACCGTGTGAGCATCCCGTCGGGTCACCGGACTACTGGGGTTGTGGGCCTGGCTTGGCGAGTCTCCAACCAGTCCGCGCTTCCGCCCGTACCGTTGTCGCGGCGGACCACGACAGCGGTACGGCGGCCGGTGCCCTCGTCGTTTCCGAGGACGACCTGGACGAGGCGACCGTACTCCCCAGCACGCTCTCGGCGCGGCCGCAGGTGCCGTCGGCCGGGTACGGCGGATGCTCGCTCCGCCGGCCCGTCCCCGGGTCCGCCATCGCCTCGTCGCCGCGGGCGCCATCGGGCTGCTCCTGGCCGGACCGCCCGTCGTGGCGGTGGCATCCGCCGGCCTGGTCGGCCACAGTGGGCCTGTTCGGCCAGTTTCCCACCCCCGTCGGGGAGTCTCGCCGCCGCCAGCGTGGCAGGCAGTTGACGGACTCGGCCCGGAAACCGGCCGGCACCAGCCACGAAACACCACTTGTAGAACCACGACTCAGACAGCCCCAACGCCCGGCAGGTCACCGCGTGCGGCACGGCGTGCTCGGTCCTCTGGGCGGCGACGAACCCGGCCACACTCACTTCGTCGCCTCCTTGACCCACAGGACCACAGATCGCTTGAGCACGTCACGCTCCATCGCCAGCTCGGCGTTCTCCTTACGCAGCCTGACCAGCTCGGCGCGTTCGTCCTCACCGAGCCCGCCTGCGGCGGCCTCCCCCGAGCCCGCCGATCCTGCGCCACCCAGTTGGCCAACGTGCCGTCGTTGATCCCAAGATCCCGGGCCACCTGCGCGATCGGCTTGCCCATCTCCCGCACGATCCGCACCGCTCACCGCTCCCTCGCGGAACTCCCGGTCGAACCGTCTCCTCGTTTCAGCCATGACCATCTATTCCCTTAGGTCTGGCCTCCACGCTATCGGGGGAACCTCAGTTCGCCGCCAAGCTGGCCGACCGCGGCCTACCCGCCAACCTCGTCCTCGCCCCCTACCACCAGCATCCCGCCCGTTACGGTCACGGCGCCGCACTGGAGGCCGCCGAGGTGTCTTCGCCGCCGACACCGCCGCCGCCGTCGCTCAACTGCGCACCGCCGGGCCGAGTGGGCGGCGCGATCGAGGAGTTGCGCCGGCACCTGCCGGCCATGCCGGTCGTGGTGCTGACTGCGTTCGGCGCGGAGGGCTCGGTCGTGAAGATCATTTAGGGCTGCGGGCAAGTACTGGCGACAACCGCACCCCTACCCGAGAGGGCCCGATCGTGACCGACGTGTTCATATGATCCTACCCACCGAAAGCCGGACCCACTCGATCGAAAACCGCGATGTCGAGGACGCCGACCTGCTCAGGCGCTCCCGAACCGATCCTGAGTCATTCGCCGATCTCTATGACCGCTACTTCGGGGAACTGCACCGGTACGCCGCGCGGCGAGTCGTCGGCCCGGCCGGCGACGACCTGGCCGCCGAGGTTTTCCTCGTCGCGTTCAGCCAGCGGAGCCGGTTCGACCCGGCCCGCGGATCAGTGCGGGCGTGGCTGTACGGCATCGCCACCAACCTGATCCAGCGGCACCGCCGCACCGAGGTTCGCGGCTATCGAGCCCTGGCGCGAATGTCCGCCGAGCCCCCCTCGGGCGCGGGTGAGGAGCGGCTTATCGCCCGTGTCGCCGCGTCAGCCGTACGTGGCCGGCTCGCCGCCGCGCTAGGCCGCCTCAACGCCCGCGACCGCCATGCGTTGCTGCTCGTGGCCTGGGCCGAGTTGTCCCAGGCCGAGGCCGCCGCCGCACTCGGTGTGCCCGTGGGCACCGTCGCCTCCCGGCTCCATCGGGCCCGGCGTCAGCTCCGTGAGGTCCTCGGCGATGTCGATCCCACCCAGGAAATTTTTCTCCACGAAGGAGTTTCTTGATGAACGAGCTGGATTTGTTGAACGTCGTACGGCCGGCACCACCACCCGCGCCCGAGGCGGAAGCGCGCGGCCGTACCCGGTTGCACAGGGCCATTGCCGGCGAGACGACGCATGATGCCCGGCCCGCCATGGCCCGGGCCCACCGCAACCGTGGATGGTGGCGGCTCGGGTTGGGTGCTGCGCTCGCCGGTGGGCTTGCCGCCGCGGTCGCCGTGGTCGCCGTGGTCACCCTCACCCCAGCCGGCCAGAGCACTCCACGCGATACGCGGGCCGTAACGGCTACCCCCGCCGACCTGCTCCGAAACGCGTCACTGGTCGCGGCGGTCGACGACCTCACCGCCCGGGATCACCAGTTCGTCCATGTCAGCTACGTACGAACCGCCACGGTTAGCGACGGAGGGTCGATGCGACCATTACCCCCGGGCGATGGCCCGTCAGCGTCTCAGTCGACCGCCAACTTCGTGTCATGGCTTGTGGACAGCCGGCAGGAGATGTGGGAGTCGGCCAACGGCAGCGGCGACGGCCTGTTGCGACTGTCGTATTCCGCACCACGTCCGCTGCCTGGTCAGAACCTGCCGCCAGCGGCACGGCAGGAACCCGACATGGAATTCCGCATCGCCGCCTGCGACCCGGACATGCGCGCGCCTTCCTACACCTACCTGCGAGGCTTGCCGACCGAGCCGAAGCAACTGCGCGCCCTGGTGGACAAGGAGGTGCGGGCCACAAGCACCCCGGAGGATTTCGCTGATCCGGTCCGCCGTGGCGAAACCACGTGGGAAATGCTGACCGGCCTGGCGCACGCGCCGGCGGCCCCGGCAAAGCTGCGCGCCGCGGTGTACGCCTTGATGGCGGAGCAGACCGACGTGCGGGTCGTGCCCGAGGCTACCGATGCTGCCGGACGCGTCGGAGTTGCGGTCGCCCGGGAACTGCCCACCTACGGCACCCGGATGGAGCTCGTCTTCGACCGAACGACGTACCGCTACCTCGGCAGCCGCACGGTCACGGTGGCCGCCAACCCGCGAATGGGCTACCCCGCGGGGATGGTCATCGAGTCCGATGCGCTGCTGAAGACGGAGGTCGTGGACGAGCTGCCGCCAGCCGGGCCGCATGCCCAGTCCGCCGACTGCGGCGACAACCGTCCGAAGGGCGAGTGACATGCGTCCGATGAGAGCCCCAGTCCTGTTGGCTGTCCTGATCGGCGCGCTGGCCACGGCCGTTGTCCCGGCGCCGGCGGCAACGGCAACGACCAACCCGGACGGCAGATCGGAGCGGGCCCTACTCCGCGACGACGATCGTCGTCCCGATCCTCGCCGCTGGCGCCGCGGACAAGCCGCGCTGGCGGAACCGCCGACGGCACCGACGACCAGTGACGCCGGCACCGCCACGCTGAGCGTGTCGGTACGGGACCGGTCCGGCGGCGCGCCCCGTACCGAACATGCCCGTTACGCGCTCGCCTTCGACCTGGTGACCGGCGCGGTAGCCTCGGTTCCGCTGACCAGGGGCCGGGGAATTGCCCAGTTGGCGCCCGGCGCGTACCTCGTCCAGGCGTTCGTCGAGACGCCCGAGGCCAATGGCGGGTTGTCATTGAGCATGCCGATGCAGGCGCGGGTAAACGTTGTTGGCAACACTCAAGTCAAGCTCGATGCTGGGAGCACGGCGCGGGTCGAGGCGTCTGTGGACCGCGCGGACGCGCGGCTGGTCGGGGGGACCGTGCAAATCACGCAGTCCACGTCCGGGGAGAAGATCTGGTACGCCGTTGACTTCGACTACGCCGGGGGCCTCTACGTCCAGCCCACCGAACCAGTTTCCGGCCTCGAACTCAACGTGTACGCGGCGCTGAGCAAGGACGGTACACGGAACAGCCCGTACCTGTACCACCTGACGTTCGAGTCCACCGACGGCATTCCCCAACAGCCTGTGTTTACCGCGCAGACCAGTGCGCTCGCCGCCGTCACCATGCGCGTCAACGGCCAGGATCGGGCTGGCTGCGGCCGGATTGGCGCGCGGGGTTACCAACCCGACCTGTCAGCAGGCTTCGGAACGTCGGTAACCGCGGGCATCGTCCCAGGAAGTTACGCGGCGTACTTCACCCCCGGCACCAACGTGGTGTGGGCACTGAACGCGCAGGTCCTGCCGACGGATTGCGCGGAGGATCCGGGTGGCGACTATTTCGAGACCGAACGCTCCTTCCCGAACGCCGGTCCGTACGTCATAACGTTCGGCCGGGCACCACTCGGGCCGACCGTGACCCGCTCCAGCAACCCGTACGCCCCCTCGCCTGCCCGCCGCGAGGGAGATGTTCTTCGGTTCGCGATCCCGGCGTACGCCGATGCCGACGCTCGCCACGGCGGCCCGACGGCCGCCGCCATGTGGGACTATCCGTTCACCACTGGTTCCACCACGCTGTCCCGTACGGACGGTACGGTCCTGGGCGCCACCGATCGCACCGCCTTCGGCGACTTCTCCGTCTCTGGCGACGAGTCGCAATACGTGCTCACCACGGAGGCCACCCGCGACGCACCCTGGTCATCGCTATCCACCCGGCAGCGCACCGCGTGGACCTTCACCTCGGCCCACGTTGACGGGGAGCAGGACCTGCCCCTGCTCGGGATCAGGTACGACATGGTGCTGGACGACCTCAACCGGGCGCCGGCAGCCAGCCTCTTCACCTTCGGTGTGTCGGTGGAGCAGAACCGTCCGGAACCAGCCCAGCAGATCGAGTCGCTGACCCTCACCGCTTCGTTCGACGACGGCACGACGTGGCAGCCCGTTGATGTTGAGCGTATCGATGGCCGGTGGACCGCCACCCTCGCCCACCCCGCCGCCGGGTACGTCTCGTTGCGAGCCACGGCGGTGGATGTCGACGGCAACGCGGTCGACCAGACGGTGATCCGCGCCTACGCGCTGGCCTCGTGACCATCACCCGCGCAGCCTGAGGCGCTGCGCAAGCTCGGAGAGCGTCGGACGGGTTCCGACTGGTGAGGCATAGAGGGTGTTTGAGAAGGCTCGCCCGTAGCGAGCCGAGGCACAGGCGGCGTCCGGCAAGGCGGAGGTTCATCCGGATACCGGTGTTGTATCCGGACGAACCGACAACGCAGCCGGTCGTTGTCTGGGCCCGGCGCAGTAGGGCATGGCCTTCTCAAACACCCTCTAAGCTTGTGATTAAACCTTTTGTGGCTTGTTGTGGTTGGTTGTCGCGTTCTGGTGTTGGGTTTTGCCGACCGGCGGGTGTGGTCTGACGTGCTTGT
>NZ_JBEYTI010000075.1:0-16961 GCF_040642975.1 Micromonospora sp. NPDC047548
GCGATCATGGAACGCTGGGTGCGGACCTGCCGCCGCGAGCTGCTGGACCGCACGCTGATCTGGAACCAGCGGCATCTGCTGCATGCGCTGCGGGAATATGAGCGGTTCTACAACCTACACCGACCGCACCAGGGGATCGCGAACGTCCGGCCACTGAAGCCGCTGCCCGAACCGATCACCGACCCGAACCAACTCGCCCGGCTGAACATCCACCGGCGCGACCGCATCGGCGGCGTCCTTCATGAATACGAGCATGCCGCCTGAGCTGCCCGGATGGCATTCTCGGCAGGTACAGCGTCCGGTCTCGGCTGCGGGCCGGGTCGTGCGCGGTGACTTGTCGCGGAGCAGCCCGCGCAGCCCGGACTCACGCATCAGCCGCTCGACGGTGCACCGGGCCACCCGAACACCACGGCGGCGCAGCTCGTGCCAGATCTTGCGGGCCCCGTAGACGCCGTAGTTCTCCTGGTGGATCTGCTCGATCATCGCGGTCAGCTCGTTGTCGCGCCGTGATCGGGCGCTGGCGGGGCGGGTCTTGGCGGCGTAGTAGGTCGACGGTGCGATCTGTGCCGGCGTGCCTTCGAGCGCCTGCAGGACCGGCTGGACACCGTGTTCGGCCCGTTGGGAATCGACGAAGGCGACCTTCATCGCGACGGGCGGTCCAGCTCCGCCGCGAAGAAAGACGCCGCGGACTTCAGGATCTGGTTCGCCCGGCGCAGCTCACGATTCTCCCGTTCCAGAGCGGCGATGCGTTCGGCGTCGCTGCTGGTGATGCCCGGCCGGTCGCCGGCGTCGGTCTCGGCCTTCTTCACCCAGGCGCGCAACGCCTCCGGATGGATGCCGAGCTGGCCGGCGATCCGCCGGATCGCCCCGGTCGCGGCGGCCGGATCCCGGCGGGCCTCGACCGCCAACCGGGTCGCACGCTCACGCAGCTCGTCGGGGTACTTCTTCGGTGCGGGCATCGTTGGTGTTCCTCCCAGGTTTCGATGTCTCCATCAAACCCGGTGCGGGACAGTGACCGACGTGAAGGCCCAACGCGGCGGCCTGTGTACCGCGCGGCTGACCGAGCAGTGCCCCGTCGCGTGAGGCAAGAGGCCGGCCAGGGCGATCAGTGCTCGCCCTGGCCGGTGTCAGTGTCGCCTCTCGCTGGTTACCGCGGTGGTCTGGGCAGAGTGGTGCCGGCAAAGGTCGGCGTCGACACCGCCGCGCCGGTCGTCTCGGCAGTGCGGGTCTGGGTGCTGAGCGTGGAAGCGTTGCTCAGCGTGTAAACCCGGGTCTGGTTCGACTGCCCACGGAACATGAACGCCCAGTTCTGACCGCTGGAGTTCGTGAGTGTGAATGCCGTCGGGTCGGTGGCCGCCGCCACGTCCCAGGTGACACTGGCCTGCTGCCAGTCCCGCCACGTGCCCGAGCCCTGCCACGTCTCACCGGTGTTGAAGATCGCCCCGTCCGCGCCACGCACGACCACCTCGGTGATGCCGGTGACCGGGCTGATCAGCGCCGACGGGGAACCCGCCGCGACGAAGCTGCCGACCGCGTCCCAGGCGTCGGGGAAGACCCCGGAATCGTCCTGCTTCTTGGTCTTGATCGTCCCGTCGGCGGCCCGCACAAACACCCGCAGCTTGTTGCCCGGATACAGGACAACCGCCGGGGTGCCGGTCAGGCCGGCGTCCGACAGGCTGGTGCAGCCCGACGCCGCCCCGTCGGAGAACTGGAACGTCCGCAGCACGCCGCTGGTGTCGAGCGCGAACACCTGGATGCCGGTGCTGGTGGTCACCGGCACCGGGGTGCCGGCCAGCCCGGTGATGCCCAGGCTCATCCAGGATGTGAACACGCCGTTGACCGCCGTCTGCTGGGCGGCCCACACGGTGCCGGCCGGGTCGACCGCGAAGGCCACCACCCGACCGTCGGCCAGCTTGGCCGAGCCGACGTGCGACTTGATCGTGCCGGTGAGCGCGGTCCAACTGCCCCACACCGGGGGCGACTGCGTGGCCTGGATCAGCGCCCCGCCGGTGCCGTTGGCGTTCTCGGCGACCAGGGTCATCCGGCCGTCGGCCTGCTCGGCGAGCGCGGGTGGGCCGGTGTAGGCGTCCGTGCCGGAGACGACCGTCCACTGGACGGAGCCGAAGTTGTCCGGGTCGGTCTGGTGGCCGTGCAGCAGCCGGCCGATGTTGTCGGCGTAGGCGTACTCCACCGTGCCCACGGACGCGCCCGGTACCGCGGACGCCTGCAGGGCGGTGGTGGCGCTGAACGACTCGATCGGCACGCTGGTCGCCGCGATCCCGGCCAGGTTGGTGACCTGTGCCGCCGTCCCGGACTTCGGCTGCGAACCGGGCGCCTCACCCGGGCTACCGATCACGCCGTCGGCCTTGCCGTCGCCGGTGACATCGCCCAGTGCGACCGCCGAACCCCAGGCGTCGCCGGCCTCGTTGCCGCTGCCCACGTCGCCCTGGGCAATGCGCCGGCCGGTGGTCAGCGCCCGCCCGTCCGAGGTGAGCGGGTGCCCCTGGTACAGAAAAGCGGCTCCCGCACCGGTGTGCGTGCCGTAGGTCTTGCCCGGCGCGCCAACCAGCAGGTCGCTGTAGCCGTCCTTGCCCACGTCCCCGGTGGCCAACACCTCGCCGAACTTGTCCCCGGCGGTCAGCGTCTCCCCACCCTGGGTCTCCTGCACCGAGTAGCCGGCACCCAGCTTCGACGAGGCCCCGGGAATGATCACCACCGACCCGCTGGCCGGTTGGGACCCCGGTGCCTCACCCGGTACCCCCACCGCGATGGCAGCGTAACTGGCCTTGCCGAAGTTCCCGACCGCCAACGCCGCCCCGAAGCGGTCACCGGCCTCGTTGGCGCCGCCGTTGCCGGCCTGGTTTACCCCGAACCCGGTTCCCATCCCCGACGAGGCTCCCGGCATCACGTACACCGCGCCGCTGGCGACCGCGGGGCTACCGACCGCCTCACCCGGCGCCCCAATCACCAGATCCGTGTAGCTGGAACCGGTCACGTTCCCGGCCGCCAACGCCGCACCGAACTGGTCACCGGCCTCGATCGTGTCGCCGGTGCCGGTCTGCTGCACCGTCCAGCCCTTCACCACACCACTCGACGATCCCTTGTACACATACACGCTGCCGCCGGCCGGATTGGCTCCCGGCGCCTCACCCGGGGTGCCGATCGCCAGATCGCCGTACCCATCACCGTTGAAGTCCCCGGTCGCCAGCGCCGTACCGAAGGCGTCGTTCGCCTCGTCGGCGCCGTCACCGAGCGTCTGGCTCAGGAACTTGCCCGACGACAGCCCCGATGACGAGCCCATGAACACGCCCAACGCGCCCGACTTGGTCTCGGACCCGACCGCTTCGCCCGGGATCCCGACGGCCAGATCCGCGTACCCGTCCTTGTTGAAATCGCCGACCGCCAGCGCCGCCCCGAACCGGTCCCCGGCCTCGTTGCCCGCGCCGATGTTCGTCTCGGTCAGCCGCTTGCCGGAACTGATCCCCGCCGCGGAGCCGGGAAACACCGACACGGTCCCGGCGGCCACGCCGCCGACCGCGTCATTGGGCGCACCCACCACCACGTCGGCGAACCCGTCCCGGTTGAAATCGCCGGTCACCGCCGCCGCTCCGAACTTTGCGCCCGCCACATTGGCACCACCGCTGGCGCTGGCCGGGGTCACCGTGTGATGGGCGTACATGTCCGCGGTCGTGCAGGCCGTCGCGGCCAGTGCCGGCGCCGCGGACGTCAGCACCACACCCGCCGCCACGGCCACCACGCCGGTGGCGGGAAGCAGCAGGCCCGCCGTGGCTGACGCCACGCCACGGGTGAGCTGGTTCACCCCCGCTCGACCTCGTTGACCATCCGGTTGTCGTCTCGTAACCACGGCATCCTCCCTCTGGGTCGGTGCACCTACACCACACGCCGCCCCTAGACCTGGATCCGTGGACCGGGATCGGCATGACTGCTGAACCACGTAGAAGTAATCACGCCAGGACCGGCACACACCCGCCCTGGGGTAAATCTTGAACAGACTTTGAGGGAAACGTCTACAAAGGATCGGGCTCGCCGCGAGCACGCGGCGAAGACCTCCAGGTCAGAGCGGAACCCCAACGGGTCCCACTCCACCTGGAGGTCGTCACCCTTCCCACCTCATCCGAGCGTCTCGCCCCACGTCACCCACATGCATGGGCAGTACAGCGAAGTCGGCTCCGTCGATGCGAGCGGCTGGTCAGTCATTGCCGTGCCGGACGACCCCACGGAGGATTTGGAACACCTTGAATGCCGCGAATGCCCCCTTTCTTCCCACCCTCGGGAAGTCGGACGTGTACCTGGTGATCACGTCGGGCTGGCCATCGCGGGTGTCCCCCGGCATCGACTTGCGGTGGAACTTCGGGTCGTTCCCGGGAACTCTGGTGGAGGTACGCGTCTCTTCCACCCGGATCCGTCCCCCCAGCTGCCGGTCGATGTCGTCCCAGTTCTTGACGACGCGCTTCGTCACCATGCGCGTCGGCTGCTCCCCGCTGCGGGCCACGATGCCGACCTCCTTGGCGACCTTGGCGCCGCCGCGGACCAGTTCGGCCGCCTCGTCTGCGTGTCGCGCGGCCAGACTGCTGGCCCGGGCGGCGCGTACCGCGCCACCGCCGACACCGCCGGCCAGGTAGCCGGCAATCGTCGCCGCGGTCCAGGCGCAGGCGTCCAGAGCACCCTTGGTCACGCACTTGACCAGGTCGGTAACGCCGCTGACCTCGGCGGCGACCTTCAGCGCCGACTTGATGTAGGGCGCGGCTGCCTGGGCGAGCTCGGTGACCGCGCTGACCGCATTGGAGACGTTCTCCACCACGGTGCCCACGGTCTCGATGGCCTTCTGGTAGATCATCGTCGCCGCTTTGACCGTGTCGTTGACCACGTCGCGGAAGGTGGAGACCACCTTTGCGGGCAGGGTCGCCGCAGCGGAGACCACCTTCTTCAGCGTGGTGAGGGCCGGCTTGAGCGCCGCGGCCACGGCCTTGACCGGGTTGTGCTTCGCGGCGTAGGCGATGGCCGTGCGGGCGGCCTGGGTGACCCGCTTCTTCGCCTCGTAGATCGCGGCGCGGACCTGCGCGGCCTTCTGGCGTGCCCAGTCGCGGGCGGCGGCGGCCTTGTTGGCGATCCAGGTCCGCGCCTTGCTGACCTTGTCGCCGACCCAGTTCACCGCCTGCTTGCCCCGGTCGTAGACCCACTTGGCGCCCGATGCGATCTGCTTGCCCGCCCACGTGATGGCTGACCAAGCGTAGCTGCCCGCCCAGGAGATGCCGGACCACACCCAGCTCGCACTGGTCTTGATGCCGGACCAGGTCGCCTTGGCGCCGGAGGAGATAGCCCCACCCACCTTGCGCAGCGCCTTCTTGCACCAACCGCAGGACGGCCACTGCCCGTCCGGGTCGGTGAAGCCGAGCGGATCGCCGGCGGCATACGTGTAGCGGTTGGCGAGGATCGCATCGCCGGCGCCGTAGGTGACGGTGTCCCGGGAGATGAACGTGCCTGTGCCCGGCTCGTACCAGCGAGTGCCCATGTCGACCTGGGCGGTGGTGGGGTCGGTCCAGTCGGCCTGGTAGCCGAGGTTGCCGGTGTCCCCGACAGCCGCGGTCACCTGACCGAACGGGTCGTACGCGGTCGAGTCGGACAGCCCGGTGAGGGTGGTGTCGGCGGCGTCGAAGCCCCCGACGACGTCACCGTGCTCGTCCGCGACGACCATCCGCCGCTGCCCGCCGCGCGACACGGCGAGCAGCTCGTCCGCGGAACCGCGCCCGTACCGCTCGGCGCCGTCCGTGACGACCTCGTCGCCGACCCCCGCGTAGCCGAAGCGGACGCCGTTACGGGTCGCCACCCGGTCCAGGCCGTCGTAGGTGTAGGCCTGCCCGGCTGCCGCCACCAGCCGGTCGAACGCGTCGAAGTCGAACGTCTCGGTGAGGCCGGAGCTGGTCCGTGACGCCAGGGTGCCGCGCGCGGTGTAGGTGTACTGGTGGTCGGAGTCGGTGATGAGCCGGTTGCGGGCGTCGTACGTGGCGGTCTTCGTGCCGGCCCGGATGCGGTTGCCCGAGTCGTCCCAGGCGTAGCCGACGGTGCCGGCCGCGCTGGTCCAGGAGACCAGCCGCCCGGCGAGGTCGTAGCCGTACGAGTTGTCGCCGGCGCCCGCCAGTCCGGTGGTGGTCTTACCCAGGAGCCGGTCGTTGTTGTCATAGCGGTACGCGATCGAGCTGACCGTCTGCCCCGCGGCGTTGCGCATCGTGTCCGAGGCGACCCGGCCCAGGTCGTCGTAGCCGAAGGCGCGGATGCGCCCGGAGCCGTAGTCCACCGTTCCCAGCTGCCCAGCGCCGTCGTAGCCGAGCTGCTGGCTGGTGGCGGTGACGCCGTCCTTGGCCGTCGTGAGCCGCGAGTTGCGATACGTGTAGGTGGCGGTTCCCGCCGCGTCGACGCGACTGGTGAGGTTGCCGTCACCGTCGTAGTCGAACGTGGCCGTGCCGGACGGTCCGGCGGTGCCGAGCAACTGCCCGCGGTCGTTGTAGGTGTAGGTGTTGGTGCCGTCCGGCGCGTTGACCGAGGCGAGGCGACCAACCGGGTCGTAGTCGAGAACACGCTCCGGTGTGCCGGCGCCCGACCCGGTCTCCCTGGTGACCCGGCCGGCGGCGTCGTACGTCTCCTGACGGACGACCCCGCCCGGGGCGGTCAGCTTCTCGGGGCGAGCGGCGACGTCGTACGCGATGGTCCAGGTGCGGTCGGCGTCGCCGGGGTGGGCCGGGGTGGACGGCTCGATGATCGACTCGGAGAGCCCCCAGGAGTTGAACCGGTAGATGGTCCGGTTCCCCCGCCCGTCGGTGTACCGGGTGCGGTTGCCGGCGGCGTCATAGCCGAAGCTCGACGAGATCGACGAGGTCGCGGTGACCGGCTCGGTCTGGCTGACCAACCGATTCGCCGCGTCGTACTGATAGGTGGTGGTCACCCCCGCCGGGTCGGTCGAGGTCGTCAAGTTGCCCCCGTCGTCGTAGCCGTAGCGCTGGCTGCGCAGCACGGTGCCGTCGGACTTCAGGTCGGACTCGCTGACGACCTGGCCGAGCAGGTCGAAGGCGGTCTGCTGGGTGCGCCCCAGCGGGTCGCTGACCCGCACCTGCCGGCCCGCGTAGTCGTAGCCGAACAGCGTCGCCACACCGTTGGGGTCGGTGGTACGGGTCATCTGGCCCAACGTGTCGTACGCGTTGACCGTGGTGGCGCCAGTCGGCGAGAGGATGCTGGTGATGTTGCCGGCGTCGTCGTAGGTGTACGTTCTGGTCAGGTTGCGCGGCGTGGGCTTGCGCTCCACCTCCGTCGCGGTGACCCGGCGGTCCAGGTCGTCGTAGGTCGCCTCGATGCGGGAGCCGCTCGGGTCCGTGGTGGACAGCAGCTCGCCGGTGCGGGTGTAGGTGTACCGCGACACCGCCCGCTCGTCGTTGGTGTGTCCCGGCTCGTCCCGGGCGACGAGGCGGCCCAGCTGGTCGTAGGTGTACCGGGTGGCGTTGCCCTTCGGGTCGGTCACCTCGACCGGGTTGCCGAGCGCGTCGTACCGCGTCTGAATGGTGGAGGTGTACGGCGCCACCCCGCCCGGCGCCCAGTACGACGGCGCGGTGTCGGTCACCACCCGGCCGGCCCGGTCGTACGTCCACCGGCTGACGTTGCCGAGCTCGTCGGCCTCGGCAACCTTCTCGTCGAAGGTGTTGTAACCGGTGGTGACGGTCGGGTTGACCGTGCCCGGCGCAGCCCCGTCACGTTCGGCCGCCACCGCCGGGCCGGCCGCCTTCACCTGCCGGCCCAACTCGTCGTAGGTGTACGTGGTGGTGAACGTCGCCGGGTTCGCGCCGGCGGCGTTGCCGCGCGGATCGGTGGTCGACCCCATCAGCCCACGCTGGTCGAACCCGAATGTGGTGACCCGGGTGGTGGTGCCGGCGGTGACCGTCTCCCGGACGGCGTTGCCGCTGTCGTCGTATGCGTAGTCGACCTGTTCCGGGGTGGTGGGCATCGCCCAGGGCACGTTGGACGCCTTGCCGGACCGGGTGGTGCGGGTGACGTTGCCCGCGGCGTCGTAGCTGAAGGTGGTGGTGCTGGCCAACCCGCCCGGGTCGACCACGGTGCTGGCCACGTTGCCCACCTTGGTGTACGTCTGGGTGGTGGTCAGCGAGCCGTCGCCCGCAATCTGCTGGACGAGGTTTCCGTCCGGGTCGTACGTGTTCTCCTCCAGTACGTAGTCGCGGGTGGTGCCGTCGGGGTTGTGGAAGTTCTTCAGCACCAGCCGGCGCAACAGGTCGTCGCCGTAGTACTCGTATTCCAGCCGGCGCCCCATTGCGTCGGTGTCACTGGCCATCCGGCCGGCGAAGTCGTACGAGTAGGAGTGCAGCACCAGGTAGTCGCCGGTGGTCGGGCCGCCGTCGCCGGCGTACGCGCGCAGCCGCACCTCGGCCACCTGGTTGCGGGCGGTGTAGGCGTAGTCGGAGCGGTTACCGTTGGCGTCCACCATCGACGTCCGGTTGCCGAAGCGGTCGTAGCTGTAGCTGGTCTCGTTGCCCTCCGCGTCGGTGATCCGGACCGGCTGGTTGTACTCGTTGTACTCCCATGTGCTGGTGCGCGTCACATCGCCGCCGAGCTTGTCGACCACGTCGACCCGGACCACGTTGCCGTCGGCGTCGTACCCGGTCAGGGTCTGCTGCTGGTGCCGGGTGCCCGAGATCGCGTCCGTGGTGGCCGGCTCGGTGGTGCTCACCGGCCGCGAGCTGGCGTCGTAGCCGTAGGTGGTGGTCAGCCCGTTGGGGAACCTGTCAGAAATCTCGGTCTCGGCGGTGGTGCGGCCCAACGCGTCGTACGTGTAGGCGATGATCAGCCCGGAGGGCTGGGTGACCCGGGCAAGGTCACCGTTGTGGTAGTAGGCGTACCGGGTCAGCTTGCCCCGGGCGTCGGAGGTGGTGACCAGTAGCCCGGCCGGCACGCTGCCGCCGCCGTAGGCCGCCTCCGCGCCGGTGGAGTAGGTGTGGGTCACCGCGCTGCCGTCCGGGTTGGTCTGCGACGCCAGCTCACCAAAGGAGGTGTACGTGTACGCCGTGCGGTACGTGGTGTCCGTGGCGCTGACCGAGCGGGCGTCGCTGGTGTAGATCGGCAGGTCGTTGCGCGGGTCGAACGGGTCGGTGACCGTCGCCGGATAGGTGGTGTAGCTGGTCTGGCACTGGGTGCCGGTACGGCAGGTCTTCTTGGAGGCGACGTTGCCGCGACTGTCGTAGGTCATCGTCACCGAGTCACCTGTCTCCCCGGTGACCACGGTCTGGTTGCCATTGTCGTCGTACTGGAAAGTGCGGATCGCCATGCCGTCGAGGGCATGACGGACGAACACCGGCCCACCCGCGCTGTCCGGGATCGTGGTGCAGAACGCCGGGTCGTTCGGGTCCGGGGACGTGCACACCGACGGCGACGGTGACGGTGACGGCGACGGCGACGGGAGCGGCAGATCCTCCTCGCGGGTGCTGATCCCCAGCGGCGTGCCGGAGCGCAGCAGCTGGCTGGTCAGCGCGTCGTACTCGTACAGGTAGGGCCGGTTGGCCGGGTCGAGCACCTGGACGGCGCGGCGCAGGTCGTCGGTGCCGCCGTACACGGTCGGCACGCCGACCTTCCAGGTGCCGCCGTTGCGGTCGGTGTACGCGCTCACCCGGTCCAGCCCGGTGTCGTACTCGATACTGGCGGCGACCTTTCCGCTCGGCAGCGTCACCCGGGTGAGCTGGTCGGCGGCGACGACCCCGTTGCTGTAGTGCGCGGCGACCGCCGCCCCGCCGAGCGGGTGCGCGTACAGCGCCACCTCGTCGACCGTCCCGTTGAACCAGCGCTGGGTGGCGCTACCCCAACCCGGCCACGACGTGGGCGTGCTCGCGTACGCCGCGCCGACCTGGTTGAAGGTCAGCAGCGAGTGCTCGATGGTGCGCCCGGTCGCCTCGGCGGCCTTCTTGCCGTCGAGGTACAGCGTCTGGGTGGTGCCCATCGCGGAGAGCACCGCGTGGTGCCACTTGCCGTCGTTGACCGTGACGGTGGAGGCGAGCGGGGCGATGCTGCCCCCGAACTGGCCGCGCAGTAGCCCGTCGGTGCCGACGTACAGCACCGGCCCGCCGGCCGTGGGCGAGCTGCCCAACGCCTTGTTCTGGTATCCGAGCAGCGGGCCGCCCGCCCCGGTCGCGGTGGCCTTGAACCACAACTCGACGGCGGCGTCCCGGCTCTTCTTCAGCAGCCCCTTCGGCAGGTCCAGCCGGGACGACGTGCCGTTGAAGGAGGCGGCGGTGTCGCCCGTGCCGGCCAGGGCGCCGGCGGTACCGACGGTGGCGCCGACGTAGGTGCCGGCATCCTTGCCGAGGTTGACCGCGATCTCGCTGGCCGCGCCGGTGCCCTGCGCCTCACCCAACCGCCAGTACGACTCCGGCCGGGAGTCCAGCACCCCGCTGCGGTATTGCGACCCCGTCCCGTACGCGTAGGTGGTGCAGATCGAGCCGGGCGCGCACACCTGGGTGAGCAGATCGCCGGTGTAGGTGTAGGTCCAGCTCAACGCCAACCCGCCGACCGGGTCGGTCGTCACCCGGGTGACGTGCGCGCCGGTCCAGGTGAAGCTCAGCGACCGCCCGGCGGTGTTGGTCTGGCTGTTGGAGACCTGAGCCTTTGCCAGCTTCCCGTCAACGGTGTTGTAAGTGAGCACCACCGAGCGCAGCGCCGCGTCCGTGATCTTGTTGAGCCGCCCGGAGAGCGAGAACTGGTAGGTGGTGCGCGACTTGTCGATCAGCCGCCACGCGACGGTGTCCACGGTCAACTGCGCGGTACGCCCGGCCGGCGCGGCGTACGTGCCGTCCGGGTTCTTGCCGAAGCGCACCGCCTGCCCGTCCGGATAGGTCACCACCACGTTGCCCGAGCCGTCGTCGTCGGGGACCAGCCGCATGTCGTACCGGGTGTTCCAGCCGGCGCCGAACGCGCCGGCGCGGCGCGGGTCGAGGCTGTTGTAGGTGCGGATGACGTTCAACTCCGGGCCAACGGTGGTGACCGTGGCGTCCACCGCGGCGGTGGACAGGTTGCCCGCCTGCGCGTCGAACTCACGGTCCTGCCCGGCGGTCGGCGCCCCGGCTATCCGCGACGTGAGCTCCGGCTGCGGCACCGAGGTCAGCAGCGCGGACTGCGGCGACGACACCTCCGTGGTGGCGTCCTTGACGAACACCCGCCACAGGTACGTCTTGGACCACGACAGGCTGCCCGCCGGCACCGTCCAAGCGGTGCTGGTGAGGTAACCCGAGTTGAAACACCCGGTCGTACCGCCGGCAGCGGTGCGCTCGCACACCTCGAACTTGTAACTCAGCGACGAGCCCGGGGGCGCGTCGACGTCCACCGCCCGCGACCACAACAGCGGAGTCAGCGTCGGCGCCTGGTACCCGTTCGGCGGGTAGAGCTCCTGCACCACGGGTGCGATGTCGATCACCTGCAGCGCGATCCGGCCAGGCGGCACCTGCTGGTCGGTGAAGACCGCCCCGCCGGTACGCACCATCGTGAAGTCCAGGAAATAGGTCCCCGGCGGCATCGCCTTGATCGTCGCGTCCAGGGTGATCTTCGCGCCGCGCGCGACCGTGGTGGTGAGGTTCGCCGAGCGCTGCTGGCCGACCGGCGCCCCGGTCTTCGCGTCGTACGCCCGGTAGGCAAGGTAGTAGTCCGCCGGCGCCCACGCCGAGGCGCTCCGGTTGGTCACCGTCACCTTGACCTTGCCGTCCTGGTTCTGCAGCACCGGCGGGTTGGGCACCGGGCTCGGAATGGAGTACGACGCGTTGTACGCGCTGTGCGTCACGTACAGCTTCGGCGGGTTCGCCGTCGCCGACCCGGCGAAGCGCTTGCCGCTCAGCGAGTCGGTCGACGCGCGCAGCGACAACCCGTAGTTGGCCTGGTCGCCGTTGACCCAGCGCTGGACCAGCTTGGCGCCGGCGTCACCGAGGTCGAACAGCTCCGCCGCGGTCGGGCACGCCGACGAGGACGCGCCGAACGCCACGTACCCGTGGGCGAAGGACCGGCTCGCGATCGCGGAGCCCACCGCCGGGCCGGGGAAGGAGTAGCTGCCGCCGGAGCTCCACGACTGGGTCACCGGGTGCACGGTGACCTGCCGGGGCGAGCAGGAGTCCGCGTCGTAGTTGACCGCCTGCAGCTGGGCGCCGTAGATGGTGTGGTACTGCAGGCGGTCGACCAGGCTGCCGAACTTGACGTAGGCGGCCGAGTTGGTGCCGTTGACCGTGCCGACCAGCAGGTCCGAGGATCCGGACGTGGAGCTGCCGCCGTGCACGTACATCGCGCTGTCCGCGGAGCCGGAGTCGACCGGCAGCGCCACGGTCGGGTCGGCCAGCACCGGGTAGACCCGCGCCGGGTCGCGCAGCCAGGCGTCGTCGAGGGTGACCCGCAGGGCCGGTTGACCCTCGACGGACACCAGCGAGTAGGTGACGCCGCTGGACGTCGCCCGGCTGTCGCCGACCGCCGAGTCGGTCATGTATCCGGCCGGGAACACCGCCCGCCGGGCACCGGTCGCGTCGGTGAGCACCACCTGGTCTCCGGCAACCGCCGCGGTCAGCCCGCTCAGCCGCAGCGGGAAGACGTACGAACGGGGCGCGTCGGGGGTACGCAGCACCAGCGTCTCCTTGACGCCGCCCGAACGTGCCTCCAATCGCAGGTCCGTGCCCGGGTATACGGCCGGATAGGTAACGGTCCCGCCGTCGAGCCGGCCGGCCGCCGGTGCCGCTCCGCTGAGCTGGTAGGAGACCACTGCCGGTGTGGCGCCCGGTAGTTCGACGCGGACGAGCTCGGGTGCGTCGGCGCGGCCCGCGAGGCGCGTCCGGACCGAGTCGGCGACGTTGCGCCACCCGTCGTCATCGGCCACCAGACCGGTGTCGATCGGTGCCCACGTTCCGTCGGGCCGACGGTAGTTCACCGGGGTGCTGGAGAACTCCGTGGTCTGCGTACCGTCGGTGTTCTGGTACGTCCGCTCGAATGCGCTGCGGGAGTCCGGGAGTTCCCGGCTGCTCGCCCGGGCGAAGCCGCGCAGCGGTCGGGCGGGCGGCGCGACCACCCGGGCCACGTTGCGCCCGGCCGCCGGCTGCTGCTTCAGCCGGTGCTGGGGATACCGCGAGCGCAGCGAGGTGGGCACCGTGCGGTTGCCATTGGCGCCGGCAAGATGATCCTGGCCGGCGGCGGAGCCCCAGCGCTGCGCCGGTGCCGGCTCGGCCGGGGCGGCCGCTCGCCGGCCGGCCGCCGCCGGCACCTTCAGGCCGCTCGCTCCGCTGGCGGCGTTGGTGAAGAGCAGCAGGCCGACCAGGGCGAACGCCACAGGCCGGATGGCACGACGGGTCCAGATGAGACTGCTACCGATCCAGAAACGTGGGCGGGACGCGAGCATGGTTACCCCCCGGCGGGACGGCGATGCGTCTGCAGCCACGATTGAGTGGCACCGATAGAGTGCCGCGACAACCAACGCCCGCGATGAACATCGAAAATTCTTGAAGGAAACTTGCGCTTGCTGAGCGCCGGCCGCACATCAACGCCGTCAGGTGGTCTCAAGCGGACCACACGCGACCCGCGTTTGCGGACCCGCAGCGAACCTGCGGGTGCCGAAAACCTCGTCCGTCCTGGTCACGATCCTCTTGATCACTAAAATCAGAACGCCGGCGCAGCCCCAAGCCCGCTCGGCCCGATGCACCGGGTGATCGATGTTGAGCGGTGCGCGAGGATGACCTGTTGTGCTATTGCGGCTGGCCTACCTCGGTGTGACCAACGCTCTCGCGCTGCTGCGGCTGCTGCCGATGAGCGACCGGGACAAAGACGCCGAGATCCTCGCGCTGCGCCACCAGATCACCGTCCTGCAGCGGCAGCCGCACGGCGAGAAGGTCCGGTTCACGCGGGCCGACCGAGCGTGGCTGGCTGCTCTACTACACCGGCTGCCGAGGGACGTCCTTCGCAACCTGCGGCTGCTGGTGCGTCCGGAGACCGTGCTGCGCTGGCACTGTGACCTGATCGCCCGACGGCACGCCAGAATCTCCCGACCCCGGCGGGCCGGCCGGCCACGTACCGTGCGGTCGATCCGCCGGTTGGTGCTGCGCCTGGCCGGCGAGAACACCACGTGGGGGTACCGCCGCATCCACGGCGAACTGCTCGTCCTGGGTGTGAAGGTCGCGGCTTCCACCGTCTGGGAGATCCTTCAGCAGGCCGGCATCGACCCGGCGCCCCAGCGGACCGCCACCACTTGGGCGACGTTCCTCCGCTCCCAGGCGCACGCCATTATCGCCGCCGACTTCTTCGAAGCCACGACACTGACCGGCGCTCGCCTGTACGTTCTTGCGGTCATCGAACACGCCACCCGCCGGGTCCGCGTCCTCGGTGCCACCGCCCACCCGACCGCCGGCTGGGTGACCCAGGCCGTCCGGAACCTCGTGACGGACCTCGAAGACGCCGGATGCCGGGTGACGTACCTGATCCGGGATCGAGACGGCAAGTACCCGGCCCTGTTCGACACGATCCTCACCGACGCCGGGATCACGGTCGTACGCAGCGGGGTACGGATGCCACGCATGAACTCGATCATGGAACGCTGGATCCAAGCCTGCCGCCACGAACTGCTCGACCGGACACTGATCTGGAACCACGCCCACCTGCTACACGCCCTACGCGAGTACGAACGCCACCACAACCAGCACCGCCCGCACCGCGGCATCGCCAACGCCCGACCGATGCGTCCACTACCCGAACCGATCACCGACACCGCGACGCTGACACACCTGTACGTCCATCGACACGACCGACTTGGCGGACTCCTCCACGAATACGAGCAGGCCGCCTGACCAGCGCGGATGAGGATTTCTGCACCCGCAAGGTCACGCGGCCGGGTCACCCGCCGGCCCTTCGACCTGCGCGCCCTCGTCCCGCACTCCGGACACCGACGGGCCTGCTCATCGGCGGTGACCAGATGCGCGACCGGCCCGTCCGGCCCGTCCTCGACCCCGGTGACAGCCAGGCCCGCAAGGCCCAGCAGCCGGATCGTATCGTTAACCATGCCCGTGGCTCTTCTGTTGTGACCAGCTTGCTTCGACAACAAGATGATCACCGAGAGCCACGGGTCACCTCAACAGGACAGTCCACTCCGGACCGCTACGCAGACGCCGCCCCCGCCAACTTCGTTGAGCCGCAATGGGTGACCCAGCACGCCCGTAACCTCCTCATGGACCTTGGCGAGCATGCCAACCGGTTCCGGTTCCTCATCCGCGACCGCGACGCCAAGTACACCCCCGCCTTCGACGCGGTGTTCACCGCCGAGGGCATCACGGTGGTCAAGACACCACCCCGCACGCCGAAGGCGAACTGCTTCATCGAACGCTGGGGCCGCAGCCTCCGCGACGAATGCACCGACCACGTGTTGATCCACAACGAGCGGCACGCGCTGGCCGTGGTTGGCGAATACGTCGACCACTTCAACGACCACCGACCACACCAAGGACGGCAGCAGCGGCCACCCAACCACGACCCGGCCGTCGTCATTCCGATGACCATGCCCGTACAGCGCCGACAACGACTCGGCTGGGTGATCAACGAGTACCACCGGGCAGCCTGACGCGATCTTCGAAATCCCAGGTCACGGCCGTCAAACGAGTTTGGCACGGTACAGGGCCCCTCTGTCAGGCGATAAAGAGCCCCTCGGTCCACTGCCCGCTTTGGGTGCCCTTGACCGGGGTAACTCGGAGGCGAACCACCGTACCCTCGCGGATGTTGCCGCCCACAAAGCCAGTGCAGTACGGCGCCGTGTGGCCCCGGGTGTCGACGACGCGGTCCCAACTGCCGTTGTTGCCGATGTCGAGACGCGACTCGATTCCCCACCCGTCGCTAGCCATGTCGCAGGCATCGATCGAGTCACCGGGTAGCGTGTCGACCGGGTCCGGCAGGAACCGTCCGAAGCCGCCGTTCACGTGAACGATCCCGACAGCCGCCGAGGCCGGACCCTGCAGTCCGACCACTACGCCGACAGTCGCAACCATGGTCGCCGCCACATAGGCGCGCCCTCTTTTCAGCCTCATGTCGCATCTCCTCTTATATGGCAAGGACAGCGCTTCGCTCGAACCGCGTAGCCACAGGAGCGGCGCGGCGGGCGATGACTATCCCTTGTGCCAGCGGTAGTCGACAACATCTACCTGCGAGCCGAAATGGGCAGACTTTGCTGTGACCATGGTGGTGTCGCGCGATGCGACCGTCCTAACTGCTCCGCAACGATAGGGCATGCAACGACGGGAGGCCAGGGGTGGGCCTGCGCAATGAGTGGTCCACGGACTGTGGCGTAGCGGGTGCGGCGCGACAGACCGGCACGAACCCCTGCCCGGTGTCGGAGCGTTTGACGATCCCGACGTCGATGCCCACGGCGACGCCGTGGACCGCGACGCCCTGTTTGAAGCCGACGGTCACCCAGGCCCGGGTGACCGTCGGGGTGTGCTTGGCCGACCTTGTCCAGGAGCGTGATCCCGATCGCGTTGTCGGTGATCGAGGCGGCGGTCACCACCACGCGATGATCAGGCCGAGGGCGTCCACGGCTAGCGACAACGCCGTCGATATCATCAGCGACCCCGACCGCGGCCAGGCCGTCAAGACCCAGCAGCCGGGTCGTATCCACGCCCGCAGCTCTTCTGTTGTGATCATCTTGCGTCGACAACAGGCATGATCACCCAGAGCTACGGGCACTCCCACATCCGGGGTCCACTCAGGACAACTACCGACCTCCGCGACCCCCACCAACTTCGAAGAGCCCGTAATAGTACGGCAGCCGCCATTGGTTAGTTGACCAGGGCGTATTCGCGTCCGAGTCGGGTGCGTTGGTGGAACCAGCGTGAGCGGGCTTGGTGGCGGCGGCGCCAGTCGGTCCAGTGTTCGGCGTGGTGGGGTGGTTTCGGCCG
>NZ_JBEYTI010000076.1:0-16252 GCF_040642975.1 Micromonospora sp. NPDC047548
CACACACATGATCACTTGGGCGGCTGCGTCCACATTGCTCACCCCACCACCCGCATCAGCCCAGCTCACACGGCTAATGGCGGCTGCCGTACTAGGTATGGATGAAACCGTTTCTTAGTGAGCGTCCGGGAACTTCGGTTACCAGTTGCCGGTGCGGGCGAGGCGGCGTGACATTGTCATGATCATCGCGATGTGGATCATGGCTTCGTGGTGGTCGGGCTTGGTCTCGTAGTCGCGTACGCAGCGGCGATGCTTGCTGATCCAGGCGAACGTTCGCTCTACCACCCACCTGCGGGGCAGGACGACGAAGCCCGGCTCGCTGCGTTTGACGATCTGGACGGTCAGGTGCAGGACGTTGCGGGCCCAGACGAGCAGCCGTCCGGCGTATCCGGCGTCGGCCCAGACCAGGGTGATGGTGGTGAAGCGTTCGCGGAGCCGGGCCAGTAGTCGGTGTCCCGCGTCGCGGTCTTGTAGCCCGGCCATCGTGACGATCACGGCCAGCAGCAGGCCGCCGGTGTCCACGGCGAGGTGCCGTTTCGTTCCGTTGATCTTCTTCCCGGCGTCGTAGCCTCGGCCGGTGCGGGGCACGGTGTCCGCGCCGCGCACCGACTGGGAATCGATGATCGCAGCGGTCGGTTGCGGGTCGCGGCCCTCGTAGACACGCACCAGATCGCGGAGCGCGTCATGGATGGCCTGCCACACACCGGCCTTGGCCCAGACGCGGAACCGGTCGTACACGGTGGTCGGCGGCGGGAACCCGACCGGCAGTTGCCGCCACGCGATCCCGCCCCGCACCAGGTAAAAGATCGCGTCCAAGACTAGGCGACGGGGATGTTTCTCCGGCCGGCCGCCCCGCCCGGCGGTGTTGCCCGGCGCGGGCAGCAACGGCTCGATGATCGCCCACTGGGCGTCAGTCAGCGAGGAAGACGGGTAGAACCCGCAGGTCGGCGGCGCTGACACGCCCGCCGGGTGAGCCGGGCATGACACACAGACACACTCAGGCGACAATGACACAACGAGCTCCTGGTGAACGGTTGGCCTAGA
Organism: Micromonospora sp. NPDC047548; assembly: GCF_040642975.1. Classification (NCBI taxonomy): domain Bacteria; kingdom Bacillati; phylum Actinomycetota; class Actinomycetes; order Micromonosporales; family Micromonosporaceae; genus Micromonospora; species Micromonospora sp. NPDC047548. The sequence goes on from NZ_JBEYTI010000076.1 coordinate 1,045, forward strand.
CAACCGCCGATCTACCAGGAGCTCGCTTCATATCGAACCACTACACGCCGAGCTTCACCGCCTTGTGACCATGCACCCTGCCGAGTTCCCGGACGCTCACTTAGAAGGGCCGCCGAAAGCTATTGAATCCGGCCTGGTCGCCAGTGGCGAGGCGCGCACATCTGCCGCGAACCGCTCGCTACAAGCATGACAGAGGCCGCGGTGTCGGATGTCCGACCGTTCCGATGACAGCGCACCCGATCTTGATGATGATCCTGTGCTCGGTCGTGCCGACGGGCGGATGCCATCATGCTGGCTCACTACGGTACGACGGCCGAGTAGAGGAGCAACGAGTCGTGAGCAAGCTGTCGTTGCCAGACAGGACCTTCCTGGAGGCCGTGCTGGGCATGAGTGGTGGATATGTCCTCGACCTCACAAATACATCAATGGCGCAGCTATTTGACGACCTCGCGATCGACATCTACGAGGATAAGTATGCCGAGTACGGAGTGTCGAAGGCAAACAGGTTGAGGACGCTGTGGAAGATCGACTCAGATTACGAAGTCGCGTCAACGCTCGGCACCCTGGCGGACTACATCGAAGCGAAGCAGGCCGCTCCGGGCTTTTCGGGCTTCCGCGAGGAGATCACGGACGATCAGATCGCCAGGATCCGGAGGATTGCGGCGGAGCTCGATGGTGCACCGTCTGCTGGTATAGGGCAGACAACGTCTGCCGACAACGTAGCTGATCCCGCACCCGCCATCTTCACTACCGAAGCGACGGTTTCAAAGAACAAGATTCAGATCGAGATCCACGGGGACATTTACAACCACATCGGGCAGTACCTGACGACCGGGGACTACTTCCACGCAGTCGAGGAGTCTTACAAGCTGGTGCGCGGGAAACTCCGCGAGATCACAGGCAAGGAGAAGGCCTCGGAGGTCTTCAACAATAGTGCCCAGAACACCGCACACTACGAAGCTCTCTTTGGTAAGGCGACACCTGCCAACGACGCGGAAGCAGACTTCTTCCGAGGCATTGGGTACCTACACTTGGGTGTCCAGCATCTCAGAAACGAGAAGGCCCACACGCCGGCAACACCTCTCGAACCCAACCTTGCCGTGCACTACATCTCGCTGGCGAGCCTCGCCTACGACCTGATCACACGATACGTCAGCGAAGACACGATCAAGGAGCTTGAAGACCTGGTATTCACCAAGCGCCAGAGCTACCGAACCGCAAGCGCCTTTTACCATGACTTCGAGGATGGCAAGTGGCTGAAAGACCTAGCGCCTCCTGCCAAAGTTCAGTCCTCGGCGGTGCGAAAGGTGCTCAAGACCAAATGGCTGGACGAGGCTGACTTCACCCGGAGCTACGACCACAGCAACATCGTGCTGATGCGGCTTGAGCTAGTGGTCGACGAGCTCACCGAAGCTGACCTTGACCGCTTGTTGGATCTACCGACAAAGGACTCGTACGGCAACGACCAGTCGGCAGGTATGCAGCAGTTCTTCGAGTTTGTTCAGAAGAAGTATCCGGACAGGATTTCGCCGAAGGCGAAGGATTGGCTCACGAAGGAGCAGTCCTGACGAGTGTCCTCCGAGCTTGAAGGGATAGGCTTCCGGGTCCAAAACTTCGGCCCCTGCTCCACTCGGGCCCTATGTTTTACGACGAAAGTTCCCATGTTCAAAGCATTCGTAGGGATTGGTGCAGCGACGCCTGACAGAGACGGCCTTATCGCGTGGCGCGGCTTCGCCCAGCCCTTCCGGCCGCAGCGCGACTACGCGGCCTTCGGCCCGTCGCCTTCCAGCGATCCCAGTACGACAGTGCGGTTCGCCGTGCGGCTGCCGACGCTGTGGCGATCGAGTAGTCATGGATGCCGCGGACGCGTTCATCTGGCCGCGATGACCGTACCCTGCGTGCCGCCGGCCGCCCCGGGTAGTCGTCTTGCCGCTGCCAGAGTTCCTACGAAGGATGACCGGGTTCGGTGCCGAACGGATCCAGACCCAAGATCGCAGATCACGGCGGCATTCGCGAGCCGCGAGCGTCGGCTTAGTTCACGACGCAGACGCCGGGCCAGCGTTCGGTGGGGCGGTGGCGGGCGAGTCGTTGCTGGGAGGTCTCCGGGCTGACCCTGGTCGGGTTGCGCCGCCATACGCCGTCGAGCAGGTCATCGAGGCCGTGCGGCGCGCAGACGACGATCTGGTCATGCGCGTCGATGCGGACGGCCACGGCCGTGGCGTAGTCGGGCCAGGTGGCGACCGCCTCGGTGATGGTCCGCATCGGAGCCACCGGGTCGCTGCCAAACTTCGCGGGATACCAGGTGTGCACGGCGGCCTGGTTCTTTGCCTCCCACGGCGGCTCCGGCCAGGCCGCCACGAGCTGCTCGGTGGCCCGGTCGTCGTTGTCGCGGCTCAGGTCCGTCGGATCGAGGAAGACGACGTCGACGTCGCGCACCGATGACGGGTCGAAGCCGTCGCCGTACCGTTCGCCCCAAACGAATCCCGGGGCACGACCGGACTCGCCGGCACCCATCGACGGGTAACGTGTCGTCGCCGTCGCTGAGACCAACCCACCGTCACCCGGTCACGCGGTGTGAGCCAAAGCGCGGGCTTCCGGCGGTTCGCCGGGCCCGGAGTGAGAAGCCGCGCCCCTTCGTCGTTTCGCGGCACGGTGCGACCGGACCAGCACTGACCCCTGCGTCACTGGGCTATTCGCGCTTCTCGCGTAGCAGGAGCCAGGTCCGGGGCGATCGGCGCGGAAGCTGCGGGCTGAGGCCCGGCTACCTGGTGCCGCCGCACGACGGCGGTGCACGAGATTCCAACTGTCGGCGTACCAGCACACAAGTGCAGGGCCGAGTACGGCTGGAGGTGCAAAGCAAACCCACCACAGTGTCGGCTTCCTTGCCGAGCGGCCTCTCGGAGGTTTGCGGCGCCCCCTGTGACGGTTTAGCTCGGTAACCCTGCGTGACGGACGCTGCTGAGCCCGACGCACCCTCAGCTTCCCCTCATGCCGATGAGCGCGCACCCGATCGTAAGTCGGAGCTGCACTACTTGGAACTGGCAAGGAGTGGCAGACCGCTGTCGATAGTGCTGTCGCCTGGCCCTTGACGAGTGGACCGGGATTCGACCCCACGCCTACGCTTCGATCAGCCCGCTTGCCCGAACGTACTCTGGAGCGGCGCCGCGGGCGTGAAGTGCGCTTGATGGGTGCAAGGTTGCGATTCCATGTAGATGTGACTACCAGCTATAGCTGACACGTTTCGATCCAACTTGATGACACCCATCGTCTCTGCCGTGCCATCGGAAGTCATGATGCATTCGCGATGGAAGGACCGGCCGGCACCGGGGGTGGGTGCCGGCCGGCTCGATGTGTACGGCCATCCGCAGTTTCCGGCGGCGGCCACTGCAAGCCTCGGCCTACCTCGGTGACCTGAGCGGATTGTCCGCGCATCACTCGCTGGTGTTACTCGACCTGGACGGAGCCGGAGAATCCGGTGGACCCGGCCAATTGCGTGTCCGGCCTCCTCAAAGGTTTAGGCGGTCAGCAGCCCGACGCCGAGGCTCACCACCCCTGCGGCGAGTGAGAGTGCGCCCACCCACAGCACCCAGACGAACCGGTTCGGTGCCGTGACGTTCCTGCCTGCGGACGACGCGAAGAATCCCGCCGACATCAGGATCGCGGCGATCGGCACTCCAAGCCTTGCGGTCCACAGCAAAACGCCGCTGAAGCGTGTGGCGTCCACATAAAGCAGGGCCACCAGGCTCAGTAGGACCAGCACGCCGGCGTGACCATGTCCGGCACGTGCGAAGGACTTCTGGAAGTCGGTCATCGGTACCTCGCCGCGGGCGATCCGCGTCATGAACCAGCCGCCTACCTGGATGGTGACGATCGTGAGCAGCGCCGCTCCGGCAAGGATCCGCGACTCGGTGCTGAGGGCCATGGTCTGCACGGCAGTTTCCCTTCGGGGTTGGGTGTGACGAGGGCTAGCGGGATGCCGGTGCGGCGGGGCGGGCCGGGCGCAGGACGCGCAGGGCCGCCGTGCTGTCGGCCGATCGCGTCACCCAGACGGCGACGGCGATGTAGAGGACCTGCTCGGGAAGGCGCAGCCAGAGCGGCTCGGGCTCGCCTCCGTTGAACGGCACGTTCGCGACGGCGGCGTACACGTTCGCCGGGAGGAGGAGCACGAACAGCGCGGCGAGGGCGATGCCCGCGGCCCACCGGGTCCGCGTCAACACCAGGCCCAGGGCGCCCAGCAATTCCAGTACGCCGGTGGCGTACACCACCGCGCTGGCGAACGGCACGACCGGCGGCACCATCCGGACCAGGTCGGCGTGATTGGGCATCACGGTGACGCTCGCCGGAACGAAGTGGGCGCTCGCGGTGACGACCAACATGACCGCGAGGGCGTGCGCCGTGCTGGCCGGCCAACTGGCGAACCGCCGCACGCCGAGTGCACCCAGGAGGCGGAAGATCAGCAGAGCGGAGGCGAGTACGAGTTCGATCATGGCCTTCCCCATCTCAATGGATAGCTGCGCTATCCGTTTTTGGATAGTGCTACTATCCATAACGACGAGGGGGAAGGCAAATGCGTATCGCGGAGCTGAGTCGCCGGTCGGGGGTGGCCGTGCCGACGATCAAGTACTACCTGCGGGAAGGCCTGCTGCCACCCGGCGAGCTGACCAGCCCCAACCAGGCCAGGTACGAGGAGCGTCACCTGCGCCGGCTGCGCCTGATTCGCGCCCTGATCGAGCTGGCGCAGGTACCCGTAGCCAGCGTGAAGGTCGTCCTGGAGGCGTTCGACTCCGAAGCCCTCTCGCTGCACAAACGGATCGGGATGGTGCATCGCGCCATCACCCCCCGCCGGCAGGTGACTGCCGACGACGATGTACGCGCCGCGGCCGCAGCGCAGGTGCGGGAACTTGTAGAACGGCGCGGCTGGGCGGTCGAGCCGGACGCGCCCGCCATCACAACGCTCATCGAGACCATCACCGCCTTGCGCGCGCTCGGCCAGGACCGCCTCGCCGGTTACCTCGACGCGTACGCGGAAGCCGTCGAGCGGTTCACCGATCTGGAGCTCGCGGCGGTCACCTCACACGCCGACCCTGACCAGATCGCCGAGAGCGTCGTGATCGGCACCATCCTCGGCGAAACGCTCATCGCGGCGCTGCGGCTGCTGGCCCAGGAGAGCATCTCCGCCCGCCTGCTGGGCCCAGCATCCGCGTCCGATCGCTAGGCAAGATCAGACTGCACCGTCTGGTCACTCGTGAAAGGTTCCGGGTAGGAGATCATCGATCCGTCGGACCAGGTGGCTGACGTACCCGGTCAAGGACGGCGTCGAGGTCGGCGGCGCCGGCCACGGTGGTGCAGGTGTCATCGATCCACGCTTCGCGTTCCGGATCGCCGCCTTCGGGCACTTGACCTCCTCGCTGCGCGCGCTCATCGCTCGCGATGGGAGTGGCGGCCTCAACTGCCGCGATCCGCGCAGGCAACCCCAACGGCCTCGCCGAAAATGACTCTATGCTGCTGCGATGCAACCCCGCTTGATCAACCAGGTGTGGCTGCCCGGCATTCGGCATGTCACGCAGGCAACCGGCCTTGGCTGGGTGGTCACCGAGCGAAACAGCGTCACTGTGAACCTGTTCGACCACGAACTGCGTCGCGTGGCGCGATTTGCGGTACCCTCGACGACCCGCAGATGAACGTCGGTGCCACTGGCCAACTCGTCGCGGCGGGCGATAAGCATCAGATCGTCGTTCTTGACCACAACGGCGCGGTTCGTTGGCGCAGCAGCTGGGATCGGCTCGGCGGCAGCGCCGGCGCCGACTTCGACCTGGACGGCGACCACATCCTCTGGGTCCGTCTGGCCGGCGCCAAGGAACTTGTCGCCATCCACGCCACGACCGGCAAGGAGATCCATCGCACGCCGCTGCCCGGCCCCGAGGCTGCCTGGTTCGTGCACCGACCCGTGGACACCTGGACCGGCTTGACGCTGCTCCATCCTGACCTGTCACCCGCCATGCTCGTCGGTCTGGACGCCGAACACATCGTGTTGCGACCGTTGGCCGGTGAGGACCTCGCCGGTTTCAGCCCGGCAGGCGACCGCTATCTGACCCTGGCAATCGACGGCTTCCTGTCCGTCCGCGACGTCACCACCGACACCGTGATCGCGGAACGACACCTCGAAGATCTGCCGGACACGCCACCATGCCTCGCGAGCTGCCGATACTTGGACCGAGCGGTGTTCCTCACCGACGAACTGATCCTGACCGCTGTCAGCGCCGCAGACCTGCCGGACGACGCCGAGGACCATCTACTGCTGTCGGCGCACAGCCTGCGGTGCCGCTCCCAGGTGCGTTACCCGCACCCCCACAGATCCGGCGCCATCCACCCCACGCATCAGCCAGGCCGATGGCTCACCCGCCATCATGAGGAGGATCAGCTCCGGCTGTGGCAGCTCGACGCTCGCCTCGACGATGAGCCGCTGCCGGGCCAAATCGCACTGCTCTGACCACACCGCCCTGCCGCCGGCCATGCCCGTTCGAGGGAAGACCGGACGCCCAGATCTGCCGCCGAGCGGTCGCTACGACGACCGGATCTGTCGATGGGCGCGCGTGCCTTGCCGGGATAGCGTTGGTGGCGTGACGGAGCCTGACTACAGCCTCGCGAAGATCACGCTCCTGGAGTTCGACGACTCTGTACGCAACCTGCCCGGTATGTATTTCGGGGTAGGCAGGGAAGATCCTCGTCTGGCGACTCGGGTGCTTTGCGCGGTTGTGGGGCACGCGTTTCATCCGGCAACCAAGGTCGCCGCGAGCCACACGCCCGACGTCGTAGCGGAGATCACCGCTGATCTCATCTTCTCGGTGACCGACGACCAGGCGGACATCCTGACCGGCCGGGGCATGCCGAAGCTCGGCTACTACGACTCGCTGCTCACCTGCGATCGGTGGTCGAGCGCCGCGGCGGCGGCCGTGAGTTCGCAGACCTTCGTCGAAGTCTGGCGACATGGGCACGGCTTTCGGCAGAGCCTCATCGGCTTACGGCCGGTCGAGCCACCTGCGGAGTTCTCCCCTCCCGCCGGAGCCGGCACCCGTATGGCCTACATCCTCGATCCCGCCTACTTCGGCGCGGCCGCGATCACAACCGATCTCGCCAGCCTCGACGTGCACGGCCCGCACTGCACCAACACCACCGGGCCCGGCAAGGTCGTCGTCCGAGACCGCAGAGAGCGGAGCCGCCCGAACGAATACCGGTGTGCCTGACTCGGGCATCCGGATCTGCCGTTGCGACACGAGGTCGCACATTGCGAGAGAGCTCGCTGATTGGAGGACCGAGGTGATGTTGGTGGTGTAGCTCCGGGCTCGTGCTCATGGCCTGGCCCCGCCCTCGCCGTGCGCTGCTGGTAACGGCAGGGTGCGAAGCCTGAGGGGAAAGCCGAAGGATCTCCTGTCCCACTCGGGAGGTCACGGGTGAGGGGCAGACCGGACGGGTGAATCGCGTGAACCTTCGTTGATGCCTCGTAAAACGGAGCCCCGCTGGTGGGATGTGGTAGCGGGGTGTAGGGACGTGCCGTTGTGATGCGGCAGGCGCTGGCCGGGCACGGCATCCGGTCAGGAGAGCACCGCCGTCCCCGGGGTAGAGAAGGCAGTGCGACACGAGGTCGCAGGTGGTGAGTGAGCTATATGTGTTGGAGGTTCGGCTGATGTCGAAGGTGTAGCTCCAGGTCAGTGTCCGTGAGACCTGTTCCCACCCCGGCATGCGCCGCTGGTAACGGCGGGGTGTGAAGCCCGGGGGAAACGCCGAAGGCTTCCCGTTCCGTCCGGGAGGTACGGGCAAGGGAAAGATCGGACGGGTCAATAGCGTGAATCTCCGTTGATGTCTCGTCACTGCCTCCCTCGCAGACGGGTCGTGGCAGTGAGGGTGAAGGGCTGGCCGCTGGGAAGCGGCAGGCGCCGACTGGTTATGCCTTGCCGGTCGGGAGGACACCGCCGCCCCGGGATAGAGGAGAGGCCCACCCCGATCGCGTCTCATACCTGCGGAACGTGGCAACCCCGTTGAGGTCCAGGCACGTGTGCACTGGTAGGCCGACCGTGAGGAGAGTTGAAGTCCTCAGCGGGAACAGGATGACGCAACAAGCGAAGGCCGGGACGTCGAAAGGCGACGGGAAGACCAGCACCGCTGGCCGCAGCCTCCTGCGGTGGTGCCGGATAACCGCCCGGATACGGACCCTGGTGGTCCGGCTCGAAAGAGCGCCCACGTGCGTCGGGTGAGCCTGCGAAGACTTGATGATCGATGGCACCGGAACCGAGGGACAAGTTGGACGCCACGACCAAACCGGCCACGATGAAGGTCGCGGGCGGGCGTGCCGTGGTGAACGGACCCGAGGACGACGTACTCGACTGGAACACCGTCGGCTGGCGGCAGGTCGAGGAAGACGTACGGCGGCTGCGGCAGCGTATCTTCGCGGCGTCGAAGGCAGGGGACCTGAAGAAGGTCCGTAACTTGCAGAAGTTGATGCTCCGTTCCCGCGCCAACGCGCTGCTCAGTGTGCGGCGGGTGACGGAACTCAACGCCGGTCGTCTGACGGCGGGCGTCGACGGCAAGGTAGTGGTGGGCTCCCAGTCGAAGGCCGAATGGGCCGACTGGGTCCAGAACCGCTCCCGGTCGTGGACGCCGAAACCGGTCAGACGCGTGTATGTGCCCAAGGCCAACGGAAAGCAGCGGCCCATCGGCATTCCCGTGATCGGCGACAGGATCTTGCAGGCCCTGGCGTCGGCCGCGTTGGAACCCGAATGGGAGGCGCGGTTCGAGCCCAAGTCCTACGGCTTCAGGCCGGGCCGTGGCTGCCATGACGCGATCGAGGCCATCTTCAACACCGTGCACGGGCACAACCCGCAGCGGCGATGGATTCTCGACGCAGACTTGGCGGCGGCGTTCGACCGGCTCAACCACAACCACATCCTCAGCCAGATCGGCATGTTCCCCGCTCGGAGACTCATCCAGCGGTGGCTGAAGGCGGGCGTGGTCGAGCGCGAGTGGTTCACCCCGACCGAGGAGGGCTCGCCCCAGGGCGGGGTGATCAGCCCGTTGCTGCTCAATGTGGCCTTGCACGGCATGGAGCAGGCCGCCGGGGTCCGCTATCGCACTGCCGGTATCAACGCCGGCAAGGTGGTGGCCGGCTGCCCCGTCCTGGTGAGGTACGCAGACGATCTTGTTGCGATGTGCCACAGCCGCGAACAGGCCGAACAGGTCAAGACGCGGCTGGCAGCCTGGCTGTCACCCCGAGGACTCGCCTTCAACGAGGACAAGACGCGTATCGTCTGCCTCGAAGACGGCTTCGAGTTCCTCGGCTTCCAGACCCGGCGGTATCGCAACGGCAAGCTGCTGATCAAACCGAGTAAGGCGGCCGTGCAGCGGTTCCGGAAGAGGCTGACCGCGGAGATGAGGGCCCTGCGCGGGGCCAACGCCCAAGCGGTGGTCGCCAGGCTCAACCCCATCATCAGGGGCTGGTCGGCCTACTACCGGAGCGTGGTGTCCAAGAAGACGTTCGTCTGGTTGGACACCCATATGTGGAAGCTGGCCCGCAGTTGGGCCAAGCGCCGACACCCGAACAAGTCGGGACGCTGGGTCGTAGACCGGTACTTCGGCGCGTTCCACCCGACTAGGCGAGACCGGTGGATCTTCGGCGACCGCGACAGCGGCGCCTACCTCGCCAAATTTGCCTGGACGGATATCGTCCGACACCAGCAGGTCAAGGGCTGGGCCTCACCAGACGACCCAGATCTGGCCGATTACTGGGCCGAACGCCGTCGCCGCCGCAAACCCCCGCTGGACCGATCCCGGCTGCGCCTGTTGCAGGCGCAGCACGGGCGCTGTCCCCTGTGTCGAGGGCTGCTGCTGCACGCCGACCAGGAGCCACAAACCCCACACGAGTGGGAACAGTGGGTCAAGGCGACCCGCAAGGCGATCCGCAAACAGGCGGTCATCGTCAATGCGGGCCGAGGCACGTCGGACGAACCCGTTGCACTGCAACTCATACACGCCCACTGCGCACGCCGGCAACGGGTCGGTGGCGCGAACGGACCGGCAGCGCGGGCTGCCTACGAGCCTGCGGGGCTTGCTTGAGCCGAGATGCCCGGAAAGCGGGCGAGTCCGGTTCTTAGGGGGCCCCGGCGCAGCAATGCGTCGGGGCTACCCGACCCCACCCCGGTCGTTACTCGCAGGTGCGGAACGTGGTAACCGTGCGCCACGAGGCGCTTTGTGACTGTGTGGAGGTGAAAGGACTTCGCCGTTGGGTCGTCGCAGCGGCCTGATTGAAGCTGAGGGCAGCCTGGTCCGGGAGACGCCGGGGATGGCGGGAAGCAGCCCTGACAAAGCCGGGACGTATCGGCACTGCCAGATGGTGCGGGTCCGGCAAGCGAGACGAGAAGGTGCACGAGAGAAATCAGTGGTAAAGCACCCGTAAGCGTTCCACCGGCTCAAATCTGGCAGATATGGGCCGGGGTGCAGTGCGTGACTCTCGCCGGCGGGCGGGGGTCAACTCTGAAGTCGGTTGGTTTTGCCGGCCACGAGGCCACGGTGAAGGACTGCGGCGTAACCGTGGCGATGCTGCCGGGGCAGGAGCTGGGCGCCTAACTCGTCGAACGGTCGCAAGGTGAACGTGGGAACCGCCTATGGTCGCCCTCCCTGCCGGGTTTCCAGCTCGGTCGATGGGCAGGCTCGTCGTCGGCTGATGGTCATAGGTGGGGCGGAGGCTCCGTAGTAGTCGCGGGCGTAGCGACCCGTCATGGGGGCCGGGAGAGCCGGCCGCAGGGCGAAGGGGGCCAGCAAGTCGAGCAGTGATGGAGGTTGGAATGCTCGGAGGCCGTTGGTGAATACCGATGAGCCGGTGCTGGGGCTGTATACAGCTGAGCGTCGGGTACGAGAGATCCAGACCAAGCTGCACCGGTGGGCCAGTGATGATCCTCATCGCCGGTTTGATGATTTGTACAACCTTGTCTGTGATCCCGCGTTTGTGTTGGTGGCGTGGGATCGGGTGCGGCACAACAAGGGCGCCCGCTCAGCCGGGGTGGATGGTAGGACCGCTTACGCGATCGAGGCCGAGATCGGGGCGGAGGTGTTCTGCGACCGGCTGCGACAGCGGTTGAAGACCCGCACGTTCCGGCCGGTTGCGGTCCGGGAGCGGATGATTCCCAAGGCGAACGGCAAGAAGCGTCGGCTGGGGATCGCGACCGTGTCCGACCGGGTGGTCCAGGCGTCCTTGAAGCTGGTATTGGAGCCGATCTTCGAGGCGGATTTTCTCCCGTACTCCTACGGGTTCCGTCCAAGGCGCCGAACTCATGACGCGGTGGCCGAGGTTCGCCATTTCACCTCCCGCACGTATGAGTGGGTCGTGGAGGGCGACATCAAAGCCTGTTTCGACGAAATCTCGCATTCGGCACTTATGGATCGGGTGCGGAAACGTGTCGGGGACAAACGCGTCCTGGCGCTGGTGAAGGCGTTCCTGAAAGCGGGCATCCTCACCGAGGATGGCACGCTGCGGGAAACCGACGCCGGCACGCCGCAGGGGTCAATTCTTTCGCCGTTGCTCAGCAATGTGGCCTTGTCGGTCTTGGACGAGTACATCGCCCAGGCTCCGGGTGGGCCCCGGGCGACCCCGTATCAACGGGTCAAGCGTCGGCGTCTCGGTCTTCCCAACTACCGGCTTATCAGGTACGCGGATGACTGGGTCCTGGCTATCTCAGGTACCAGGGAACACGCTGAAACCTTGCGAGGGGAAATAGCGGAAGTTCTATCCGGCATGGGTTTGCGCCTGTCGCCGGAAAAGACTCTCATTACCCACATAGATAAGGGCCTCGACTTCCTCGGCTGGCGCATCCAGCGTCACCGGAAGCGAGGCTCCAGCAAACACTACGTCTATACCTATCCGGCCAAGAAGACGCTACGCGCCATCATGGCCAAGGTGAAGGCGGTGTGCTGGCAGAACACGAACCTGCCGCTCGAAGCCCTGCTGCGTCAGCTCAACCCAATGCTGGCAGGCTGGACCGCTCACTTCAAGCACGGCAGCTCAAAGGCCACCTTCAGTTACCTGCACCACTACCTGTGGCATCAGGTGATCCGATGGATCGGTCACAAGCACCGCCGCACACCTTGGAGAGCACTCCGACGCCGTTACAGCGCAGGAGACGGGTGGCCAGCTCACGGAGAGGTCGTGCTGTTCAACCCCGAGGCGGTGCACATCGTGCGCTACCGCTATCGGGGAGCACAGATCCCGAAACCGTGGGCGAGCACAGTGTGAGGAAAACCGCGAAACCCTGCGGGACTTGCGGAGAGCCCGGTGCCCAGTAATGGGCACGCCGGGTTCGGAGGGCGGGTCAGGGAAACGGGCCGGTCGAAATACCGGCACCGCGCCCTGATCCGACCCTACCCGACGGGGTCCAGCGCCAGTGTGGTGGCTGGTAAGCCGACCGTGAGGAAGGCCCAACTCCCCGGGCGGGAATGGGATGACCCGAGAAGCGAACGCCGGCGGCCGAAAGGCGGCAGGAAACCATGACAGTGTGCTGCCTCCTCCGGGCAGCGTCGTGGATAACTGGCCGGATACCGGGCCTGGTGCCCGGCCGTGAAAGCGGGCTGACGCGGGTCAGGTGAGCCTGTGCGGAGACGATGACAACAAGGCTGGAACCGAAGGACAAGTTGGACGCTGCCCCGGTTGGGGTGGTGAACGGACCGGAGGACGTGCTCGACTGGCACGCGGTGGATTGGCGGGCCTGTGTGGAGCAGGGGTTCACCTGGGGTGGCAGGGAGTGGCCCACGTTCACCCACGTCCCCCGGACCGCCGTTCTCCCAGCCCAGGGCCACACCCGGAGCACACAAACCCCGGTTTGCGACCGGCGGTCGGCCGCGGTGACCCGCGTTGGCACCGGTTCACCCGGGTTGGCATCCGCTGGAGAGCACACGTCGAGCACATCACGCAAGATCATGATGGGGCCGTCCGTTAGGCCAGTCGTCGCGACTTCCGCAGGAAGACGTGCAGTCGAGCGACTGACCCCAGCTGGTCAAAGGTCAGAGCCGGTGCTGCTCCCAGTGCTTTTCTATCCAGGAAAGGTGGCCGTGCTCCAACTTCGTTGCAAGGGGCTTGCCCTGAAGAGGCGCGTAACTCGGGTACATGAGCAGGTCGTTGCGTAGATCAATGGTCACGGCCCCGGCGTTGACTCTGTTGGTTAACTCGCTGTGATCTTGGTCTTCTGGCAGAGGTTCTTGAAGGGTGATCGTGGTCGGGCTGGTGCGGGTTGGTTGTCGCGGTGGTTCCAGTCGGCGATCCGGGCGGCGTTCATGCCGCAGGCGGTGAGGACGTGCTGGACGCGGGTCTTGGCCAGGCCGGTGTAGCGGTTGTGTCGTAGGTGGTGGGCGCGGGTGGCTTGGGAGATGGTGCCTTCGATCCCGGCTCGGGTGTTGTAGCGCTGTTTCCAGGCGGGGTCGTGTTGGGCGGCGCGGTTGGCGAGTTGGATCTCGTAGAGGTCGCGGGCGGGGATGAGGATCTGCCGGCCGCTGGTGAAGCTGGTCGTGCAGTCGGGGCGCATCGGGCAGGGCCGGCAGTCGGTGTCGGCGAACCCGATCGCGGTGCCGGGGCCGCTGTTGTGGGCGCGGGGCCGCCAGGTGGTGCTGGTCTTCCCGCCGGGACAGGTCGCGGTGCGGGTGTCGAAGTCGATGTGGAAGCTGTCACGGTCGAAGCCCTTGCCGGCGCGGGCCTGCCAGGACGAGTCACGGGTGAGCGGGCCGATGATCTGGGTGCCCTGGCCGGCGGCGCGGGCGATGGCGTCGGCGGTGACGTAGCCCTCGTCCAGGTAGTGCTCGGCCAGGGTGAGGTCACGGGCCTGCAGGCTGGTGGTGATCGCGGGCAGAGTCGCGTTGTCGGCGTCGGTCGCCGGCGTCGTCTGCACGTCGATGATCAAGTTCGGGGTGTCGAGATCGCAGGTCTCACTCAGGTGGGCTTTGTAGCCGCGCCAGCTGGTGTCGCGTTTACGGCTCCACCGGGAGTCAAGGTCGAAAGGGGAGTCGAGGAAGTCAGCTCCTTCCCGGAACCGGCCGTGCCGCAGCACCCAGACACCCTGCGCGTCACGGACGCATTCCTGGTCCCAGATTGCCCGCAGGGCACCGACCGTGGGTAGGTTGTTCAACCATTGCGCGTCGGGATCATCGTCGATGGCCGCGAGTAGGGCGGCGCCGTCGGCGGCCACGGCCTGTCCGAACCGGTCGCGTGCCTGCTCACCGGCGGGCAGGTGCGCTGAGTCGATCCGCCGGCCGTAACGCTGCTCCCATTCCGGTCGGATCCGCAGCGTCAGCCAGCCCGGGGCGACCTGCGCGAGCTGGTTCACCACGGCCCGCATCGTCTCGCCGAGGCGTTCCAGGCGACTCAACGCGCTGATCTTGGCCAGCACGTGGGTGGAATCGGTACGCGCCTTGCCCCCACCCCGGAGCAGACCCGCCTCACGAGCCGCGTCCAGCATCAACTCCAGCAGGCGTATCGCACGCCCGTCACCGGCGAGCCGGTCACGGAACTCCGAGAGCACCGAGTAGTGGAACCCCGTGTCGTCCAAGGCCAGGCCCAGCGCATACTTCCAGTCCATCCGGGTCCTGACCGCATCCGCGGCGTCACGATCAGTCAGATCTTCCATCGCCTGCAACACGCACACCAACGCCAACAGACCCGGCGGCACCGCGCTGCGCCCCTCGACGGCGAACCAGCCCGCGAACTCGACGTCATCGAAGATCGCACCGAGCGTGTCCCGAACACGCGTCACCCGCGTACCACCCGGACACGCCGCCCGGACCACCGCCACGGTCTGCGCCGGAATCTCCACCGACGCCCTCGGCCTCATCGACATCCCGGCACAATACTCCATAAAGGACAGACAACCAGAACAACGTCCAGCTCGAAGATGATCACAGCGAGTTAACCAACAGAGTCCGGCGTTGTTCCTTTGTGTCCGGCTTGATCATGGTTTGTTAGATGCCGTAGACGGCGAAGGTGTCGGTGCGGTCGTGTAGGTCGCGGCGGGCGTGGGCGATGTTGGCGCGTCCGGCGAGGCGGAAGGTGTTGAGGGTTAGGTTGCGGAAGGTGGCCAGGGCGGGGGGGGTGTCTCTATGGTCTTTGTCAACCGGTAACGGCGAGGTTTTCGGGGTTTTTGGTGCTGGGTTGCTGGTAGGGCTGCTTGTCACGGAGCAT
>NZ_JBEYTI010000077.1:0-5556 GCF_040642975.1 Micromonospora sp. NPDC047548
ACGTGCTCATGGCCACGAGCATGACGGCTGCACCGGGCTCGAGCTCGCACAGAGCCGCACTTCAGACGGCCGAACCGAGTATTCGAGCCCCACAGCCTGGCTCAACGTCGGTAGGATCAACGCGCTGCGAGCGGATCAAGAGGGCGGCCCGCGCCGAAGCCGAGATCGATCCGGCGCGCCGGCGTCCACGAGGCGGCGCTCACCGCCGGCCCAGCCGAGGTCAGCCGGCACGGAGACGATCCTCGACGTTGCCGGCCAAATGATGCAGGCCGGCCTCCTGACACAGTCGTCGCGCTCGCCGGTACATGCCGTCGGCGCCTACGGTGTCACCGCGGGCGGCGAGGACGTCACCAAGACCGCAGGTCGGATATACCATGCTGTAACGGTCGCCAACCCTTGCGAACAGCTCCAACGAGCGGCGGTAGTGGTCCTCGGCCTCGGCGAGGCGGTTCGTCCCGAGGTAGGCCAGGCCAAGACTGTCCAGAGTAAACGCTGCGCCGTAGGCATCATCGATCGAGTTCTGAAGCCTTAGCGCCCGGTGGAGTGGCTCGAGCGCCTCGGCGTACCGGCCGGAGCCGGCCAGCAGGTATCCGTAGGTGTTGAAACCCTGCGCCTGATCGGCCGCCGTGCCGTGCGTGGTGTACAGCTCGACCTGCCGTTCAGCGACCTCAATAGCCTCCGCGAAACGCTCGGCGTTGTGTAGCGCGGTGGCGACGCTTCGGTATGCGTCAGCCTGACCCACGCGCATGCCAGCCTCGTGGTAGAGCATGGCGGCACGCAGGCCCGCATCTCGGGCGCCGTTCGTGTCACCGAGATATCCGGATGCACGCGAGATGCCGTGCTGAGCCAGTGCCTGGCCGATCCGGTCGCCGCATCTGCGGGCGGCAGCCAGCGCGGTCCGCGACGCAACGATCGCGTCGCCCCAGCGGCCAGCGCGCAGCGCGTAGTTCTCCATGTTGCGGGCGGTGCGAGTGGGATGCGACGCGACAGCGGCGTCCTCAGACGCGGCTGCCAGCGCCACGCTCGCCATCAGGGCGGCATGTTCGGCGGTGAACCACGCGAGTGCCTCGTCGCGGTCGTTGATGGTCTCCGGCCTGACGCCCCGGGCCAAGGGCGGCAAGGGAACCGTCCAGCGGAACGCGTCAAGATGCCGGTCCGCCTCCGCAGATGTGTGCAGATAGTGATCCAGCAGGCGGCGCACGCCCGCCGACGCTTCCGGATCGGTGGAGATCAGCTCGCGAGAGAAGGCCCTGAGTAGATCATGAAATGCGTATCGACCTGGCTCGACTTCGATGAGCAGGTTGACCTCGACGAGTTCGTCGAGGGCGGCCGCCACCTCCTCCAGCCGGTCGCCAGCCAGGCTGGCGGCGACCGCCGCCGAGACGCTGCCGCCGGTGTGCAGGCCGAGCAGCCGGAACAGCCGCGCCGTCTGCCGTCGCAGCAGTCGGTAGGACCACGAGAAGACCGCACGGATGTCGATGGTTGCGTCCGCGCTGGCCAAGGAGTCGAGACGCCGTGCTCCTTGCGTCAATCCACGAGCGACGACGGCGAGGGATCGCCGGGGCGCGACGGCGGCGCGAGCCGCCGTGATCGCGAGGGCTAGCGGAAGGCCGGCGCATCCGTCAATGATTTCCTCGACCGCTGCTGACTCGAGTGCGACCCGTGACCGGCCGAGTCGAGCGGTGAGCAGGACTCGCGCCTCGTCGCGGCCAAGCGTGTCGAGCGGCAGCGACATAGCGCCCTCGACCGCGACGAGGCCGGTCAGGCTGCTCCGGCTGGTCACCAGCGCCAGACAGCCCGGTGCCGCAGGAAGCAGCGGGCGGACCTGGGCCGCGTCTCTGGCGTTGTCCAGCACGACCAACACTCGCCGGCCCGCAATGACAGTACGGTACAGTGCGGCGCGCGCGTCCAGGCCAACCGGCAGCCGCCTCGGCGGCACACCCAGCCCGTCGAGCAGTACCCGCAGCGCCTCTTCGGGGGTCTCGGCGTCCTCGGGAGGGCCGTAGCCATTGAGGTTGACGTATAGGCAACCATCGGGGAAGCGGTGCCCGGCTTGGTGACCCCAGTGCACTGCGAGGGCCGTCTTACCCACGCCGGCAGTGCCGGAAAGTCCGACGATGACCGCCGCCTCGGTCACGGTGTCGGCGTACCGGTTGAGCTGCTCGATCTCCTCAACGCGGCCGATGAATCCGTGGACGCCGAAGGGCAGTTGAGACGGCACCGCCCTCACAGACGTGGCGGCCGGCAGCGGGCCGTGTCCGGCGTGCTGATCCGGTACAGGTGCGTCCCTCACCTCGGCACTGAACAGTTCGTCGGCATCAAGCGGCGCGAGCGCCTTGTCCCGACCGGTGGCTGGGTGGACGTCCGGGCAGGGCGGTTCCGGGACCCGCGGTGGGTCAGCGCGGGCCGACGGCATGACCATGGAAGCGGCCACCTCGACGGGTCGGACCTGGCCGTGCTGCTGGCGAAGGACCCGCTGATGAGTGTCCACGAGGGCGGGGGAAGGATCGATGCCCAACTCGTTGACGAGTCGCCGGCTGATGTCGGCGTAGCTGTCCAGCGCAGAGGCCTGCAGGCCGCCGGCCGCGAGCGCCGCTATGAGCCGCGCGTGGAGCGGTTCGTGCAGGGGGTTGGCAGCGGTGAGCGCCCGGAGCAGCGGCAGACACCGCTCGGGTTGGCAGTGAGCGAGAGCCAGATCGGCATAGCAGAGGGTCGCTGCGATCCGTTCCTCCAGCACCGCGGTGACGATTGGGTGACCGCTCAGCTCAGGCACGTCGTGTAGAGGGTCACCCGACCAGAGCGCCAGGGCGGCCTCAAACTCCTCCAGGGCCGCAGAGGGCTCCGCTTTGCGGGCTCCGTTGACCCGGTTGCGGAAATCGGTCAGGTCGAGTTCCTCGTTCCGCACCGCGAGCGGCAGCCGCCCGCACAGCCGCACAATCGTCGCGGTGGCCGCCGGGTCGTCAAGGACCCGCCGCTGGCCGGCGATCTTCGCCAGCAGGTCGGTGGCCTCGTCGACCGGCAACGTTTCCAGGTCGACGGCGTTGGCGGCCTCCAGATCCACCAGCCGGCGCCGGCTGGTGACGATGACCCCGCAACCGCCGGCGCCGGGCAGCAGCGGCCGGACCTGCCGCGCGTCCCTCGCGTTGTCCAGCAGGACCAGCATGCGGCGGGCCGCGAGCGTCGTGCGGTACAGGGCGGAACACTCCGCCTCGTCGGTCGGAATTGCGCCGGCGCTGACCCCCAACGCGCGCAGCGACTGGCTGAGCACGTCGATCGGGCGGGCCGGGTCGGGACCGTCGCCGTGCAGGTCCGCATACAGCTGGCCGTCGACGAAGTCGGCGCGCATGAGGTGGGCCGCCTGCACCGCCAGGGTGGTCTTGCCGACACCGGCCGGCCCCGCGATCGCGCAGACCTGCACCGCCGCCGGGTCGCGGTCGGGCCGCAGCAGGGCGCACACCTGCCGCAACTGGTCATGACGACCGGTGAAGTCGCCGACCGGCGCGGGAACCTGAAACGGCCGGGTCCGGTCGGCCACCTCATTCGAGGGCACGGGCGCCGGCAGGGGCGCCGGCACCGGGTCAGGGGTGGACGTCGGTGCGGTGCGGGACCAGCGCTGGCGCAGCACCCTGCGGTGGAAGTCGGCGAGCTCCGGGCCGGGATCGATACCGAGCTCGTCGGCGAGTCGCCCGCGGATCCGTTGGTACGCGGTCAGCGCCGCCGCCTGCAGCCCGTTGGCCGCCAGGGCCAGGATCAGCCGCCCCCACAAGGGCTCGTGCAAGGGGTGCGTGTCGCTCAGCGCCTGCAACACGGCGAGGGAGCTGTCGTGCCGGCCGAGCTGATCGGCGAGATCCGCCAGCCGTACCGCCGCCTGGACCCGCTCGTCGCTCACCGCGATCGACCGCGGATGGCCGACGAGCGGCCCGACGTCGCAGGCCGGCTCGGCGCGCCAGACCGCCAGAGCGTCGGTCAGCAGCTCCAGCGCCGTTGCCGGGCGCGCCGCCCGGGCCTGATCGACGAGCTCGCGAAACCGTAGGAGGTCCAGCTCGGCCGGGCCGACCCGCAGCAGGTATCCCGCCGGGCCGGACCGCAGCATCCCCGGCGCTGCACCCAACGCGGTCGGCGCCAGCAACCGCCGCAGCCGGGTGACGTAGGTCTGCACCAGGTTGACGGCCGACTCCGGCGGCTCGTCGGGCCACAGCAGGTCGATCAGCTCCGATCGGGTGACCGCCTCGTTGGGCGTCAGCGCCAGCCGGCCCAGCAGCGTGCGCTGCCGGCCGGCGCCGAACGCCAACTCGGTGCCGCCGCGCCGCACCACCAGTGGACCGAGGACCAGGACGCGGGTCGGGCCGTCGGCGTCCTGCGCCGTCCCGACGGCGGGGACCGGCCGCAGCGCCGCCCGCCGGAACGTCTCCGCCGCGTCGGCGTCGAGGTCGAGCGCCGCACTGAGCCCCCGGACGGACGCGGGCTGCGGAAACAGCGTGCGCCGCTGCTCGAGGTCGCGTACCGCGGCGAGGCTGACGCCGGCCCGCCCCGCGAGATCCCGCTGGGTCAGCGCCGCCGCCTCGCGATAGGTACGGAGTAACTCACCGAAGGGCACGGACGCCACATCGTCTTCCCGGATCATCTCCACCCCCGCGGTGATCGCCAGAACTCAATGCATCGTAGTGCGGGTCCGGTACGGGTGGAGTCCCGTAAGGCGGCGCCCGTACCCCATCCCGGGACCGGCGCGGCAACGGTCCGGGCGGTACGGGAACCGCCGCTGACGGTCGCGGTCCAGCGCCGCTGCCGAAGCTGGCTCCGCCGCCGGAGCAGACCACGCCGGCGACTCCAGCCAAGGACAGCCCAAGGAGTCGAACGTGACCACTCGAACCCTGTACCACCCGGCGCTGCTGCGCCTGGGCACCGTCGTCGCCGCCATCGCCATGGCGTCGTTCGGCACCGCGGCGGCCGCGTCCGCAGCGTCCACCGATACCGCCCCGGCCGCCATGCCGGCGGCGTTGGCGTCGGCCAACTGCGGCTACAACGGCGCCGAGAACCAGTGGATGACCCGGACCCAGGCGCTTGCCCGGGCCCGGAGCTGGATCGGCAAGACGCCGTACAGCCAGGACCGGTGCTACCAGAACCAGTACGGCGACTACCGCACCGACTGCTCCGGCATGGTGGCGATGGCCTGGGGCCTCGGCAAGTACGGGCACTCCTGGTGGACCGGCAACCTCGACCAGGTCAGCACGCCGATCCCGGCCGCGCAGCTGCAGGCCGGCGACGCACTGCTCTACCACGACGGCACGTCAAACGGCAGCCACGTGGCGCTGTTCGTGCGCTGGGTCGACAGCGCGCAGACCCGGCCCGTCGTGATCCAGGAGACCGGCTCGGCCGATAACACCATCGAGGGCGAGCCGACGAACTTCAACTGGCGCAACTACACGCCGATCCGCTATGACCGCATCGTCGACGACATGACGGCGCAGTCGTCGGGTTCGGTGGTGTTCAACGGCGTGTTCTACGAGTTTGCGCGGGCGTCGGACGGGTCGGTGCGGTACTGGTACGGCACGGGCG
>NZ_JBEYTI010000077.1:5653-15487 GCF_040642975.1 Micromonospora sp. NPDC047548
CCGTCAGTAGCGGCGTCTTCAACGGCAACCTCTACGCCTTCGCCCGCGGCACCGACGGCACCGCCCGGTACTGGTTCGGCAACGGTGGCCCCTGGTCGAGCATGCAGACCATCCCCGGCAGCACCGGCCTGTCCTGATCCCCTGCGGGCCTCTCCGCCCGCGGAGAGGCCCGCTCCTCCCTTCACCCCTTGGCATTCGAGGAGCATTCGATGGACCCCACCAGGCGCCGGCGATGGACCGGCCCGCTCACCGCAGTCCTGCTGACCGCCGCTCTGCTCCAGCCGTCACCGGCACACGCCGCCGACCCGTACGCTGACGGGGGCGGCTGGGCAGGACGCGGCTCGGTGCAGCAGCAGAGCCCGACGAACACCGCGGCCGTGGCGCCCCCGGCCGGGTACCCGGTCGGCATCGACGTCTCCAGTCACGACTGGGAAAACGGCAGGTCGATCAACTGGAGTACCGAGGCCGCCAACGGCATCACGTTCACCTACGTCAAGGCGACCGAGGGCACCTCGTACGTCAACTCGCACTACAGCAGCGACTACAACACGGCCAAGAGCGTGGGCATCTTCGCCGGCGCCTACGCCTGGGGCCGCCCCGACCTCGGCAACCCGGTCGGACAGGCCGACCACTTCGTCGACACGATGCAGTGGACCAGCGACGGCAAGACGCTGCCGCCGTTCCTCGACATCGAGTGGCCGTACAAGAGCAACGGGACCTACGTCGCGCCGTACCCGTGCTACGGCCTGTCCCAGCCGCAGATGGTGAGCTGGATCAACTCGTTCCTCGGCCGCGTCGAGGCCCGGATCGGCCGTAAGCCGGCGATCTACACGAACGTCAACTGGTGGAACCCTTGCACCGGCAGCTCCACCGCCTTCTCCGCGTATCCGCTGGACATCAGCTCCTGCAACTCCTCGCCGCCGTCGGCGCCGGGCTGGGGCAACCAGTGGACGTTCTGGCAGTACGAGATCCCCGACTGCGGGCGCGGCGCCACCCGGGACTGGGACGTGTTCAACGGCAGCTATGCGCAGCTGGCGCAGTTCGCCGGCGGTTCGGCGTCGGCGCAGTCGTCGGGTTCGGTGGTGTTCAACGGCGTGTTCTACGAGTTTGCGCGGGCGTCGGACGGGTCGGTGCGGTACTGGTACGGCACGGGCGGGCCGTGGTCGTCGGCGCAGAGTCTTGGTGGTGGTCTGGCCAGTGATCCGGTGGCGACGGTGTTCAACGGCAACCTGTATGTGTTCGGCCGTGGCACTGACGGCAGTGTGAAGTACTGGTACGCCAACGGTGGTGCCTGGTCGGCTGTGCAGACCGTGACCGGTAGTTCGGTGACCGGTGCGGTGACCGCGTCGGTGTTCAACGGCAACCTGTATGTGTTCGGTCGTGGTGCGGACGGCACCGCCCGGTACTGGTTCGGCAATGGTGGTCCCTGGTCCGCGACGCAGTCCGTCGGTGCCGCCGTGATCGACGCGCCGCTGGCGAGCACGGTGTTCAACGGCAATCTGTACCTGTTCGCGACCGGCACGGACGGCAGCGTCAGGTACTGGTACGGCAATGGCGGTCCGTGGTCGGGCATGCAGACTGTGACCGGCAGCTCCGGCATCGGTGGTGGCCTGTCCAGCACGGTGTTCAACGGCAACCTGTACGTGTTCGCCCGCGGCACGGACGGGGCGATGAAGTACTGGTACGGCAACGGCGGTCCCTGGTCGGCGCAGCAGAGCATCCCGGGCAGCACCGCCGTCGCCGGCGCCGTCAGTAGCGGCGTCTTCAACGGCAACCTCTACGCCTTCGCCCGCGGCACCGACGGCACCGCCCGGTACTGGTTC
The DNA here is from genome assembly GCF_040642975.1 of Micromonospora sp. NPDC047548. Lineage (NCBI taxonomy): Bacteria > Bacillati > Actinomycetota > Actinomycetes > Micromonosporales > Micromonosporaceae > Micromonospora > Micromonospora sp. NPDC047548. The sequence continues at coordinate 7,477 of NZ_JBEYTI010000077.1, forward strand.
GGCAACGGTGGCCCCTGGTCCAGCATGCAGACCATCCCCGGCAGCACCGGCCTGGGCTGACAGACCGCACCGGACGCCTGCTCCCACGATCCCCCCTCGTGGGAGCAGGCATGCCGGCACCTGACCCGGCCATGAGGTCGGCGGCCCGCCGGGCGGACGTGAACCTGCGACCGGCAGGCGAAGTCCGCACGCTGGAATATGCCCGCCGCCTCCGGCCCAGGTAAAGATCAGGCGAGCATTCACCTCACCCTGGGCTGGAGGCGGCCATGGCTACCGCAAGAGTCGACGACCTGGATGTCCCGACCAATCGCAGGGACGCCAAAGTCCTGGCGAGGATCCCCGCGCGCTGACCGGGCTGCGATGGTGGGCCGCACTGGGTGTCTTTGTCTATCACGCCGTGACGCTGCCGGGCATCTTCGCGCTGTCGGCGAGCACGAAGTCGATCCAGTTCATCCTTGCCCCGGCCGGCAGTCTGGGCGTGTCCTTCTTGTTCGTCCTCAGTGGATTCGTGCTGACCTGGTCGGCCCGGCCGAAGGACACCGCGGTGTCGTTCTGGCGGCGCCGCGCGGTGCGGATCTACCCGAACCACTGGGCCGGTCTGCTGCTGGCCGTCGGCGTGATGGTGCTGGTCAACGACTACACCCAGTTGCACGACGTGGTGCGGGTCGCGCTGCTGGTGCAGACCTGGACGCCGAGCTTCCTCGTCGCAACCGGGGTCAGCGGGGTCAGTTGGACGCTTGCCTGCGAGATGTTCTTCTACCTGTGCTTCCCGCTGCCGATCCTGCTGATCAGGAAGATCGCACCGGCGCGGCTGTACTACTGGGCGGCCGGCATCGTCGCCGTGGTCTTCCTGTTCCCGGTGCTCACCGCGCTGCTGCCGGCTCAGCCGGTGATGCCCTTCGGGCCGCCCGTCTCCGAGTCCGCGTCCTGGTTCGTTGAGCGGTTCCCGGCGCAACCCCGACCAGTCCAGCCTTGACCTGCCGATCTATCATTTCGACGCTGCCCAGTACGACGCCGAGATCACCCGCGCCGAGAACGATCACTCCTGGGAGTGGCCTGACCGGACCGTCGCCCGCCTGCTGCGCGGTCGGCTACGCGAACGATCGGACCTCCTCGGCCGGTGGGACTGCCATCCCGGATGGGTGGCGGCACGGCCAAACGACCGTGGCCGGGTACACGTGTCGTACTTCTACCCCCAACGGCCCGCTGGCGTGGAAGATCTGTGGCTGCAGTTCGTCGCGGTGATCGAACTGCCGGCAGGCGACCCTGAGATCGGGGTCGACGAGATCGTCCGGCGGCTCTCCGACACCGACCCACGCCGCCAGCAGTGGTTGGCCGGCGGCAGCTTTGAGGCCGCACAGGCGTTCGGCTTCGACTGACCGGCACGACAACGAAGGCGGAAACCGGCTGGTCCACGACGTGGGCCAGCCGGTACTGTTCGCCCGCCAGAAGGGAGCGCCGTGATGGCCGAGACGACGATTTTGTGGCGGCCGACCGGCCCCGAAGAGCTGGAACTCGTGCGCGCCTCCGGCTGGACAGCCTGGCCGCCGCGGCTGCCCGACCAGCCGATCTTCTACCCGGTCCTCAACGAGCAGTACGCGATCATGATCGCCCGGGACTGGAACGTGCCCGCCTCCGGCGTCGGCTACGTCACCCGGTTCGAGGTCGACCGCGAGTTCGCCTCCCGCTATCCGGTCCGGCAGGCCGGCGGCCGCGACATCCTCGAGCTGTGGGTGCCGGCCGAGGAACTCGACGAGTTCAACCGGCACCTTGTCGGGCTGATTGAGGTCGTCCACGAGTTCAGGCCAGGCAGCTGAAGGAGACTCGGTGACACGGAGGGTCCCGAAGACGCTGTGCAAGCGCTGGATCACATCCGCCGTGGTGAGGCCGCCCTTCACGAAGTCCTCGTGCTTGTTTGAAGGAGCAGCGGCAGCACCGCGCTGCGGAAGTCCCGCCTGACAGGGCCGGAGATCGTGAGCCGGCTTTGACCCACGCCTCGCCTCCAGCATCCCGGTCACCGGTCGAGCGCGACGACCAGGCGCCGCGCCTCGGTGACCAGTCGGCTCGACCCGCCGTGTGCGGCGACCTCGGCCAGCCCTGGCACGTCGATCCGGGCGCCGGCCGCCCCCGCCGTCTCCGCCGCCAGGGTCAACAGGTCCGGGGTGCCGCGCGGGGCCTTCGGTGCCGCGAGCAGCGCAGGCAAAGCGGAGGCGAGCAGGCGCCAGGTGCTGAGCGGGGCGCCGGCGGCGGCCGCGTCGCGTAGCGGCTGCAGGGTGCGGGTCAGCGTGAGGTCACCGACGGCGGCGAGTGCGCCGAGGTGGGCCCCGACCGCGGGAGCGTCCAGGTCGCCGGCGGCGGCCAGCATCAGCAGGGCGTCAACGGCGGCGACCCGGTCGGACTCGTGTCGGGCACCCAGGCCGTACGCGAGGGCGAGATCGACGGCGGGACCGCCGTCGCCGCCGCACTCGGTGAGCAGCGGCAGGATCGCGGCGCCGCCAGACAGGTCCTGGTCGGCGCCGCTGGCGATCTCGGGCAGCGCGTACGCCGCGACCAGTCCCCGGTAGCCGGGCAGCGTCGCCGGCCAGAGCAGGGCAGCGCCGCCGACGTAGCTGTTCACGGATCCGGCCGGCACGGTGAGCAGGCCGAACGGATCGTCGACGCCCTCCGGCGGGCTGACCCGCACGTGTGTCCGCTGCCGGGGCAGTTGCTCGTACCCCCAGTCGTAGCCTTGTCGGCGCTCCCGGCGGGGCAGCGTGACCACTCGCTGGTCCGGGGTCGGCAGGCCGCCGGCGCGCAGCCATCCGGCGAGCCGGTTACCGGCGGGCGTACCGAGCGCCGCCGCCCTGGCCGCGAGGGGCTCGTCGACCCGCGCGGGCAGCCGCAGCAGGGCCTGTCTCAGGTCCATCTCCCACGCGCCGCGCTGGCCGAGCAGGGCCAGGCGGTCGTACAGCACCTCCGGGTCGATGGCGCCGTTCGCCGCGGTCGGGGCCGCGAGTAGACCGGGGTGCTGGGGCGGGCCGACGCGGTCGCCGATCTCGGCCAGTCGCGCGCGCAGCAGCCGGTGCGGTGGGGGTACCCGTGGATCGAGGGATGGCCCGCCCGGCGTGCGGCGCCGCAACGCCGCCAGCATCGCGACCCACCGTCCCCGCCGTACGCCCCCCTCGACCGGGTCGGCCGCCGCGTGCAGCACCCCGCCGAGGAGACCGCACAGGCAACACGGATCCCACGAGTGCTCTTCCGCGCCGGCGCGGTGCCGCCGCAGCACAGGAATCAGGGCGTCTTTCAGCCGGGCCCGGTCGTCACCGGCGAGCCGGACCACTGCGTCGAGGACCCGTTCCAGACCGGACGCTGTGGTGGGGCCGCTGAGCAGGGAGGCGGCCTCCTCCGCCAGCTCGTCCGGGTCGGTGATGGCCGGGGGCGCGGGCAGCGGCCCGGCCGGTGGCGGTAGGTCGTCGCCCACCGCAGCGACCACGACCCGCGGGGCGACGACGTGTCCGTACCGGGCGGCCAGCGTGCCGGCCCGGTCGCGGACGTCCGCCGCCGGATGGTCGACCGCTGTCGCGATGACCTCGGCGATCTCCGCCGCCCGGTCGGGGTGTCGACGGGCGAGCTGGTCCAGCCAGCTGAGCTGGGCGCGGACCAGCGCCTTGTCGGGCCGGACGAGGACGACCCGCGACGTATCGAGCAGCCCCTCGACCTCGACGCCGTCGAGAGCCCGCAGCGTCTTCTGCGCCATCGACGCCACGAACCCGGGGGCGTCGGCGAGCAGGCGCAGGTACTCTCCGCTATGCCGGCCGACCTCGCTGGCAGTGGGTGCCAACTGGACGTGCAGGGTGACGAACGCGCGCAACGCGGCCGGCCGGTCGCCGCGCAACAGCCGGCTCACGCAGCCGTCGAGCAGCATCGTCCGGTCCAGGCGGCCCTCTCCGGCCAGTCGCGTCAGCGCGCGCGGCAGGGCAAGCTTCTCGTCGGTCATGAACTCGTCGAAGGACATCCGCGTCCCGGCGCTGTCCACCTCGAACAGGCGCGGCACCAGGGCGTCGAGGAACACGTCCGCCCGCAGCCGGTCCACCAGCGGGACCGGTCGCTGCCACTCCGGCGGCCACGCCATCATGGCGAGCCACCCCTGCACAAACTGGTCACCGGTGGGAGGCGCCGCCTTCTCGGCGGTGAGCAGCTCCGCGACGAAGCCCCAGCCGTCCATCGGGTCGTCCCGGCGGAGCCGATCCGTCAGCCGGTATGCCAGCTCGGCCAGCCAGGGCACCCCGCGCGTCCGCGCGACCTGGACCACCAGCCCGGCGTCGGCGCCCCGCAGCGACACGTTCCGCCGGCCGAGCAGCTCGGCCGCCGCGGCGGCGGTGGGCAGGCCCCCTACCGCGGCCACCGCCAGGGCCGTCGCCTCGTTGTTCCACCACCAGTTGTCGCGCCGCCGGCGCACGTGGGCCACCAGCCCGTCGGCGAACGACCGGCGCCGCTGGTCGTCGAGGCCGGTGACCGCGTCAACGGCCGCGCCGATGTCACCGCGGACCAGGAACTCGAACGGATCGGTCACGCCCCGACCTCCACCGCAGCGCCCACCATCGTCGTGGCGAGCGCGTGTTTGCAGGGCCCGCGCTGACCGCGGTGCCGTGCCCACCAGGGGCAGGAGCAGGTGTACGAACTGTCCGTCCGGCGGCGCACCCGGTAGACCTCGTCGCCGTGGCGTACGGTCGCCGCCTCGCCGTCGAGGGCTACCGCGCCCGCCTCGACCAGCACCCGCGCCCCGACCAGCCGGGGATTGTCCCGCTCGGCTCGGCCGGCGTCGTACGGCAGCACCCGGTGGAAGTAGCCCGCCTCGGCCACGTCGAAGCCGACCCGGCCGGCGGTGCCCAGCTGGGCCAGCGCGGACCGGACCCGGTCCGCCGGAATCCCCGCCGAGGCGGCCAGCGCGTGGACATCGATCGTCGGGTCCCAGGACAGCAGCGCGGCGACCAGCGCGGCGTCGTCGGCGACGTCGTCCGTGGCGAGCGCGGTCAACGCACCGCCCTCGCCAGAGAAACCCCGGTACGGCTCCGGCGACAGGGTCAGCGACAGCCGCAGCGCGCCGGAGTCGAGCTCCCAGACGCTCGGCAGCGGCGGCGAGGCCCGTACACCCGCAGGGTCTTCGCGTACCGGAGCAGCCCACGCAGCGTCGCGAGCCGTCCAGCGCCGGCAAGGCACACCGCCCCAGGCACCGGGCGCGAGGTCAGCCGCAGCGAGCGCCCAGCCGGCACTACCCAGAGCACCGACCGGTCGTTGCCCGCCGGCAGCCGGCGCAGGAAGGCGGCCGCCTCCGCAACCGGGACCTCCGCCCGCGGTTGCATGGCCGCAGCGACCAGATGGACCTCGGCAAACCCCCGCAGCCAACGCCCAGGTAACGGCACCTTCTTCTCCACCACCGAACCATCGAGGGTGGAGACGGTCAGCTCATCCGGCCCCACCGACAGGTGCAGCGGGTCAATACCGCCCACCCGGGCCAGCGCCTCCCGCAGCGGCGCGTTCACGTCGACGTTGGTGGTGCCATGCTCGACGATGTCGCCGTCGAACCCGGCCGGCACGATGTCCAGCCGCGCGTACACCCCGCAGCAGCCGGAGAACGACTCGAAGCGCATCCGGTCCCGGCTGCCGGTAACCACGGGATCGAGGCTCGCCGGGCTGACCGGCTGGTGATACCGGGTGCGGGCGACCTCGGCGACCGCCAGCAGCCCGGCGGCCGCTGCCTGCGGAGTCGTCAGGAAACCGGAGAAGAACCGTGGGTTGGTCGCGGGCCCGCCGCTGGTCTGCAGCGCTAGGTCCCCCCGGTGCAGCGCGGACGGCTGGAGGTAGCGGTAAGTCTGAAGGGCGCTCACGGCTGCAGAACTTACGACCGACCCCCGACACCCGGCGAGCACCAGCGGGCACCATCAGGGCAGCGTCCGTTTCTCGCCAGCCGGCAAGCCGGAGGCGGGGGCAGCCCGGCCGCAGCCGACGTACGGGGGCGATCTACGCCAGATCTAGGGTTGCAGCCACGATCATCAGTGTCTGACACGTTATTTTCACACGAAGTGTGATGGTTCATCTCTCCACCAGTGCCGGGACGGATCAGTTGCCAGGGCAGCTGCGCTGGGGGAACTGCGCCGCCTGGAGGGAGCAGACACCGACAGTGCCGACCAACCACGCGAGCTACTGGCGGCTCCTCGCGCGCTCCCGCTCTCGGTCATGGTCCCTTGACGCCGCTCACAAAGCGGGAGTAGGTATCGCCGCTGCTTGGGGTAAGCGCGGATGCGGTCGGCGAAGTGATTCAGAACCCGCTGGACCACGACGTCGCGGCGGGATGGGGCAGCTTGGCAGGGCTGATAGTCAAGCTTCGGGTGATGATTAACATTTGTCCTACTTAGATGGAAATTGCTTGTGGGGATCATCTTGACGGAGGCCAGCCGCTCACTTTGCGTGTAGGCGGGTGCCACGTATCGCGTCTGTTAGAGGAGAATCCCCCTGTCGGGTACGGGCCGGGGAGGTCTTGGGTGGCGCCATCATCAGGTTCAAGAGACAACCAGCGGCGCCTTGTAGCGCAACAGCGTCAGGCGCAGCAGGAGACAGCACGCCTTCTACGCGAGGAGGAGCTGCGGCGCAAGGCAGTCGAGAAGGAGCGTCAAGCCACTGAGCTCGCTAGAAAGATTTCCGACGCTGCCTCTCGGACGGAAGCGGCTGAGCAACGCATGCGGGAGCTTGCTGGGCTGCTGAGTCGGTCCCTGACACAGCCCGTACCGGGGGTCGATTTCGCGAGCCTGAAGAAACCCGCGGTGGTGACGCCACTGGATCTGGGCGCCGACGCGTCACCGGAGCCTGCGCCTTCGTGGGGCTCGTTCCTGCCAAAACCACCCGGAGTGATGTCTCGGTGGCTCGGCGGTGACGCTCGCTACGCCGCTCGGCTCGCGGCGGCCGAGCAGCGCTTCGCGCAGGTCAAGGCAGGTCACGAAGCGACCGAGACTGCTCGCCAGCAGCGGGTCACCAAGGCCCGCCAGCAGCACGCGCAGCTGCAGGCCAAGCTGCACGCGCAGATCGCCGCGCAGCATGCCGAGGTCGATCTGTTCGCCGAGGGTGTCCGTGCACGCTCAGCTCAGCACGCGAGTCGCTACTTCCAGATGATCGTCGACCAAGTTCAGGATCCTGCCGGATTTCCGCGCAAAAGGTTCGCCGGCTACGTCCCAGACTCCACATTGTTGGCCCTCGAGTGGTACCTGCCCAATGTCGACATCGTCCCCCAGGTCAAGACCTACCGGTATGTCAAGTCCCGCGACTCCACCGATACCACGCCGCGTCCGATCACAGAGATCCGCCTGGCCTATCAGCGGTTGGTCGCCCAGATCGCCCTTCGGGCCCTGCGGGTCGTTTTCGCCGCAGACGCGTTTAAGGTAGTCGACACCGTAGTTTTTAACGGTCGTGTAGATGCCATTGATCGCAGCACCGGCCAGGCGATTGACCCTCACCTGATTACCTTGCGAGCAACGCGGGATCAGTTCACACCTCTAGTGTTGTCGCAGGTTGATCCAGTAACTTGTGTGCAGAAATACTTTGCAGCCGACGTGTCGCGGCATCCAGATGAGCTGCAAGAGGTCATGCCAGTCATGAAGTTCGAGATGGCGGACCCCCGCATCGTCGCAGCGGTCGACGTCATTAGCGGTCTTGATAAGCGCCCAAACCTAATGGCGTTTTCCCCCAAGGAGTTCGAGCACTTCGCGCACAACCTGTTTACGCGAATGGGGTTCGACACCAAGCTGTTCAAAGCCGACGGGGACGGCGGCGTGGACTGCGTTGCCTATGATCCCACCCCGATCCGTGGAGGCAAGTACGTCATCCAGGTCAAGCAATACGCGCGCAAGCGGTTGGTTCCGCCTTCGGCGGTTCGTGACCTATATGCACTGACCTAAACTTTGGCCGTTTCGGTGCTTTTGTATAGGCTGGATGGGGCGATGATTATCTCGTACGTGATGTCGCGGGTACGTTCCGTTTC
>NZ_JBEYTI010000078.1:0-15345 GCF_040642975.1 Micromonospora sp. NPDC047548
CCAGATCGCCGCGATCGTCGGCGCCGGCATCCCGGTGATGGCGCACATCGGCTTCACTCCACAGAGCGAGCACACCCTGGGCGGCTACCGGGTCCTGGGGCGGGGCGACACCGCCGACGAGGTGATCGCCGATGGCCGGGCAGCGGCCGGCGCGGACGGCGGCGGTCAGGACCTTTCGCCCCCGCGGCGGTGCCGGACGATCGCCAGCGGACCGTGCGAGTGGTGCAGCACCGCGTGGCTCACCGAGCCGAGCAGCAGCCCGGTGAGGGCACCCCGGCCGTGCGCGCCGACCACGGTCAGCTGCGCCGCGGCGGACTCCTCCACCAGCACCCGGGCCGGCGCGCCATGCGCCACCCGGCGCCGCACCGGCACCTGCGGGTACCGCTGCGACCAGCCGGCCAGGGACTCGGCCAGCACCCGCTCCTCCTCGGCGGCGAGCGCGTCGACGTCGTAGACCAGCGGGAGCATGTCGCCGGGACCGACCGGGGTCGGGGTGAGCCAGGCGTGCACCGCCACCAGTCCGGTGTCCCGCAGCGCGGCCTCCTCGAAGGCGAAGCCCAGCGCCTCGGTGGACAGGGCCGAGCCGTCGACGCCGACCAGCACCGGTCCGTCCGCCCGGGCCTCGCCCTTGACCACCAGCACCGCACAGTCGGCGCGGGCGGAGACCTGCACGGCCACCGACCCGATCAGCAGCCCGGCGAAGCCGCCGAGCCCGCGGTGGCCGAGCACCACCAGCGCCGCGTCCCGGGACTCGCGCAGCAGCACCGGGGTGGCCGCGCCGTCGACGACCTCGCCGGTGACCGCGACCTCGGGTGCGATCTTGCCGGCCTCGGTCACCGCGTCGGCGACGAACCGTTCGGCCTCGTGACGCAGGCCCGCGTCGGGCGGGGCGGCGGGCACCGGGCCCAGCGGCATGCCGAACAGCGGCCAGATGAACGCGTGCACCACCCGCAGCGGACGGTGCCGCGCCGCGGCCTCCCGGGCGGCGACCCGCACCGCGTCCAGGGCCGACCGCGAACCGTCCACGCCCACCACCACGGGAGCACCGGATCTGATGGTCATCACGTCCTCCTTCGTTCGTCTCCAGTCTCGTCCGCCGCCGGCTACCCGGACAGGGACGGCCGGCCCGGGCGCCGGGCCGTTGGTCCCGTCCCGCTCCCGTCCCGGCGACCTCGTCGGCGGGCCGCCTGGCGGCCCGCCGACGAGGTCGCCGCCGGTCAGCCGACCGGCTCGTCGTGCCGGTCGGCGACGCCCGGCGCGTCGACCGGACGCCGGGGCGTGGGCAGGGTCTGCGCGCCGCCCGGGTGCCGGCGGCGGGCCAGCCGCAGGGCGAGTCCGGGCAGCGCGCTGACCGTCGCGCAGCCCAGCAGGACACCCGGCCCGAGCGGGTCGGTGCCGAGCAGTTCGCGCAGCGGGCCGAGCAGCACCCCGCCGACCTGTAGCAGCGCCGACCCGGCGACCGCGACCAGCAGGCCCGGGTTGGCCCGGCGGGCGCCCGTCGGGCGGGGCGCCCGGACCGCCAGCGCCACCCCGAGCTGGGCCAGCCCCAGCACCACGAACACCACCGACTGCCAGGGCAGGTCCCGGTCCGCGGCGACCACGCCGGCGCCGAGCACCACGGCGGCGATCAGCGCGCCGGTGACCAGAACGTCCCGGCCGAGCCCACCGCCGAGCACCGACTCCTGCGGGGACCGGGGCGCGCGGCGCAGCGTGCCCGGCTCCGCCGGTTCCGCGCCGAGCGCCACCCCCGGCACGCCGTGGGTGAGCAGGTTGACCCAGAGGATCTGCGCCGGCAGCAGCGGTACGGCCAGCCCGAACAGCGGGCCGAGCAGCATCACCGCGATCTCCGCCACGCCGCCGGACAGGGCGTAGCGCAGGAACCGGCGGATGTTGTCGTAGATCCGGCGGCCCTCGCCGATCGCCGCAGCCACCGTGGACAGGTCGTCGTCGACCAGCACCAGGTCGGCGGCCTGCCGGGCGACCTCGGTGCCGCCGCCCATCGCCACCCCGATGTCGGCGCGGCGCAGCGCCGGGGCGTCGTTGACCCCGTCGCCGGTCATCGCCACCACGTGTCCCCGCGACTGGAGGCCGGCGATGATGTCGAGCTTCTGCTCCGGCTGGGTCCGGGCGAACACCCGCGCCTGCGGGGGCGCCGCGGCGGGGTCGTCGTGGTCACCGCGGACGAGGGGGTCGCCGTCGCGCCAGAGACCGAGCTGACCGCCGATCGCGGCGGCGGTGGCCGGGTGGTCGCCGGTGACCAGCAGCAGCCGTACCCCGGCGGCGTCGAAGCTGTCGGCGATCTCCGGGGCGCCCGTGCGCAGCGGGTCGCCGACGGCGACGAGTCCCACCGGGCGCAGCCCGGCCGGCGCGGCCGGGTCGGGCGCCGTGTCCACCAGGGCGGTCGCGACGGCGAGCACCCGCAGCCCCTCGCCGGCCAGCCGGTGGGCGGTGGCGGTCAGCTCGGCCACCTCGTCGTCGGAGGCGTCGACCAGCGGCGCGGCCAGGACGCTCTCCGGGGCTCCCTTGCACACCACCAGGTACCGCCGGTCGCACGCGCGGTGCACGGTGACCATGCGGCGGGTGGCCTGGTCGAAGGGGTGCTCCGCGACCCGGGGCCAGGCGGCGCGGGTGGCCTCCGGATCGAGGCCGCAGCGGCCGGCGAAGGCGACCAGCGCCGCCTCCAGCGGGTCACCCACCGCACCCCAGTCGGGACGCTCGTCGTCCGGCGCCGACAGCGCGGCGTCGCTGCACAGCAGCCCGGCCCGCGCCAGCCGGCGCAGCTCCTCCGGTACGGGCACCGCCGACCCGCCCCGGTGCACGTGGCCGTACGGGGCGTACCCGGTGCCGGTGACCGCGTAGCGCGCCCCGTCGGCGGTCACCGCCTGCTGCACCGCCATCCGTCCCTCGGTGAGCGTGCCGGTCTTGTCGGACGCGATCACGGTCACCGAGCCGAGCGTCTCCACGGCGTGCAGCCGGCGCGGGATGGCGTGCGCCCCGGCCATCCGGCGGGCGCCCAGCGCCAGCGCCAGGGTCACCACCGCCGGCAGCGACTCGGGCACCGCCGCCACCACCAGGCTCACCGCCGTGATCGCCATGTCCACCACCGGCCGGCCGCCGATCACGCCCAGCACGAAGACCAGTGCGGACAGCACCACCGCGACCAGGCCGAGCAGCCGGCCCAGCCCGACGAGCCGGCGCTGCAACGGGGTGGCGGCGGGCCGGGTGCCGGCCACCAGGGCGCTGATCCGGCCCAGCGCGCTGGCCGATCCCGTCCGGACCACGGCGCCGGCGCCCCGGCCGGTGGTGACCACCGTCCCGGCCAGCGCCTCCTCGCCGGCGGTGCGCCCGACCGGCACCGCCTCGCCGGTCAGCGCGGACTCGTCCAGGTGCAGCCGGCTCGCCTCGGTGAGCAGCAGGTCGGCCGGGACGACGTCACCGGCCTCGACCCGGACCAGATCGCCCCGGACGACCTCGGCGGCCGGCACCAGCAGGTCGCGGCCGTCCCGGACCACTCGGGCGGTGGGCGCGCCGAGCTGGTCCAGCGCGGCGATCGCCCGGTCCGCGCGGACCTCCTGCACCACGCCGATGGCGGTGTTGACCAGCACGACCAGCACGATCACCGCGGTGTCCGGATAGTCGCCGAGCACGGTGGTGACCACGGCCGCGGCGATCAGCAGCGCCACCAGCGGGTCGGTGAGCTGGTGCAGGACGCGTACGGCCAGGTGCCGGCGGGCCGGCGGGGCGACCGTGTTGGGACCGTCGGCGCGGAGCCGGGCGGCGGCCTCGGCCGCCCGGAGCCCTACCGGGGCGGCCCAGTCGCGGGTGCCCTCCCGCGTCCCGCCCCGTTCGCCGGTCCTCATCACCGCTGACCTCCCCACCTCGCGCGCGTCGGGGCACGCCGTCCCCTTGCCACCGTCCCGCTGTGGCCCGGCATGGGGCAGAGGCGTTGCGCCCGCCGGGCCCGGGACCATCGGCCCTGACGCCACCGGACGGCGCGGAGTGGGATGGGGGTCAGGACTAGCGACAAGGAGGTCGACGATGTCCACCGTCGCCGGAGACCATCGCCGCCCGGTACGCCGACGGCATCCTCCAGATCACCGCGACGGTCGGCGAGACCGAGCCGACCGCCCAGGAGATCCCGGTCACGGTGAAGCACGGTGGGAAGAGCTGAGCCGACAACCGGGGCCCGGCGGTTCGCCGGGCCCCACCCCCGGTGAAGAGGACCAGGCCATGACCCCGCTGGACATGCTGCGTGAGCACCCATTCCTGACCGGGCTGCCGCAGGAGTGGCTGCCCCCGCTGACCGGGTACGCCCGGCCGGTGGTCTGGCATCCCGGCCACCGGGTGTTCCGCGCCGGCCAGCCGGCGGAGCGGTTCTGGCTGGTCCGGGGCGGCGAGGTGGCGCTGGACTTCCCGGTCCCCGGACGGGGCGACGTCGGCATCGAGGCGATCGGCCCGGGCGGGGTGCTCGGCTGGTCCTGGCTCTTCCCGCCGTACCGCTGGCAGTTCGGCGCGGTCGCCGTCCGGCGCACCACCACCGTCGAGTTCACCGCCGAGGGAGTGCGCCGGTTGATGGAGGGCGACGACGCGCTCGGCCGGCAGCTGACCACCCGGTTCATGAGCGTGGTGGTGGACCGGCTCCAGGCGTCCCGGGTGCGGCTGCTGGACCTGTACGGCTACCCGACGTCGTCGGCGAGCTGATCCGCCCGCCCCTGCGGTCGCGGGGCGCCGGCCGGCCACCACCCATGGCCGCGCCACCGGCCGATCAGGGTACGCGCGGCGAGCGGTGGACACCGTCCGCTATCCGTCGCCGTCCCGTCCCGGGTCGGCGCGCCGGTGCACGACCAGCTCGTCCACCTCCAGCGACCGGCCGGCCGCCGGACGGCGGCGCCGTCAGTACACGGTCAGCCCCCGCTCGGCGAACTGGCCGCGTACCCGGGACAGCAGCTCCGGGGCGGGCGGTGCGGTGTCCGCGAGCGGGAAGGTCAGCCCCAGCTCGGCGTACTTGTGCGCGCCGAGCCGGTGGAACGGCAGCACCTCGACCCGCTGCACGGTGGCCAGTCCGGCGGCGAAGTCGGCGATGCCAGCGACGTTCTCCACCGCGTCGGTCAGCCCGGGCACCAGCACGAACCGGATCCAGATCGGGATACCGCGCGCGGCCAGCCGGCGGCCGAACCGCAGCGTCGGCGCGACGGCCCCGGTGCGGGTCACCCGCCGGTAGGTGGCCGGGTCCCAGGACTTGACGTCGAGCAGCACCAGGTCGGTGGCGTCGAGCAGGGCGTCGTCGGCGCGGGCGCCGAGGAAGCCGGAGGTGTCCAGCGCGGTGTGCAGGCCGAGGGCGTGGCAGCGGCGCAGCACCTCGCCGGTGAACCGGGGCTGCATCAGCGGCTCGCCGCCGCTGAGGGTGACCCCGCCGCCGGCGACCGAGATGAACCGGCGGTACCGCGCGATCTCGGTCATCAGCTCATCCACCGTGCGGTGCCGCCCGCTGCGCCGGTACCAGGTGTCCGGGCTGTGGCAGTAGCGGCAGCGCAGCGGGCAGCCGGCGAGGAAGGCCACGAACCGGGTGCCCGGGCCGTCCACCCCGACCGAGACGTCCCAGGAGTGCACCGCCCCGGTCAACCCGTCGCCGCGCCGGCCGGCCACGGCGGCCCGTCCGGGCTCGGGGAGCCCGGACGGCGACGGCGGCCGGACGGTCACAGCGACCCGTGGAAGGTCCGGGACACCACGTCCCGCTGCTGCTCCGGGGTGAGCCGGACGAAGTTCACCGCGTACCCGGAGACCCGCACGGTCAGCTGCGGGTAACGCTCCGGGTGCGTCATCGCGTCGATCAGGGTGGCCCGGTCCAGCACGTTGACGTTGAGGTGGAACCCGCCCGCGTCGGTGTAGCCGTCGAGCACCCCGGCCAGGTTGTCGATCCGCTCCTGGCGGGTCCGGCCCAGCCCGTCCGGGGTGACCGTGCCGGTCAGCGAGATGCCGTCGCGGGCGGCGTCGTACGGCAGCTTCGCCACCGACAGCGCGGCCGCCACCAGGCCGTGAGTGTCCCGGCCGTTCATCGGGTTCGCCCCCGGCGCGAACGGCTCACCGGCCCGCCGGCCGTCCGGGGTGTTGCCGGTGTGCCGGCCGTACACCACGTTGGAGGTGATGGTCAGCACCGACATGGTCAGCTCCGCGTCGCGGTATGTGCGCTGCCGGCGCAGCTTCTCCGCGAACGTCTCCACCAGCCAGACCGCGATCTCGTCGGCCCGGTCGTCGTTGTTGCCGTACGTCGGGTGCTCGCCCTCGACCAGGTAGTCGACTGCCAGGCCGGTCTCGTCGCGCAGCACCTTGACCGTGCCGTACCGGATCGCGGCGAGGCTGTCCACCGCCACCGAGAGCCCGGCGATGCCGGTGGCCATGAACCGGCGCACCGGGTGGTCGTGCAGCGCCATCTCCAGCCGCTCGTACGCGTACCGGTCGTGCTGGTGGTGGATGACGTTCAGCGCGTCCACGTACGTCTCGGCCAGCCAGTCCAGCGTCCGGTCGTACGCGGCCAGCACCTCGTCGTAGTCCAGCGTCTCCCCGCCGACGGGCGCGGCCGCCGGGGCGACCTGCTTGCCGGTGAGCTCGTCCCGCCCGCCGTTGATCGCGTACAGCAGCGCCTTGGCCAGGTTGGCCCGGGCGCCGAAGAACTGCATGTCCCGGCCCACCCGCATGGCCGACACGCAGCAGGCGATCGCCGTGTCGTCGTCGTACGCCGGACGGATCAGCTCGTCGTTCTCGTACTGGATGGCGCTGGTGTCCAGCGACACCTGGGCGCAGAACCGCTTGAACCCGGCGGGCAGTCGCGGCGACCAGAGCACGGTGAGGTTCGGCTCCGGCGCCGGGCCGAGGTTGTAGAGGGTCTGCAGGTAGCGGAAGCTGGTCCGGGTCACCAGCGGCCGGCCGTCGGCGCCCATTCCGCCCAGCGACTCCGTCACCCAGGTGGGGTCGCCGGAGAAGAGCTGGTCGTACTCGGGGGTGCGCAGGAACCGGATGATCCGCAGCTTGATCACGAAGTCGTCGACCAGCTCCTGGGCGGCCATCTCGGTCAGGCGCCCCTCGGCCAGGTCCCGCCGCAGGTAGACGTCGGCGAAGGTGGCGGTGCGCCCGAGCGACATCGCCGCGCCGTTCTGCTCCTTCGTCGCGGCCAGGTACGCGAAGTACAGCCACTGGATCGCCTCCCGGCCGCAGGTCGCCGGACCGGAGATGTCGTACCCGTAGCCGGCGGCCAGCTGCCTCAGCTCGCCCAGCGCGCGGATCTGCTCGGCCAGCTCCTCGCGGTCCCGGATCACCTCGTCGGTCGACGGCAGGTCGTCCAGGGCCGCCTTGCGCGCCCGGCGCTCGGCGACCAGCCGGTCGACGCCGTAGAGCGCCACCCGGCGGTAGTCGCCGATGATCCGGCCCCGCCCGTACGCGTCGGGCAGCCCGGTGATCACGTGCGAGCGCCGCGCAGCCAGCACGCCGGCCGGGTACGCGTCGAAGACCGCGTCGTTGTGCGTCTTCCGGTACGCCGTGAAGATCCGGTGCACCTGCGGGTCGGCCTCGAAGCCGTACGCGGCCAGCGCGTTCTCCACCATCCGCAGCCCGCCGGCCGGCATGATGGCCCGGCGCAGCGGCGCGTCGGTCTGCAGACCGACGATCAGCTCCCGCTCCCGGTCGATCCAGCCGGGGGCGTGCGAAGTGATGGTCGAGGGGGTGGCGACGTCGATGTCGAACACGCCGCGGCGGCGCTCCTGCACGAAGAGCTTCTGCAGCGCACCCCAGATTTCCAGGGTCCGGCAGGTCGGCCCGGTCAGGAACGCCCCGTCGCCGGTGTACGGCTCGTGGTTGGCCCGGACGAAGTCGGCGACGTCGACGGCGTCCCGCCACGCCGTGCCGACGAAGCCGCGCCACGGGTCGAGGTGAGCGGTGCCGGTCATGATCTGTCCCTCCGGGCTCGGTGCGGGGATGGCGGTCCCGCCGGCCGCCGGGCCGGCGGGCGGGTGGTGGGCGCCGATCACGGCTGGAGCACCAGCCGGGCGGTGACCCGGCCGGCCAGCACGTCCGCCATGGCCTCGTTGATCTCGTCGAGCTTGCGGACCTCGTAGCTGACCCGGGTGCGCCCGGCCGCGTGCAGGCGGAACACCTCGGCCAGGTCGGCCCGGGTGCCGACGATCGAGCCGATCACCGTGATGCCCTTGAGTACGGTCTCGAAGACCGGCAGGGTGAACTCGTTGTCCCTGGGCAGTGACACCAGCACCAGCCGGCCCCCGCGGCGCAGGCAGCGGTGCGCCTGCTCGATCACGGCGGGGCTGGCGGCGAGCACGATCGCCACGTCCACCCCGCCCAGGGCGGTGACCGCCTCGACCGGGTCGGTCCCGGCCGCGTTGACGGTGTGGGTGGCGCCGAGGGAGGTGGCCAGGTCGAGCTTGTCCACGGTCACGTCGACCGCGACGATCTCGCCGCCGAAGAGCTGCGCGTACTGCTGGGCGAGGTGCCCGAGGCCGCCGATGCCGAAGATCGCCACCCGGTCGCCGGGTCGCACCCCGGCCACCTTCACCGCCTTGTACGTGGTCACGCCCGCGCAGCTGAGCGGGGCCGCCTCGAACGGGTCCAGCCCGTCGGGCACGCGCACCGCGTAACGGGCCGTCGCGACGGCGTACTCGGCGTGCGCGCCGTCCACCGCGTACCCGGTGTTGCGCTGCGACTCGCACAGCGTCTCCCAGCCGGTCACGCAGTACTCGCAGGTGCCGCAGGCCCAGCCGAGCCAGGGCAGGGCCACCCGGTGCCCGACGGCGTGCTCGGTGACGCCCGGGCCGACCCGCTCGACGATGCCGACCCCCTCGTGGCCGGGCACGAACGGCGGGTTCGGCTTGACCGGCCAGTCGCCGTGCGCGGCGTGGATGTCGGTGTGGCACAGCCCGCTCGCCTCGATCCGGACCAGGATCTCGCCCGGGCCGGGCTCCGGCACGGGCAGGTCGAAGATCTCCAGCGGCTGGTCGAACGAGGTGACGACGGTTGCGCGCATCGGGGCCCTCCCTGATCTGCTCTTCGCTTCCACCACCAGCCTCGTCCGGCCGCGTCCCGCCGGTCAGAGGCGCAGGACCGACCCCTCCCGGGACCAAAGACCCGTACCGCCCGTACCGCCCCGGCGCCGGCTGGCCGCCAGCACCGCAGCGGTGAGCAGCGCGGCGGCGACCACACCGGCCGCCGCGGCGAGCACCTGGTCGGGGTCGGGCAGCGACCGGTAGCGGACCCGCCCGCCGGCCAGGCCGAACGCCCCGACCGCCCGGCCGTCGCGGGTCACCGGCACCAGCGCCGCCGCCGGCGTGCCGGGCAGCTCCAGCACCGGTCCCACGGGTACGCCCGGCGCGGGCGCCACCGCCGGCTCCGGCGCCCGCCGCGGTGGCGGGATCAGCGGGGCGGGGCCGGTCGGGTTGAGGATCGCGGTCATCGGAGGGCCTCCTAACGGGAGTCGGACGTGCCGGTGGCGGGGTCGACGGCGGCCCGTAGACGTACGTGGCCATGGCCCCGGCCTCCACTCCTACCGCACGGACCGCTCCATCCGTTGGTACCAATGCGCCGGGCCGCGCCGGCAGGGCCGGACGGTACGCCCACCGGGCCAGAGGTCCCGGGGTTGTCGAGTGGGTGCGTATCGTCCGGGGGCGTGACCGCCGACCTCGAGCTGTGCCAGGTGCGCGACGACGACCTGCCCGTCCTCCAGCTGCGGCCGGTGCGCGACGACGACCTGCCCGTCCTCTTCGCCCACGAGCAGGATCCGCAGGCCGCCTGGATGGCGGCCTTCGGCCCCGCCGACCCGGCCGACCGGGCGGCCTTCGACGCGCACTGGCGCCGGATCCGTGCCGACCCGCGGATCGTCGTGCGCACCGCCACCGTCGGCGGCGAGGTGGTCGGGCACGTGGTCGCCTTCCCGGTCGAGGAGCGCACCGAGGTCAGCTACTGGATCGACCCGCGACGCTGGGGCCAGGGGTACGCCACCGCGGCGCTCGCCGCCCTCCTGCGCGAGTTGCCGCAGCGGCCGGTGCACGCCCGCGCCGCCAAGGACAACCGCGCCTCCCTCGCCGTGCTGCGCAAGTGCGGCTTCGTCGTGGTCGGCGAGGACTCCGGGTACGCCGCCGGCCGCGGCACGGAGGTCGAGGAGTGGGTGCTGGAGTTACCCGCCGAGGCGGCTGACCAGCGCGACCACTAGTCTCCCCGGGGTGAACTGGCTGGAACTCGTCGGCTGGGCCGGCTCCGCGCTGCTGGTCTGGTCCCTGCTGCAGACGCGCATCCTGCGGCTGCGCGCGCTCAACCTGGTCGGCTGTCTGATCCTGATCGGCTACAACGCCGCGGTGCAGGTCTGGCCGATGGTCGGCCTGAACGTGGTGCTCGCCGTGATCAACATCTGGTACCTGCGCAAGATGCTGGCCACCCGGCACGACGAGCAGACCTACCAGGCGGTCGAGGTGGGCGTCGGCGACCAGTTCCTGGCGCACACGCTGCGGGTGCACGCCGCCGACATCGCCCGGTTCAACCCGGCGTTCCGCTGGGAGTCGCACGCCGCGGACCGGTCGGCGTTCCTGGTGGTCAAGGCCGACGAGGTGGTCGGCGTGGTGCTGTCGCACGCCGAGGCCGACGGGATCGCCCAGATCGACCTGGACTATGTCACCCCGCGGTTCCGTGACTTCACCCCGGGCGAGTTCGTCTACCGGCGCAGCAGTCTCTTCACCGACCGGGGCTTTCGCCGGGTGGTCAGCCCGCCCGGCATGATCGCCCCCTACTACCACCGGCTCGGGTTCCGCCCCGAGGGCGGCTCGTACGTGCTCGACCTGCCGACGCCCGCCGGGGTGTAGACCGCCGCCTGACCCGGAGAGGATTCGCCGGCCCGCCCATTGGGCAATTGGCACGCGTACGCCGGCCGGGTCCTCCCGTCCGGCGCCGCACCGACGGCCCGGCCGCGCCGGGACTCAGCGCGCCGGGTCGCCGAACGGGAAGCCGGGCACCGGCGGGAGGAGCTGCACCTGGTCGGCGGGGAGCTGCCGGGTGCCGCGGCTCAGCGCCCGGGCCACCACCCGGATCGCCCACGGCCCCGACGGGTGCCGCTCCGCCCCGATCAGCCGCCCGACCACCCGGCTCCACCAGTGTCGGGTGACGATCACGTCGGTCAGCCGCAGCCGGCCGTCCGGGAAGCCGCCGCGCACCACCACGTCCACCACCCGGCCGAGCCGCCGGCCGTGCAGGTCGTACGCGACGCGGCCGAGCAGCTCACCCGCTCGCACGGTGGGCTCCCGGGATCCGGTCGATCAGGTGCCGGCGCAGCCAGGCCTCCGCCGGTGGCCAGGGCAGTTCGTCCGCGCGGGTTCGCAGCCGTACCGCACTGTCGATCCGCGCGACCTGGGTGAACGGGATGCGGTGCGGTCGCATGGGCGGGTCGTCGGTGAGCCGGTCGGCGACCGCCACCATGAGCCGGCCGATCCATCCGCCGATCCGCTGGGCGAGCGCCACCTGGCCGGTGAGCAGGAACGCCACGTACGGGATCCCGTCGGCGTCGACGCCGAACTCCACGTCGTCGACCTTGCCGACCAGCAGGCCGTCGGAGTCGACGATCTGCCGGTCGAGCAGCTGCCGGCCCAGCTGGAGCCTCATCGGCCCAGCCCCGTCGCGATGGCCAGGGGGATCGCGGCCACCGAGGCAGCCACGATCACCACCAGGAACACCGCCCCGAGCAGGTTGAGCAGCGGCCCGTTGACCCGGTCGCCCAGGTACGTCCGGTCGTTGGCCACGATCAGGATCGGCAGGTACGTCAGCGGCAGCACCACCGCGCTGGCGATCAGCATGTACTCGGTGAGCTGGACCGGGTCGATCGTGGTGAACAGCACCAGCACGCCGAGCAGCACGCTGACCAGCAGCACGCTGTGGAAACGGGCCGCGTCCCGGGGACTGACCCGCTTGCCCCACTGCCAGCCGAAGTACTGCGCCGCCGCGTACGCGGCGGAGATCCCGGTTTCGAGGGCGGCGCCGAAGGTGACCGCGAAGAATGCCAGCGCGGCGATCGCCAGCCCCACCCCGCCGAACGCGGTGACCACCGGCGCGGCCACCTGGTCGAGCGTCGACAGCGAGGCCCCCGTCGGGTGGAAGACCACCGCGGCGGTGGCCACCAGCGACAGGGCGAGGAACCCGCCCACGGGGAAGCCGACCAGCACGTTCGACCGGGCGTCGGCCAGGTCGGCCGCGCTCCAGTTCTCCTCCACCCCGCCGGAGGAGAAGAAGAAGACCTCGTACGGGCTGACCGTGGAGGCGAACAGCGCCACCGCCACGAACCAGTAGGCTTCCCATCCCTGCCCGGCGGCCCCCGGATGCAGTGCCCCCCGGGCGAGCGCCCCCCAGTCGGTGGGCAGCCAGAACAGCGCGAGCGCGAAGACCGCCAGCGACAGTCCGGCCAGCCCGAAGACCCGCTCCATCAGCTGGAAGCGCATTCGCCACAGCACCAGCCAGACGGCGAAGCCGGCCACCGGCACCCAGAGCAGGTAGCTCACCCGGGAGGCCAGCTGCAGGGCGAGCGCCATGCCGCCCAGCTCGGCGGCCAGGGTCAGCACCGTGACCAGGTAGGAGGCGACCAGGTTGAGCAGCGCGACCCGCGGTCCCAGCCGCTCCCGGATCAGGTCGAAGACCGCCCGGCCGCTCACCGCCGCGATCCGGCCGGCCATTTCCGCGTACGCGCAGATCCCGACGACCCCGACCACCAGTACCCAGGAGTGCGCCATCCCGAACCGCGCGCCGGCCTGGCTCGCGGCCACCAGGTCGCCGATGTCGACGAAGCCTCCGATGGCCGACAGCACGCCGAGCGTGACGGCGAGGAGCTTCTTCACGTCGGATGGGCGTCGGCCGGTGTCATCGAAGCCGACGATAGCGGCGCGAGCGCCCCTTTCCTGGCGAATCAGGCAGGCTCGGTCACCGCCGGGACGTGGCGTGCCGCCGACCCCCGCGCACGGCGCACGTCACCGGTCCGCCGGGCGCCGGCAGCGGGTTGTCGGTCAGCCGACCGTGAGGTTCTGCAACCGGACCTGACCGCGCGAGACCAGCCGCCCCTCCCCGTCGGTGATCTCCACCTGCCACAACTGCTGGCTGCGTCCACGGTGCACCGGAGTGCCGACGGCGGTCAGCTCGCCGTCGCGGACCGCGCGCAGGAAGTCCGTCTGGTTGGACACGCCGACGACCGTCCCGCGCCCGCCGAGCCAGATCGACCCGCCCACGCTCGCCGCGGTCTCCACCACCGCGCAGTACACGCCGCCGTGCTGGATGCCGAACGGTTGGTGCAGCTCGGGGCGGACCTCCCAGCGGATGACCACCCGGTCCGGGCCGACCTCGTCCAACTTCAGCCCGAGCAGGGCAACCAGGCCGCCCGTCAGGTCCGGCATCTCCACGACGTTCCTCCTCGCCTCGCGGAGCCGCCAGCCTAGTCAACCGGCCGGGAGGCCAAACCCGGTACGGTCCGGGGCCCGTCATGGGGGAGAATCGGTGACCGTGACCGACAGCAACCTCCCGCACGGGCGGGACTCCCTGACCGAAGACCTGCGGTGGCGGGGCCTGATCCAGGACTCGACCGGCCTCGACGAGCTGCGCGAGCTGCTCGACGGCGGGCCGGCCACCTTCTATGTGGGCTTCGATCCGACCGCGCCCAGCCTGCACGTCGGCCACCTCATGCAGGTCACCACCGCCCGCCGGCTCCAGCTCGCCGGCCACTGCCCGCTGCTGCTGGTGGGCGGGGCGACCGGGCAGATCGGCGATCCGAAGGAGAGCGCCGAGCGGACGCTCAACCCGCCGGAGGTGGTCGCCGGCTGGGTCCAGCGCATCCGCGACCAGCTTTCGCCCTTCGTCTCGTACACCGGGGAGAATGCGGCGCAACTGGTCAACAACCTGGACTGGACCGGCGAGATGTCGGTGGTCGAGTTCCTGCGCGACGTCGGCAAGCACTTCCCGGTGAACAAGATGCTCGCCCGGGAGGTGGTCAAGGCCCGGCTGGAGACCGGCATCAGCTTCACCGAGTTCAGCTACCAGCTGCTGCAGGCCAACGACTTCTTCGAGCTGCACCGCCGGCACGGCTGCCAGCTCCAGTACGGCGGCTCCGACCAGTGGGGCAACATCACCGCCGGCGTCGACTACGTCCGGCGCCGGGGTGCCGGCCCGGTGCAGGCCTTTACCACCCCGCTGGTGACCAAGTCGGACGGGACGAAGATCGGCAAGACCGAGGGCGGTGCCGTCTGGCTGGACCCGGAGATGACCAGCCCGTACGCCTTCTACCAGTTCTGGGTCAACGCCGACGACCGGGATGTCACCCGCTACCTGCGCTACTTCAGCTTCCGCTCTCGGGAGGAGATCGAGGCGCTGGAGAAGGAGACCGCCGAGCGGCCGGCCGCCCGGTTGGCCCAGCGGGCCCTCGCGGAGGAGCTGACCACCCTGGTGCACGGGGAGCGGGAGATGGCCCAGGCCGTGACCGCGAGCCAGGCGCTCTTCGGTCGGGGGTCGCTCGACGACCTGACGCCGGAGACGCTGCGCGCCGCGCTGACCGAGGCCGGTCTGGTCCACCTGACCGAACTGCCCGACGTGGCCGGGTTGCTGCGCGACTCCGGCCTGGTGCCGAGCCTCAAGGAGGCGAGGCGGGTGATCGCCGAGGGCGGCGCCTACGTCAACAACACCCGCGTGGCCGAGGTGGACGCGACGGTCGCGCCGGAGGACCTGCTGCACGGGCGGTACCTGGTGCTGCGTCGCGGCAAGCGCTCCTTCGCGGGGGTTGAGCTGCGCGGATAGCGCGCCGCTCGAGGGTGTGACGTGGGACGCGCCCGGCCGAGTTGACGATCAACTCGCCGGGCGCGTACCTTTCTCTCTGCCAGCGCGGAACGGACGAAACAGGGCGAAAGACCTGGAGGCCGGAGCGCGGGAGATGAGCTTCCCGGACCGAGGGCCTACCCTTCGGAGCCCGGGACCGGGCGGTGCCCCGAATTGACCTGTGGGTCGATTTGGTGAGGCGGAGCCGACCGGGTATGGTTCATCGCCGGCAGGGCACCGGGCGAGCATGCGGGAGACCGCAGCGGCCGGCCTGTCGGAAGCCATGAATAGAGCGGCGCAAGCCGGTCGAATTGTGGTGCCCGGAATTGTGGTGGAAGTGGTGCGGATCGCAACAGAGCGGTTTGACACGGCGGATATCACCGGGTAGCGTAGTAAAAGTGCCCGGCGCGAGAGCGGCGGACACGGACGAACGAAATGCCCCGGACGGGGGTTCTACGGAGTAGAGCTTCTAGATGGTGTGTGGTTGTTCTTTGAGAACTCAACAGGGTGCTTGATAAG